>NZ_CP034443.1:5810937-6113051 GCF_003952365.1 Mesorhizobium sp. M9A.F.Ca.ET.002.03.1.2 | reverse complement strand
GACGATGTGGTGCCTTCCTATGGCGTCAGCTCGCGCACAATCGTCAAGACGCTGCAGGCCGCGGTCGACAGTCTCGGCGTCCCGCATCCGCTGCATGTCCATTGCAACAATCTGGGCAGCCCCGGATCGGCGGATACGGCGGCTTCGACGATGGCGGCGGCGGAAGGGCTGCCGCTGCACCTTGCCCATCTCCAGTTCTATGGCTACGGCACGGAAGGCAAGCGCAAGTTTTCCTCGGCCGCGGCGCGTCTTGCCGAACTGGTTAATGCGACGCCGGAAGTCACCATCGACATCGGCCAGGTGATGTTCGGCCAGACGGTCACCATCTCCTCCGACGTCATGCGGCAGTTTTCGGCGCGTGGCAGTGCTAGCCCGAAGAAGTCAGTCATTCATGACGGCGACGGCAATGGCGGCGGCATCGTGCCCTACAGCTATGGCAAGGATTTCTATGGCACGATGCAGTGGGCGATCGGGCTCGAGCTTTTTCTGCTGATCGACGATCCCTGGCGGGTCTTCTTCACCACCGATCATCCCAACGGCGCCCCCTTTACCGCCTATCCGGCTCTGTTCGAGCTGCTGATGAGCCGGGAGGCGCGCACCGAGATGATCGCCGGACTCTCGAAATCCGCCATGGCGCTCTCCACCCTGGCGGCAATCGACCGCGAATACACGTTCGAGGAGATCGCCATCATGACGCGGGCGGCGCCGGCCAAGCTGCTTGGGCTGACCGATCGAGGCCATCTCGGCGCCGGCGCCATAGCCGACATCGCGATCTACCGCAGGGACGGGGATATCGCGAAAATGCTGGGGCAGGCGGCATATGTCTTCAAGGATGGCGATCTCGTCGTGCAAGACGGGGAGATCACCCATTACCGTTGGGGCAAAGCGCTCAGGCTCAATCCGTCGCCGGACAAGGCGATGGTGCGCCGCTTGGAGGACTATCACCAGCAGCGTTACGGCCTGTCGCTGGACTGGTTCAATTTCCCGGATTCCGCGATCGCGCGCGAACAGCCATTCGGCGAGGTGGCATGCCGAACGTGAGCGTAAATGGCATAACGATCGACGATACCTTTGCCGAGGCCTTCGGCATGCGCGCGACCGCCATCATCATCACCGCGCCGAACCGGAAATGGGCGCGCCAGGCGGCGATCACGATGACCGGCTTTGCCACTTCGGTGATCGGCTGCGGCTGCGAAGCGGCAATCGATGTCGAACTGCCGCCATCGGCCACACCGGATGGCCGGCCTGGCTGCCGCGTGATGATCTTCGCGATGGGGACCGACGAACTACAGAAACAACTGCTCAACCGCGTCGGCCAGTGTGTCTTGACTTCGCCGGGTTCGGCCTGCTTCGCCGGACTGGAGGGCAGCGCCGCGTTGAAGCTCGGTTCGGCGCTGCGTTATTTCGGCGACGGCTGGCAGATCTCCAAGAAGATCGGCGGCAGGCATTTTTGGCGCGTTCCCGTCATGGACGGCGAATTCCTGTGCGAAGCAACGACCGGGCTGACGAAGGAGGCCGTCGGCGGCGGCAATTTCTTCGTCATGGCTGAAAGCAGCGCCAAGGCCTTGGTTGCCGCAGAGGCCGCGGTCGCCGCGATCGGCCAGGTGCCCGGCGCGATCGTGCCGTTTCCGGGCGGCATCGCCCGTTCGGGTTCCAAGATCGGTGGCAAATACAAGGGCATGATCGCCTCGGCCAACGAAGCCTACGCGCCGACGCTGCGCGGTGTCGTCAGGAGCGAGCTCGGCCCCGACATCAACGCCGTTCTGGAAATCGTCATCGACGGCGAGACCAACGACGCGGTAACCGCGGCAATGAAGGCCGGCATCAAGGCCGTCATCGATCTCGGGCCGTACGAAGGCGCGGTTCGCATCAGCGCCGGCAATTACGGCGGCAAGCTCGGCAAATTCATCTATTCGCTGAAGGATATGCTGCCATGAAGGCGCTGACCTTCACTCTTGTCGCCGAGCCGCCCGAGCGCCTTGACCTGTCGCCGCTGACCCCGGAGCGGCTTGCCGGGATCGAAAGGCACGATATCGAAAAAATCCAGATCGGCATGTCGAAGCATGGATCGAAGGTCGGCGATATTTTTCGCGTCGCCGGCAACGATCCGCTGGACATCGTCTTCGAAGGTGGAAGCGCGCGCCTCGACCGCGTGGCGGAAGGCATGCGGAGCGGTTCGGTTCGCCTCGTCGGCGATGCCGGCGCCCGGGCCGGGCGTGCCATGCGCGGCGGCAAGCTCACGATCGAAGGCAATGCGGGTCCGCATGCCGGCTCCGGCATGCGCGGCGGCAGGCTTGAAATAACAGGCAACGCCGGCGACCACCTCGGGGCGCCGCTCGCCGGGGAGCTGGCCGGCATGAATGGCGGCGTGCTGATCGTCAGGGGCAAAGCGGGCGCTTTTGCCGCCGACCGCATGCGGCGCGGCCTGATCGCGGTGCTGAAAGGCTCAGGCGACCATGCCGGCAGCCGCATGATCGCCGGCACGCTGGTGGTGGCCGGCGGTACCGGCGAGATGCCCGGCTATCTGATGCGTCGCGGTTCGATCCTTCTCGATCGCGCACCAAAAAGCCTGTCGCCGAGCTTCGTCGAATGCGGCGCGCCGGAAAGCGTCTTCGCCGCCGTCATCGATCGCCATCTGATCGCCGAGGGTATTTTGAAACGGCCGCTTCTGGGCAACGCGCCGCATAAATATGGCGGTGACAACGCGGTGCTTGGACTGGGCGAGGTCCTTTTCCCTCGCTGAGAGACTGTTTGGAACTCGATGAGGCCGGGCTGCAAATGGCGTTTTCCTGCGCTCCGATGCTCACGTACATGATGTACGCTCCGCTCCAGCCTTCGCCGGCCGTAGCCCTCATAGGCGCCTCCGCCAGATGAAGGCTACGGCCGGCATAGGCCGGTGCTCGGAAAACACCATTTTCGCCGCGGCCTGATCGAGTTCCAAACAGTCTCTGAGGCGTTGCGGCCATACATAGCGCAGCCGATATGACCGATCTCTCATCGTGATTTTCCGGGAAGACGCGGGTTTTCGGGCGGGGCACCCAGTTCCGACCGTGCCAGACGCTTTGGTCTTATCCATTCGGTGCGTGCTTTTTCGGATAGTACCAGTCCATGGCCCGGCCGGTCGGGCGCATAGGCGTAACCGTTCCGGATTTCGATGGGCTGGTCCACCAGATGGTCGAAGTTCTGGAATGAGTATTCCAACCACTCGACTTCAGGGAGGGCGGCCGCCATATGCACGCCGACCTCCAGAAAGGTGTTGCCGATGCTGACCGGAATCCCGAGCTCGGCGGCTAGCCAACCGATGCGCATGACATCGGTTACCTGGCCGTGGACATTCAGGACGTCGGCTGCGTGGGCTTCCAGAAGAAGCCGCTTGCCCTCGAGATCCAGATACTCCCCGCTGTTGATCTGGGTCCATGTCACTGCGTGCCTGAGCGTTCTCAGCCCTTCGTAGTCGTGCCTCAGGATCGGATCCTCGACCCACAGAAGGTCGTGGCCGGCATCGCGGATCGCCACCAATTTCACCAGCGCTTCCTTCGAAGTCCACGCCTCGTTCGGATCGATCATGATTTTCGACCCTGCCGGCACGCAGGTCTTCAACAGCGCCAGGCGCCGCAGATCGCGGTCGAAGTCCGGATGGCCGACCTTGATCTTGAAAGCGGAGTAGCCGAGCGACGCCGCGTGGGAGAACAACGAGACGAAGGCCTCGTCGTCGAGGTGGAAATCGAGACCGCTGGCGTAAGCACCCACGCGATTGCGGCGACTGCCAAGCAGGACATGAAGGGGCAGGCCGGCCTCTTTTGCCGCAAGGTCCCAAAGCGCCACCTGAACGGCCTCGTGAAAAGGCAGGGAGTAGGCCCGCTGGTTGCCGCCGCGCGGGCGGTTCACACGGTGAACCAGCGCGATCGCCTTGTGTCCTTTCAGCGCCGGCCAAACCTCGTTCTCGAAAACGGTCTCGATCTCCGTCTGGTCGGGCAGGGGAGTGAAGAGCGTCTGGACGAAGCCCAGTCCGACCTCACCAGTTTCCGAAACGAGTTCCAGAGCGGCAATGTTGACATCGTCCGCGCGAACCTGACTGTCCCCGATTACCCGGTCGCGGGCGAACTGAAATCGGGTTATACGAAAATGCGAAAGGCTCATCACAATGACCTTCTGATCGTTTAATAGTGTATACTGATCTATCAGATAATGCCTTAGTATCGAACCAAAGGGGGTGCCGCAAGTGGCGGGCAAAGCAAAATCCGTCTCTCATCACACCCTGGTGGCGGCCACCCGCATGAGCGATGTTGCCTATGAGCGAATCCTGGAGGGCTTGTTCGACAGGCGCGTTCCGGTCGGGGCTTTCGTCTCGCAGAACGAGCTGTCCGCGATCGTCGACGTGCCCGTCGCTCCGCTTCGCGACGCTCTGCGCGTGCTCGAAGCCGAGGGAATTCTCACCATTCACCCGCGCTCGGGAATCCAGTTCGTAAGACCCGGCCTGGAGCTTACGCGCGCAACCTACCAGTTCCGCTCCATCATAGAGCGTTCGGCAATACGCGTCTTTGCCGAGCAAGGCGACGAGACCGTCATGAATGCCTTGGAAATGCGGCATTCCCGCCTGATTCGACGGGTAGAGCGAGAGGGAGTCGGGAAAGAGCAACTGGAGGAGATGGATGCGCTGGAGGGAGAACTTCACGGCGCAATCATCGGCGCGCTGCGCAATCCGCTGATCGATAGCACCTATCGGCGCATGCACAACTATCTGCGTCTGTTGCGGCTCGACAGCAAGCTCACCTCGCCTATCATGATCCGGACACTCAAGGAACATCTCGACATCCTCGAGGCTTGCAGCACCAGGAATGCCGACAGCGCTGAAGCAATGCTGCAGGCGCATTTCCAAGCGGCCGTGCAGCGGAACCTCGGTCTCGTCTGACACGTCAAGTCGCGCGCTTCGTTTGCCACTTGCTCTCAAGCGCGGTTGCGCGGCTTGGGAAATGATGTTACCCAAGCCTCCACTGATCGATCAGTGTGCTGGTCTGATATCTTGGAGGAGGTCGCATGCAGTTGAACAAGAGGCAGTTTCTCATCGGCTCCGCGGCCCTTGCGATGGCGGGGCACGTCGGCGGTGCCCGGGCTGCGAGCGCCATCAGCTACTGGCACCATTTTACCAGTCAGTCGGAAATGGCGTCCTTGCTCAAAGTCATCGGGATGTTCCAGGCGGCGAATGCGGATGCGGCTGTAACGCAGGAAAACATCCCGAACTCGGAATATATGGCCAAGGTTTCTTCGGCGGTGCTGGCCGGCGGGCGTCCGGATACCGCCATGGTGATCGCCGAGCGATTCGCCGATCTTACCGCGATGGAGGGATTGATCGACCTTACCGACCGCGTGAACGGCTGGGCCGGCAAGGCGAATTTTCCCGACAGCCGCTGGACCGGGCTTTCCAGCGACGGCGCGATCTATGCCGTTCCCGCCTTCGCCTTCGTCGACTGGATGTACTACCGCGCCGACTATTTCGAGGACGCCGGGCTGGCAGGGCCGCCCAAGACCTTCGACGAATTCCTGGAGGCCTGCCGCAAGCTGACCGATCCTTCGAAGGGCAGGTTTGCCTTTGGCATGCGGGCCGGCGCCGGTGGGTTCAAATATGTCATCGACGTCATGGAGGCGTTCGGCTCGCCGATCGTCAAGGACGGGCAGCCAGCCATCGACAGGGCCGCGGCGATCGAGGCGGTGACGTTCTATTCCGATCTCTTCCTGAGGGAAAAGGTCGTGCCGCCGAGCGCGCCAAACGACAGCTACCGCCAGATCATGGAGGCGTTTCGCACCGGACAGACGGCAATGCTGTGGCACCACACCGGTTCGCTGAACGAAATCTCCGGCGCGATGAAGCAGGGCGAACAGTTCTCGACCGCACCCATGCCGGCCGGTCCCAAGGCGCATATCGCCCGCGTCGCCTACGCCGGCAACGGCATCATGAAGGAAGACAATATCGAGGCTGCCTGGCAGTGGGTGAGTTTCTGGGGTCAGACGGACGCTGCCATAGCCCTGCTCGAGGGGACCGGCTATTTTCCGGCCTCCACCGCTGCGTTGCAGGATCAGCGGATCACCGGGAATCCAATCTACGGCGCGGCGGTGGAAACGCTCGACTTCGGACGCCTGCCGAACAATTTCGTCGGTGCCGCGGGCTGGTCCGAGAATGTCGTCAATCCCGCTTTCCAGTCGGTGCTGACGGGCCAGTCGACGCCGGAACAGGCTGTGGACCGCATGACCCAAGGTCTCGAAGCTGCCCTTCGCTGACATATTCCGGTACGGCGGCTCAGGCGTGCAGCCGCGCCTATCACGCAACGGGACGGTGCTTTCGCGCCGGAGATCCATGACTTCAAGCGCGAGCGGATACCTGCCTTTGCGGGCTCTCGGCGAACTGTCCGAGACCCGATACTGGATGTATTTGCTGCTCCTGCCGAGCCTCGTCCTCATCCTTCTTGTGATCGCTTATCCGACCCTTTACGGCATGGCCATCAGCTTTCGCGAGATGCGTCTGACGCGTCCCGGGCTCGATGGTTGGGTTGGCTTCAAACACTATGCGGCGATGTGGTCCGACCCGGTCTTCTGGATTGCGCTGAAGAACACGGTCGTGTGGGTGACCGCCGCGGTCGTGCTGGAACTGGCGCTTGGCCTTCTCACCGCGACAGCGCTCAACAGGGATCTGCCGGGCACGAAGATCTTCGCCGTGCTCATCCTGCTTCCCTATTTCCTGCCCAACGTCGTAGCGGGCCATATGTGGGCCTTGCTGCTCGATCCGCGGCTTGGCGTCATCAACGACATTCTGGTCCGTATGGGCGTCCTGCAGTCCTACAAGGCATGGTTTGCTGACCCCAATGCCGCCCTTGCGGCGACCATTCTGGTCGAGGCCTGGCACGGGTTTCCATTCTTCGCGCTGCTGCTGCTTGCGGGTCTGAAGAGTATTCCCGAGGACCTCTATAAGGCGGCCGCGGTGGATGGCGCGGGCGTGGCGGCACAGCTCAGGCTGATCACCCTGCCGATGCTCAAGACCGTCATCGCGGCGGCAGTGATCCTGCGTGTCATCAGTCTGGTCAACTCGCCGGATCTGCTCCTCATTCTCACCGGCGGCGGGCCGGGAGATGCCACGCAGGTGCTATCGCTGTACGCCTTCCAGACCGCCTACAAGGAATTCAACTTCGGCTACGCATCCGCCCTGTCGGTGGTGATGTTCGTCATCCTGATGATCTTCGCGGTCGCCTACCTCCGCATGTCCAGGATTACCAAGGAATAGAGCGATGATCGAAAGCAAGCGTCACCGGCGGTTGATCGCGAACATCGCCACCTACACCGTGCTTGTGAGCCTCTCGGCATTCTGCATCGGCCCGATGATCTGGATGTTCCTGACATCGCTCAAATATGAGGCCGATATCGTCACCCAGACGATGCAGTACATACCGAGCCGCATCACCTTCGACAATTATGTCGCCATCTGGACGCAGTCCGGCTTTCCCCTGCTTATCGGCAACAGCCTCGTCGTCACCTTGCTGACGGTGACGATCTGCGTCGTCACAGGGACGTTGGCCGCCTATGCATTTTCGCGCTTCGCGTTTCGCGGCCGGGACCGGCTCATGCTCGGCTATCTTGTCGTTCGCATGTTCCCGGCGGTCATGGTGATCATTCCCCTTTATGTCGTGATGCGCGGCGTCGGACTCGTAGACAGCCGTTTCGGCCTTGCGCTTGCCTATACGAGTTTCCTGCTGCCGCTGTTCGTATGGATGCTCAAAGGCTTCTTCGATTCAGCACCCAGGGAACTCGAGAGTGCGGCACGAATCGACGGTTCGACAAGGCTTGGCGCCATGGTCCGTATCGTCGTGCCGCTTGCGCGGAACGGCCTGGTTGCAAGTTCCGTGTTCATTGCGATCGCTGCCTGGAACGAGTTTCTGTTCGCCCTGATGCTCACGACGGGGCAGGGGTCTCGCACCTGGCCCGTGGGCCTGCAACTGATGGTCGGCGAGTTCCAGCTTCCTTGGGGCGTTCTGGCTGCAGGCGGCATCCTCAGCATCATCCCGGTCATCGTTCTCTTCGCTATCGTCCAGCGAACCATGGTTCAGGGGCTGACCGCAGGCGCCGTCAAAGGTTAGGAGTGCTCACATGGCGACACTTTCCATCAAGGACGTGCGCAAGGCCTACGGCTCGGTCCAGGTTCTTCACGGCGTCGACATCGAGCTCGAGGACGGAGGTTTCCTGGTTCTGCTCGGGCCGTCCGGATGCGGCAAGTCGACCTTGCTCAACATGATTGCCGGCCTCGACGACACGTCCGGCGGTGATATCCTGATCGGCGGACGCTCGGTCGTGGACCTTGCACCCAAGGACCGCAATATCGCCATGGTGTTCCAATCCTACGCGCTGTACCCAACCATGTCGGTCGCGAGAAACATCGGCTTCGGGCTGGAAATGCGTGGCGTGGACGCCGACAAACGCAAGCGTGCCGTCGAGGATGCCGCGCGCCTGCTGCAAATCTCGCATCTGCTCGACCGGCGCCCCGCGAACCTGTCGGGCGGACAGCGGCAGCGCGTAGCGATGGGCCGGGCGATCGTGCGCGACCCGGAGCTGTTCCTCTTCGACGAGCCGCTGTCCAATCTGGATGCCAAGCTTCGTGTCGAAATGCGCACGGAGATCAAGCGCCTGCACGAGCGTCTCGGCACGAGCATCGTCTATGTCACGCATGATCAGATCGAGGCAATGACGCTGGGCACCAAGGTGGCGGTGATGAAGGGCGGCCACATTCAGCAATTGGCCGATCCGCGCACTGTCTATGAACGGCCCGCCAACATGTTCGTGGCAAGTTTCATAGGGTCTCCGGCAATGAACTTCCTTCCTGGACAATTGGTCCGGGACGCGGACGGTGTCCGTTTCGAAGCGAGCGGGGTATCGATCGCGATGCTGGCCAGCAAACCGGCGGAAATCTCCGAGCGCCCGGTGATCCTGGGCATGCGGCCCGAGGAACTGAAGGTGGCTGAGCGCGATCAAGCTTCGGTAACGGGCGTGATCGATGTGGTGGAGCCTACCGGACCCGAAACGATGGTGACAGTGCAGGTTGGCGATCGCTCGGTCACGGCGCGCGTGCCGCCGAGGTTTGCCGGCCAACGAAACGAGGCAATCTTTCTTGCCGTCGATCCGGCGAGCGTCAACCTGTTCGACCCGAACACCGAGCAGCGCATCGATATTTAACCCAAGAGTTCATACGGAATGGCTCAGAGTTCCGGGATGTTCTCCCGGAGACTCGCCCGTGCCCGGATGGATGCAGACGGCATTGCGGTTAAGCCGCCATGGGTGATGGTTGACATGTCTGCTGGGAGGGTCAGCGGCGGTTGTTTGCAATCAGTTTCGTCAGGCAATCACCCGCCTGGCTCCCAGGCAGGCCGAGATCTCTGACACTGTCCATGTGGTTGCGGTTCGTGAGAACAAGCGAATTTACCGGCGAACCCCGCTGCAGCAGGTTCTCTTTGAATCGATCTGCTTGCTGATGGAAAGGCGGCGTCTCATTGGCTCCGACCAGAACCGTCGCTCTGGTTTGAGGATCATGCCGATAGGCAAGCGGTGTAAACAAGGCGACTTCCTCGTCGGTGATTCCAATCTCGTTGGCGAGAAAGGAGTTCTGGAGCGGTTTCAAATCGTAGAGCCCGCCGAGCAGAAGAGCTGCCCGCACATTCGAGGGGGTATGCTCGCTGTTGAACAGAAACGTTGAGAGATGTGCTCCCGCCGAATGACCGCTGACAGTCAGTTCCGCCGGGTCTCCGCCGTGGTCGGCGATCTGGGCCAGAACCCACTGCTTGGCGCGGCGCACCTGGTCGACGATCGTCGCCATTCTGACCTTGGGCATCAGAGCATAGTCGACGATGACGGCAATGGCACCGGCCTGGGTAATCGTCGTTGCGACGTATGAGTAGTCGCGCTTGGAGAACATCCTCCAGTAGCCGCCATGGATAAACATGTGCACCGGCAGGCCGCTTCTTCTGCCCGAGGGAAAGAACAGGTCGATGGTTTCGGTCTGATCCGGCCCATAGGCAACGTCCGCAGTCATTGGAATGGTTGCGCGAACGGCCTCGCTGCGGTGAACGATGTCCTGCACGATTTTGTCAAAATCCGCGACGTGGTCGCGGATGCGAAATGGATCGCCTTGCACGCTTCCTCCGCTCAAATGCTGACGGCGAGGTATTTCGCCTCCATGAACTCGGCAATGCCGTGATGCTGGCCGCCTTCGCGGCCGAGGCCGCTCTGCTTTACCCCGCCGAAGGGTGCTGCCGGATCGGACATCAAGCCGCGGTTGAGAGCGATCATCCCGGCTTCGATCTTGGATGCCACCCGCATCCCACGCGCAAGATCGCGCGTGTAGATGTAGGCGGCAAGACCGTATTCGGTGTCGTTGGCGCGCGCGATGACGTCGGCTTCCGTTTCGAATCTCGAGATCGGCGCCACCGGCCCAAAAATTTCTTCGTGCGCCATCTCCGCCTCGGCCGGGACGCCGCAGAGCACGGTCGGTGGATAGTAGAATCCCGGTCCCGAGCCTGCCTTGCCCCCGCACAGCACCCGCGCGCCACGGGCGACAGCATCGTTGACCAGACGGTCGATCTTGTCGACTGCCTTCCTGGTGATCATCGGCCCGCACTCCGTGGCCGCGTCCGTACCAGCGCCGATCTTGAGTGCCGACATCCGCCTGGCGAGCTTTTCGCCAAAGGCATCGTAAACGCCGGACTGGACATAGATGCGGTTTGCAGCCGTGCAGGCTTCGCCGGCGTTGCGCATCTTCGCCACCATCGCCCCATCGACCGCCGCGTCAAGGTCCGCGTCATCAAACACAAGGAATGGCGCGTTGCCGCCAAGTTCCATCGAACACGAAACCACGTGCTTTGCAGCCTCGGCCAGCAGAACGCGCCCGACACCCGTCGAGCCGGTAAAGGAGAGTTTCCGCACCCGCGGATCGGCCAGCATCGCGGCCGTCACAGGGCCGGGATTGGAGGTTGTCAGGACGTTCACCACACCTGGCGGAACGCCGGCTTCCTGGTAGAGCGCGGCAAGCGCGTAGGCCGTGAGCGGGGTCTCGCTGGCTGGCTTCAAAATCACCGTGCACCCGGCAGCCAAGGCGGGCGCGATCTTGCGCGTCGCCATGGCGGCAGGGAAGTTCCAGGGTGTGACAAGGACGCAGATGCCGATCGGCTCGTAGTCGACCACGATCCGGTTGGTGCCGGAAGGCGCAATCCCGAATTCACCGGTGATGCGAACGGCTTCCTCGGCATTCCAGCGAAAGAACTCCGCAGCATAGGCGATCTCGCCACGCGCGTCCCGGAGTGCCTTGCCGTTTTCCAGCGAGATCAGGGTTGCCAGCGTCTCGGAACGTTGCATCATCAGTTCAAAGCAGCGTCTGAGGATTTCAGAACGCTTGCGGGGCGCCGTTGTGCGCCAGCCATCGGCGGCCTTGGCCGCAGCCTCCACCGCGGCCGCGGCATCCTCGATCGTCGCATCGGGAACGGCTGCGATCACCGCCTCCGTGGAAGGGTCCACGACCTGGATTTCCCTGCCGTCGGCGGATTGCCTCCACTGGCCGCCAATATACAAGCCGTGGGAGAATCTATGGAAGTCGGCAGTGTCCTGATCGTCCCCCAGTCCCTGGTGAGATATGTTCATGGCCCGCTCCTCGATTGCTCACATGACGTAGGTGGCGAGGTCGCCATCATAGGCAGCCTGGATCAGGCCCCGCATGGCTGCCAGATCGAATGGACGCGGATTGTTCTTGATGAGACGGTCAATGCCGAGCGCCTGTTCGGCCGTCCAATCGAGCTTGTCGGCGGGAAGCCCGAGCTTGGCCAGCGTCGGCGTGATCCCGATCGCTCCAAACAGCCGGCTGATCTCGTCGATCGTCGCGTCGGCCATCTCACCGGCACTCCGGCCGCTCCCGTCGAGACCAAGAGCAAGGCCGATCTCGGTCATCTCGGCGGCTGCGGCGGCCCGGTTGTACTTCATGACATACGGCAACATGGTGGCGACACCCAGCCCGTGGGCGGTGTGGGTAACGGCGCCGACCGGATATTGCACCGCGTGCGCCGCCGCCGTTCCGGCCGTACCGAACGCGCAGCCGGCTGCAAGCGCGCCCATCATCACATCGGCCCGAGCGTCCTCGTCGGCGGGGTCGCGGTATGCCTTCTCGAGGCTGCGGCCAAGCAGCTTGATTGCGAGCAGCGCAAAATGGTCGGTCAGGGCGCTCTTTCCGATGAAGACATGCTGTTGCGGCAGGCCGGGGTCAGTGCCGCGCCTGACGGCGGTAAAGGCCTCGATCGCATGTGTCAGTGCGTCTGCGCCCGCGATTGCCGTCAGTCCCGGGGACATGATATCGTCAGTTCCGGGTCGCAGATGGCGGCTGTCGCGATCAGATGCGGGCTGGAGATGCCGACCTTCAAGGTGCGATCCGGATCGGAGATCACCGCGACAGGGGTCACTTCCGAGCCGGTGCCGGCTGTTGTTGGCACCGCGATCAATGGCAACGTCGGACCGGGAACCTTGAGTTCTCCATAGTAGTCTTGCAGCTTGCCGCCATGGCTGATCAGCAAGGCGGCGCATTTGGCCATGTCAAGGCAACTGCCACCCCCGATGCCGATCACCATGTCCGGCGCAAACTCTCGCGCCTCCTTCACGCAGACGGCAACCGTGTCCCTTGGCACATCCGGCAGCACGCGGTCGTGCACCAGCACATCGATTGATGACCGCTCGAGCGCCACCACGATCTCTGCGAAGGCGGCAGTGGCGGCAAAGCGCTCGTCGGTACAGACGAGAGCGCGACGGCCCAGCCTGGCCGCAACGATTGGAATGACATGGCGCTGGCCCTTCCCGAACAGGATTTCAGGCGGCAGCCTTACGGCAGCGAAAAGGCTCATGTTCTGCGTCCCATCGATGATGTTGGGAGCGGAAAGCGAAAGCTCGTTGAGCTCGGTCCCAAAAACGTATCCTCTATAAAATCGTATAAGATATAGGATTGTATTGAGCGGAGCATCGTGTTAGCCAGTGATCCTGTCAAGAGGCAAAGATGCAGGTCACGAACTTAAGCAATGCCCGAGAAGCCGACCCCGCCGGCGGACGCATCCAGCGATCCAACAGCCTGGTGGAGGACGTGTACGAAGCGATCTTCGCGCAACTTATGTCGCTGAAGATCGCGCCTGGCTCGCGGATCACCGTCGACAATCTTGTCAAGGAACTCGATGTATCCCACACGCCAATCCGTGAAGCGCTTGGCCGCCTCGAAGGCGAAGGCCTTGTGCTGAAGACACATTTGATCGGCTACCGCGCCGCGCCGCAGATAACCAAGCGCCGGTTTGACGAGCTCTATGAGCTTCGCCTTATGCTCGAGCCGCATGGGGCGGCCAAAGCAGCCGCATTGATGGATGAGGCGAAACTTGCGGTGCTTCAGGAGTCCGCGGGGGTCATGGCGCGCCGCGAAGGCAAGGATGAACGCCTGCGTTACTCCAACTTTGCGCGGCAGGACGCCATTTTCCACGACAGGATCATGGAATTTGCAAACAATGATCTCGTGCGCGAGACTCTCGCGTTCCAGCATACGCACTTCCACATTTTCCGCCTGATGTTCCATGCGCGCGTTACCGAGGAAGCGCTCGACGAACATGAGGCCATCCTGGCCGCCTTCGCTGCCTCCGATTCCGCTGCGGCGGAACAAGCGATGCGCCGTCATATCGAGCATTCTCGTGATCGTTTGTTGCTGGCGTTCGACTGAGACTGTCACGATGTCCGTCACCGTCCACATTGGGAGCGGCGCCGTCAGGCTGGACGCACCGTTGATCACGCAGGCAAAGGCCTGGGAATACCGCGTCCCGGATCCCTTTTCTGAGACCCGCGCCGCCGGGCGAGCGCAATGCTCGCTGACTTCCATCCACAAAACGAGGAACCGACCATGCCAGGCAAGAAAATACTAATGTTGACCGGTGAGTTTACCGAAGAATACGAGATCTTCGTCTATCAGCAGGCGATGGAGGCCGTCGGCCACATCGTCCACGTTGTCTGTCCTGACAAGAAGGCTGGAGACCTGATCAAGACGTCGCTTCACGATTTCGAAGGTGACCAAACCTACACCGAAAAACCGGGCCACTATGCTTTGATAAACAAGACCTTTTCGGAGGCGGAAAAACAGCTCGACCAGTATCATGCCGTGTATTGCGCGGGCGGCCGTGGCCCCGAGTACATCCGCACGGATAAGCGCGTGCAGGCGATAGTCCGCCATTTCCACGAAAACGAGAAGCCGATCTTTACGATCTGCCATGGCGTCCAGATCCTGATCGCGGTCGACGGCGTCGTGCGTGGCAAGAAAGTAGGTGCGCTGGCTGCCTGCGAGCCGGAGGTGACCCTCGCCGGTGGAACCTATATCGACCTGTCCCCGACCGAGGCCTATGTGGACGGAACGATGGTCTCGGCAAAGGGCTGGACCGCACTTGCCGCGTTCATCCGCGAGTGCCTGAAGGTGCTGGGAACGGAAATTCGCCACAACTGAGCCAATCGTCCGATGCATTCCACGGGATGCATCGGTTCGCTCCACAGATCGTCAGACCGTCTGAGGCCTCCCGAGCCCGCCGCTGTGCCAGTCGCAGCGGCGGGCTCACTATCTTGATCCCCGCCCTTTCAAGGACCCGCTTCCGATCCTCTGGTCAGTTCCTGCAGGAACGCCTGGACCAGATTTCGTGTTTCGTCTGCCCTGCGGTAAGCGATCAGATGCCGCGAACTGAAGGTATAGGACCCCGGCTTGATCGCCCGCAACTCGCCGGCATGGACCCATGACGATGCGAAATGACCCGGCAGGAAGCCGATGAAATTCTCCGACAGGATCAGCATCAATTGCGCCTCCATGTGGATCACCGATGCGCTGGCCTTGGGATGCCCGACGAGATAGAGATCGTCGAAATACCGATAGCTGCGCACTGAAAACCGCGCAGCGTGGATGGCGCTTTGGTCGATCCTTGAATCGGGCACCGCAAAAAGCGGGTGCCGTCGGCCGCAATAGAGAAAATGCGGCTCGCCGCAGTAATCCCGGTAAACGACGCCGGGCGCTTTCTGCGACAGAGGCCCGATGACGATATCGCGGCCGCCATCGGCGACTTGCTGCTCGAGTTCGGACGGCGTGCCCAACGAAAGGTCGATGAAGACATCGGAATCGGGGCCCATGAAGCGTCGGAGGGCATGCTGGATGCCCAGCTCATCGCTTGTGAACACGCCATCGGACGTGCCGATCCGCAACCGGCCGGACAGGCTGCCGCTGGCCGCGCTGATGCGATGCCCGAAATCGTCGAGGTCGCGAAACAGTTTCTGCGCCGCGTCATAGGTCGCCTGCCCGACCTCGGTCAGGCGGAATTGTTTGCGTCCGCGATGGCAGAGCTGGGCGCCGATGCGTTTCTCCAGCTCCGCAAGATGCGTGCTGAGCGTCGGCTGCGACAGGTTGAGGGTAATCTGCGCGTCGGCGAAGCCGCCTGAATCGGCCAGCGCCACGAAGACGCGCAGCAGGCGGATGTCGATGTTGTCCAGACGGCGCATGCCTTGTCCCTTCGACTAAGCGGACATTCGTGGGGCGTCCCACGAATGTCTGCTTAGATTCCTTTCTTTTGCGCAGGTTCTGGGCGCAAAACCGTGGGACACTTTTGCAGAACCTGCTTAGCGATACATCGACATTATTCGATGTAAAATTCTAAATAAACTCATTTACATCAATGCTAGAAATCGCGAGCCTGCGCGGAACAAAAATGGGGAACAATCATGAAATCGTCACTTCGCATCGCGTTGTCCGCAGCACTGGTGCTTGCCAGTTCGCAGTTCGCCTTCAGCGCCGACCAGATCCGCATCCTTGCTCCGACGTGGCTGGGATTTGCACCTGTCCACATCGCCGGCGACCTGGGCTGCTTCGCCGGCAAGGACCTCGACGTCAGCATCAAGTTCGAGGATGACCTGACCAACGTCATGGCAGCGATGGCGCGCGGCGACATCGAGATGCAGATGCGCTCCGTCGGCGAATATCAGGGCCGGCCGCGCGACGCCTCCACGCCGGGCATCATCATCGGCACGATCGACGAATCCGTCGGTGGCGACGGCGTCATCACCGACGACAAGATCAAGACGGTGGCGGATCTCAAGGGCAAGGTCGTCGCTGCCGAGCCGAACATTCCCTCGCGCCTGTTGCTCCAGATGGAGCTGAAGCAGGCGGGACTGTCGCTGAAGGATCTCCAGATCAAGGACATCGCAACGGCCGACACGGGCGCGGTTTTCGTCGATGATTCGATTGCCGCGATCGCGACCTACGAACCGTTCATGTCACAGGCGCTGAAGGCCTCAACCCGTCCGGGTGCCCGCATGCTGGTCTCGTCCAAGGATCATCGCGGCATCATCATCGATGCGATCATCGCCCGCAACGACGACTTCGAGGCGAACCCGGACAAGTACGCGAAGTTTCTCGGCTGCATCTACGAGGCGGTCGATTTCCTCAAGGCCGAGCCGGAAAAATTCGCCGACATGGCCTCCAAGCATTTTGGCCTGACAGCGGCTGAAGTGACCGAGATCGTCGACTCCAGCCTGTCCTACACGACGCTCGCCGAATCGCTCGCCTACATGGGCAAACCGGGAGAAAAAGGCACGCTCCACGGTATCTTCGAAACGGTGATGGACCTCAACCTGGAGAATGGCGCCGCCGACAACAAGCTCGTGGCGACGGAGCAGATCGACAATTCGGCGATCAACAAGGTAACGGCTAAGTAGCGGCTGTATCGACCAGATCCGGCGGCCCGCTTTCCGGCGCCCGCCGGCGGCCATGCCATGCCGGCAGCCGTCAGCGACGGCCGTTGTTTCGACCATCCGGGGATAGCAATCTTGTTCAGCAGTCTTTTTGTTTTCCGCGGCCGGGCTTCGCCGATGGCGGAATCCGCCGTCAGCGTCGCGGCGGCCGCCCTGATCGTCGCGGGTTGGGAGCTGGCGGCGCGCGCGGGCGTCATCGCGCCGCAATTTCTCCCCTCGCCGAGCCGCGTCGTCATCGCCTTGTGGACAATGCTGACCGAGCAGAACCTCGTCTGGCACGTCGTGGTATCGACCGCGCGTGTGTGGATCGCCTTCCTGCTCGCCGCGGCCATGGCCATCCCGATCGGCATCATGATGAGCAGCTACCGGATCGTCGGAGCCGCACTCGAGCCGATGATCGATTTCATCCGCTATCTTCCGGTTCCCGCACTTGTGCCGCTGTCCATCATCTGGTTCGGTGTCGGCGAGGAGACCAAGATCTTCCTGCTCTGGCTGGGCACGTTCTTCCAGCTCGTGCTTCTGGTGGCCGACGACATGCGGCGGGTGCCGCAGGAGTTCGTCGAGGTCGCCCGCACCGTCGGCGCCAGTTCGAGGCAGGTGATGACCGATGTCGCCTTGCGCTGGATGGGGCCGACGCTGATCGACAATCTCAGGATCACGCTCGGCTGGTGCTGGACCTATCTGATCATCGCCGAGATCGTCGCGGCCGATTCCGGCATCGGCTACGTGATCTGGACGGCGCGCCGCTTCGTCAAAACGCCCGAAGTGATGGCTGGCGTCGTCGTTATCGGGCTGATCGGCCTCGTCACCGACCAACTGCTTCGCCTGCTTCACCGCCGGCTTTTCCGGTATCTGTGAGGGGCAGGTCATGGCGAGCCGCTACGTTCAGTTCCTCGATACGGCCAAGTCCTTCGGCCCGGTCGATGTCGTGCGAAAAACCGATCTTGGCCTCGACCGCAATTCGCTCGTGGTCTTCCTCGGCCCATCGGGTTGCGGCAAAACAACCTTGATGCGGATGGTCGGCGGCCTCGACGAACCGAGCTCGGGTTCGATCCTGCTCGGCGGCGAAGAAATTGTCGGGCCGGATCGCCGGCGCGGTATGGTGTTCCAGTCCTATTCGTCGTTTCCCTGGCTGACCGTCGAGAAGAACATTGCCTTCGGCATGCGCTACAGGAAGGATCTTGGCGCGGCCGAGAAGGTCGAGCGGATGCGCCATTATCTCGAATTGTTCGGCCTTGCCGACTTCGCCGGCTCCTATCCGAACCGGATTTCGGGCGGCATGCGCCAGCGCGTGGCGATAGCGCGCACGCTCGCAGCTGGTTCGGACGTGCTGTTGATGGACGAGCCTTTCGGCGCGCTCGACGCGCTGACGCGCGAGCGGCTTCAGGTCGAGCTGCGGCAGATCCAGATCCGCGAGGAAAAGACCATCATCTTCGTCACCCACGACGTGGAGGAAGCGGTATTCCTTGCCGACCGGATCATCCTGTTTTCGCGCCGGCCGGCCACGGTCGTGGCCGACATCGACGTGGCGGCCGAGCTTGGTCCGCAACGGCCACTGGAGATCCGGGAAACGCAGAAATTCTTCGAGCTGCGCAACAAGGTCCTGCATCTGATCCGCAACGAGACCGGAGCGGTCGTATGAGCCTGTCCTTCTCCGGAAAGTTCGTCGTGATCACCGGGGCCAGCCGTGGCATCGGCCTCGGCATCGCGAAGGGCTTCGCGCAGGCCGGCGCCAGCCTGCATCTGATCGCGAACGACACCGCGGTGCATGAACGGGCGCGTGAATTGGGCGCCAGCGGCACGCAGGCCGACATTGCCGATCGTGCGGCTGTCACGGCGGCGCTCGAACCTGTCGCTCGCATAGACGTGCTCATCAACAATGCCGGCCTCGAACTGATGACGCCGATCACCGACAGCGGCGACGATGTCGAAGCCGCCTTCCGGCGCATCATCGAGATCAATATCATCGGCACGGCCCTCGTCACGGCGCGTGCCCTGCCGCGCATGCAGGCCGGCGGTTCGATCGTCAACACTGCATCGATCTGGGGCCGCGTCGCCGAGGCGCAGTTCGGCGCCTATGTCGCCTCGAAGCACGCCATCATCGGCCTGACGAAGACCTGGGCCAAGGAACTTGGGGGCAGGGGCATCCGCGTCAATGCGGTCTGTCCGGGATGGGTGCGCACGGATGCGTCGATGCGCTCACTCGGCCGCATGGCCGAGAGAGACGCCGTCAGCGAGGCAGCGCTGCTCGAAAGCATCGTCGGTGCACAGGCCCTGCCGGGTCTGATGGAGCCGGCCGACATGGCCGGCACCTATCTCTTCCTGGCGTCGGATCTCGCGGCCAACATCACCGGGCAGTCGCTCGGCGTCGACAGGGGAGAAGTGCCTTGGTAAGCCCGTTCCACGGAAAACGCGCGCTGGTCACTGGCGCGGCCAGCGGCATCGGCCGCGCGACCGCGCACGCCTTGCGCGAGGCCGGGGCGACGGTTCTCGGGCTGGATCTCGCTGTGTCCGAGGGCGATATCCCCATTCTTGCCTGCGACCTCGCCAGCGAGACCGAGATCATTGCCGCGGTCGGGCGGGGCACGGATCGGATCGGTGGCTATGACATCCTCGTCAACAATGCCGGCATTCTCCAGGAAGCGCCGCTTGGCGAGATCTCGCTCGACCATGTCGACCGCATGTTCGCCGTCAATGTGCGGGGCGCGATCATCGTGGCACGGGAAGTCTTGCCGTATCTTCCCGATGGCGGACGCATCATCAACATCGCCTCCGAGCTCGCCTATCTCGGCCGGTCTGGCGCCTCGGTCTACTGCGCGACGAAGGCGGCGTTGCTCGGCCTTACCCGTTCCTGGGCACGCGAACTTGCACCCCGCATCCTGGTCAACGCCGTGGCGCCCGGGCCGACCGACACGCCGCTTCTCGGCTTCGAAGCGCTGACCGAGAGCCAGCGCGCGCTGGAGACGACACACCCGCTGGGGCGGATCGGACGGCCGGATGAAATCGCTGCCGCGGTGGTGTTCCTGGCCGGCCCCGGCGCGACTTTTTTCACCGGACAATGCCTGGGCGCCAATGGCGGCGCGGCGATGCTTTGAGGAGATGATCATGGAAGACCGCGTTTTCCTCGCTGAACTGCCGTGGCCCGAAGCCCAGAAGCGGATCGCCGCCGGCGCTGCCGTCTTCCTGCCGCTCGGCGCGACCGAACAGCACGGCCACCATATGGCGATGAACGTCGATGTGGTGATCCCGACCGCCATCGCTGAAAGGGTGGCGGCGCAGGTCGGCGGCCTGGTGGCGCCGACGATCGCCTACGGCAATCGCTCGCAGCCCAGGTCAGGCGGCGGCCCGGCCTTTCCCGGCACGATCAACATCACGGCACAGACTTTCTCGCTTCTGGTCAAGGATGTGATCTGCGACCTGTATCGCCAGAAGGTCCGACGCATCGTCGTGCTCAACGGCCATTACGAGAATATCGGCCCGTCCATCGAAGGCATCGAACTGGCGCTCGATGCCATCGGCCGCGAACGCGCGACGGACCTGACGATCCTGCGCGTCGACCACTGGGACATGGTGCGCGGCGAAACGCTGGCGAAAGTGTTCCCCGATGGCTATCCCGGCATCGAACTGGAGCATGCGAGCGTGATCGAGACGTCGATGATGCTGGCGCTGCGCCCGGAGCTCGTCGACCTCGGCAAGGCGCTGCATGACGGTCCGGCGCAATTCAAGCCCTATGACCGCTATCCCTGGCCGGCCGAGGACGTGCCGCCGTCCGGCGTGCTGTCGTTGACCGAGGGCTCGTCGGCGGAAAAGGGCCGGTGGCTGCTCGACGACTGCGAGACGCGGCTCGCCGACATCGTCAAACATGAATTTTCCTGAGGTGACGACAACATGAACAGCAATTTCTTCCAGCCGGTCGACGCCGCCGCCGTTCCCCGCTTCGCCGGGCTTTCGACCTTCATGAGACTGCCGGCCGTGCCAAGTGCCGAGGGGTTGGACATCGCACTCGTCGGCATACCGTGGGATGGCGGCACGACAAACCGCGCCGGCGCGCGCCACGGTCCGCGCGAGATCCGGAACCAGTCGAGCCTGATGCGCCGGACCCATCACGTCTCGGGAACCGAGCCTTTCAGCATTGCCAACGTTGCCGATGTCGGCGACCTGTCGGTCAATCCGATCAACCTCCTGGACGGCTTGAAGCGCATCGAGGACGGCATCGCGGCGATTGTCGCGGCAGGCGCCATTCCGCTTGCCGCCGGCGGCGATCATCTGACGACGCTGCCGGTGCTGCGCGCGGTCGCGCGCAATGCGCCGGTCGGCATGGTCCATTTCGACGCGCATTCCGACACCAACGACCGCTATTTCGGCGACAATCCCTACACGCATGGCACACCTTTCCGGCGGGCCATCGAAGAGGGCCTGCTCGATCCCAAACGTGTCGTCCAGATCGGCATCCGCGGTTC
Source organism: Mesorhizobium sp. M9A.F.Ca.ET.002.03.1.2 (assembly GCF_003952365.1). Taxonomy (NCBI): domain Bacteria; kingdom Pseudomonadati; phylum Pseudomonadota; class Alphaproteobacteria; order Hyphomicrobiales; family Phyllobacteriaceae; genus Mesorhizobium; species Mesorhizobium sp. M9A.F.Ca.ET.002.03.1.2. The sequence continues at coordinate 6,091,776 of NZ_CP034443.1, read as the reverse complement.
CATCTACGAGCCCAACGAGCATGATTGGGCCGTCGCTCAGGGCATCCGCATCATCTACATGGAGGAGTTCGTCCGGCGAGGTGCTGCCAGCGTCATGGAAGAGGCACGTGGAATCGTCGGCAGCGGTCCCACCTATGTGACCTTCGACATCGACTGCATCGACCCTTCGATGGCGCCCGGCACCGGCACCCCCGAGCTTGGCGGCTTCACCACCCGCGAAGCGCAGGAAATGGTCCGCCTTCTCGACACTGTGACCATAGTCGGCGCCGATGTCGTGGAAGTGGCACCGCCGTTCGATCTTGGCGGGATGACGGCGCTTGCGGGGGCGACGATGATGTTCGAGCTGCTGTGCGTGATTGCCGGGTCTGTCGCTGCAGGCAGGGTTCGACATGGATGAGCCGATCGGCATCACCTTCCAGGACTCCGCCGTCTTCCTGTTCGATTCGGAAACCGGGGCCCGCATCGGCCGCCGCAGTAGAGAGGCGGCCGCGTGACTTTCGCTAATTCTCCTCCACAAACACCTCTTCGCGCTTCTTCTTGACCGCGGGCAGGAAGACGATGGCGAGCACGGCGAGCGCGATCACGAGCAGGCCGGCGCTGATCGGTCTCGTCATGAAGGTGCTCGGGTCGCCGCGCGAGAGAATCATGGCGCGGCGCAGGTTTTCCTCGAGCAGCGGGCCGAGCACGAAGCCGAGCAGCAGCGGCGCGGGTTCGCAGCGCAGCTTGGTCAGGAGGTAGCCGAGGAAGCCGAAGAAGGCGACGGCGTAGAGGTCGTAGATGTTGGTGTTGACGCTGTAAACGCCGATCGAGCAGAACGCCATGATAATCGGGAAGAGCACGTAATAGGGGATCGTCAGGAGCTTCACCCAAAGCCCGATCAGCGGCAGGTTCAAGACGATCAGCATCAGATTGCCGATCCACATCGAGGCGATGATGCCCCAAAACAGCGCCGGCTGTTCGATCGCGACATTGGGGCCGGGCACGATGCCCTGGATGATCATCGCGCCGATCATCAGCGCCATGACCGGGTTGGCCGGAATGCCGAGCGTCAGCATCGGGATGAAGGAGGTCTGGGCGCCGGCATTGTTGGCCGATTCCGGCCCGGCGACGCCTTCGATCGCGCCCTTGCCGAATTCCCCCGGGTTCTTCGATACACGCTTTTCGACCGTGTAGGAGGCGAAGGCTGCAAGGATCGCGCCGCCTCCCGGCAGGATGCCGAGCGCCGAACCGATGATCGTTCCGCGCACGATGGGCGCCGCCATGCGCCGAAAGTCCTCGCGGGTCGGCATAAGGCCGGAGACCCTTCGGATCATCACGGAGCGCTCGTGCTCGTTTTCGAGGTTGCGCAGTATCTCGGCGACGCCGAAGACGCCGACCGCCACCGCGACGAAATTCAGCCCGTCGGCATATTCGCGGATGCCGAGCGTGAAGCGCGGCGTGCCGGTATAGATGTCGGTGCCGACAATGCCGAGCAGCAGGCCGAGCACGACCATCGCCAGCGCCTTGACAATCGAGCCGTGGGCGAGCGCGACGGACGAGACGAGGCCGACGATCATCAGCGAAAAATACTCGGCGGCGCCGAATTGCAGCGCGATCGCCGTCAGCGGCGGGGCAAAGATGGCGACGAGGAAGGTCGACACCGTGCCGGCGAAGAATGAGCCAATGGCCGCGATGGCGAGTGCCGCCCCGGCGCGGCCGTTCCTGGCCATCTGGTAGCCGTCGATTGCGGTGACGGCGGAAGAGGATTCGCCGGGCATGTTGATGAGGATGGCGGTGGTCGAGCCGCCATATTGCGCGCCGTAATAGATGCCGGCGAGCATGATCAGGGAAGAGACCGGGTCGCCGATCTGGAAGGTGATCGGCAACAGCATGGCGATGGTCGCGGTGGCACCGATGCCGGGCAGGACGCCGATCAGCGTGCCGAGAATGACGCCGATCAGGCAGAACAGCAGGTTCCAGAGGGTCGTCGCCGTCGAAAAGCCGAGCGCGAGGTTGTCGAGGAGTTCCATGTTCATCCCCTCACAATGTCAGCCATGGAGCCAGCCAGGGGCCGAAGCGCCGGAACGGCAGGCCGAGCGCATAGCTGAAGACGAGGAACGCAAACAGCGTCAGGCCGACGGAGAGCACGAGCGCGGTCAATGGCCTCATGCGGCCGCTGGCAAAGGATGCGATCAGCGCCGTCAGGAAGATCGAGGGGATGAAGCCCAGGCCGCGCACGGTCAGGCCGAAGAAGATCGGGGCAGGGAGGATGAACAGCATGCCGCGCCAGGCTATATGGCCGATCGGCTCGCTCTCGAACCGCACTGCCTGGACGAGGATAACAGCGCCAAGCAGAATGAGCACGATCGCCAGGACCAGAGGGAAATAGCCCGGCCCCATGCGGAAGGCGGTGCCGATTTCGAGGCCGAGCGACTGCAGCGCGAAAAATCCGCCGAGAAAGATGAACAGCACCGCGCATATGCCGTTGGTCGTGTCGATTGCGAAAGGTTTCATGACGTTCCTCCCAGGCCCGCGCCGCGGGCACGCCGTTGCAGTGCGAAAACGGGGCGCTGGTGGCGCCCGTTTCCGAAAACCTCAGTCGGCGTACTGGCCGGCGGCTTCGATGATCGGTTTCCAGCGCGTGATCTCGCCCTCCAGCTTGGCCTTCAGCGCGGCCGGCGTCGCGTCTGCCTCGGACGATGGCTTGGTGCCGAGTTCGGCGAAGCGGGCGATGACATTCTGGTCCTTAAGCGCGACCTGAAGCGATTTCGACAGGCGCTCGGTGACCTCGGCCGGCGTGCCCTTGGGCGCGTAGAGGCCGTGCCAGATGCCGACCTGCACCTCGGGAAGGCCAGCTTCCGTCGTCGTCGGCAGATCGGGCAGCACGTCTAGGCGTTCCGGCGAGGTGACGGCGTAGGCCTTGATCGTGCCGCCCTGGATCTGCTTGGTGGTGTTGGTCGTCTGATCGCACATGATGTCGACCTGACCGCCGAGAAGATCGGTCATGGCCGGGCCGGTGCCCTTGTAGGGCACGGTGACCAGCGGCGTGCCGATGGCACTCATGAACAGCATGCCGCACAGATGCGAGGCTGCGCCTATGCCGGCATTGGCGACGGTGATGGTATCCTTGTTGGCCTTGGCGTAGTCGACCAGCCCCTTCAGATCGGTCGGCTCGAGATCCTTGCGGCCGACGATCGTCATCGGCACCTCGGTGACGAGACCGACATATTCGAAGGCGTTCAGAGTGTCGTATGCGAGCTTCCTGTACAGCGTCGCGCTGGTCGCCATGCCGATGTGATGGAGCAGCAGCGTATAGCCGTCCGGCTCGGCGTTCGCGACGCGGCCAGCGCCCAGCGTGCCGCCGGCGCCGCCGACATTCTCGACGATGACCTGCTGGCCGAGATCCTTCGACATCGCTTCGGCGACGAGGCGGGTGACCGTGTCGGTCGGGCCGCCGGCCGAAAACGGCACCACGACGGTGATGGCGCGTTCGGGATAGGTCTGCGCGCCCGCGGCGAACGGATAAAACGTAACGGCCGCGGCGGCAGCCAGAACGGCGACAAATCTTCTCATCGTGATTTCCTCCTAGGGTATGAATTCCACCGTTGCGCGGCGTGGAGCAACAATTAGCGCAAGCTAGCAGATTGCAGTCGGACTCAAACCGCAAACTGCGATCATGCGCAACCGTCCACGCAAATGGGTGCAAAAGGTGACATCGAGCCGGAGGACGTTCGCCGAGTTCCTGGCGCTGCTCGGATATCTCCATTCACTCTCTTCCTGTAAACGAAACGGTCCGTTCCGTTTTATAGGAAGAGACCCGCGATCTTTCTGCCAGGGCCGCATGCGACCGCTGGACCTCAATTCACGCCGGTAGCGTGATCAGTCAGGTAGTCCATGCTCGACAGCACCTGTCGGACGGTCGCGATGAATGCCCGAATGTTCGGGCTTCACGCGACGCGCTTTAAGTTCTGTTTTGTGCATGTCGTTATCCCAAAACCGCTGCGCACTTTTGGGCGACATGCATTAGCTCGCTTATCTAAACCTTGCCCAGATGCTTCGGCCAGAATTCCTGGTGGACTTCGGCGGCTTCGTCTTCGAGGTTCGTCGGGCCAATCACAGTGACGGCACGCGCGCCGGTCTGCAACACCGCCCGGCTAGGCACATTCAACCCGATCCCAGCAATCTCGCCAAGCCGCGTTTCTGAGCACGCAAACACCAAACGCCCGATACCCGACCAGTAGATCGCCCCGGAGCACATCGCGCACGGCTCAGTGCTGGTGTAGAGCGTGCAGTCAGCGAGAAAAGCTGGGTCGTAGTGCTGCGCCGCCAGTTTAACCAGGTTCATCTCGGCGTGATTTGTCATATCGTGGCCGGTGAAGACGCTGTTTTCGGCGCGCAGGATGACTTCGCCGTCCTTTACCAGTACCGAGCCAAACGGTTCGTCGCCGTTTGCCATCGCGGATTTCGAGAGCGTAATCGCCTCGCGCAGAAACGGCTCGTGATTTTCCATGCGAACCCCCAAGAGTTAGAGCGGGATGATCTTCCCTCGGATCGGAGGGATTTCCAAGGGCTGCAAATCAGATCAAGATCGGTGATCTGCATCGCTGCAGCCGTCATCTTCTGGTTCTAGAGCGGTTCATCGTTTCACGGAAACGCAGAGCCGCGCTATCTCCTTGTTTTGACGCAATTCCGGACGGAAAACCGTTTCACACTTTTCCTGGAATTGCTCTAAGAAATGAGTCCTGAGCCTAGGCGTGGGGTGGAAGCGGGACCCCGCTCGCCCGTGCCCGTAGCCAGTCCGAGACGCGATAATATCGCAACATGGCGGCCGGAGCGAACGACATGAAGAAGGGGGCTCGCCGGAGCGGTTCGAGCTTCAGCGACAGGTCTTTTTCGGGGACGCCCTTCGCCCACTCGCCGAGTACGCCGCCGAGCATGCTTCCGGTTGGCACGCCACGGCCGGACAGGCCAGTCAGCGCGACGACGCCGGGCGCGAGTTCATAGAATCGCGGGATGGTCCGCTTCTGCATGTCCAGTTCGCCGAACCAGAAATACTCCCATCTCAGGTCGCTGCTGATCTGCGGATGGAGCCAATGCAGGCGGTCGGACATGAGGCGCTGTGTGAACGCCATGTCCCGGCCGCGCCGGCCCATCGGGAACATCGAGGCGACAATCCGTCCCTCGGCGTTGTACTTGTAGACGAAGATGTCGCCGCGGCCATCATGCATGGTGGTGTTGCGTGGCAGGACGGTCTGGCGTTCGGCGCCCGTCAGCGGCTGTGTCGCGGCGACGAACACCTTCTGGATCTTGTAGGTCCGGTCGAGGCCTGGCCAACCGTCAACAGTGTAGGCGCCTGTCGCAAAGATGACCTTGTCGGCGACCACAACCCCTTCGCCCGCGTGTGCGGCCCAGGCGCCGTCCTGCCGCACGACGTCGCGGACAGGCGAGTTGGTGTGGATCGTGCCGCCCTCCTCGATGACGGCGCGCGCCAGTCCTCTGGCGTAGCTCAAGGGATTGAGGTGGCCAGCCTCGGAATGAAACCAGCCGCCATAATATCGCGGGCTGCCGGTCATCTCCTCGCTAGCCCGTCTGTCGAGCACCCGCGTCTTGGCGCCAACCGCGTTGTATTGCTGCGCCTTCGCCTCGAGCTTGGCAACGGCGCCTGGCGTAAGCGCGCCCATGACGTAGCCGTTCTGCTGCCATTCGCAGTCGATGCCGTAACGCTTGATCATCTCCGCGACTTGTCTGTTGGCTCCTGTCTGCCGGGCGATCAGCCTTTCGGCCCACGGCTCGCCCAACATGGCGCGCAGTTCGGGCAGGCTGTAGTGCGTGAAGGTTGGCGTACAGTGGCCGGCATTGCGTCCCGAGCCGCCGAATCCGATCTCGTGGGCTTCCAGCAGAACCACGCTTATGCCGTCGCGGGCGAGATCGAGCGCGGTCGTCAATCCTGTATAGCCGCCGCCGACGACGCAGACATCCGCCCTCGTGCGTCCTTTCAGGGGGCCGCCGGTTTTTGGCGGCGGCGCCGCGGTCGCATACCAGAGTGAGACTTCAAACGGCGAAAACCTTGCCATGCCGACCGGTCTCACAGCATGTCGCTTCGCGCGTCGAGCGCATCGCGCAGCCCGTCGCCGATAAAATTGAAACTGGTGACCGCCAGCGTGATGGCGGCGCCAGGAACGATCGCCAGCCACGGCGCGCTGTCGAGATACTGCTGGGCGCCGTTGAGCATGTTTCCCCAACTCGGCAGCGGCGGCTGGATGCCGTAGCCAAGGAAGCTCACATAGGCTTCGAGGAGGATGGCGCGGGCGACGGTCAGCGTGGCCGCGACGATGATCGGGCCGATCGCATTGGGCAGAAGCTCGCGGAACATGATGTGGCTGTTGCTCAAGCCCAGCATGCGGGCGGCGACCACGAAGTCGCGTTCGCGCAGGGAGCGCACTTCCGCCTCGACGATGCGTGCGATTTCCATCCAGCTCGTCGCCGCTATGATCAGGGTGATCATGATCGGGCTCGGTTTGATGAAGGCAGCCATCGCCAGCAGCAGGAAGATGTTGGGAAAGGACAGCATCGCGTCGACGAAACGCATCAGCACGGCGCCGATGCGGCCGCCGAAGAAGCCGGCCACAATCCCGAGCACCGTTCCGAAGACGGTGCTGAGGAGCATGGCGGCGAAACCGACCAGCAGCGAAACGCGGCCAGCCATGAGCAGGCGCGCCGCGATGTCGCGTCCGAGCGGATCGGTGCCGAAGAAATGGTAGCCGGTGAACGGCGGGGAGAACCGGCCACGCAGGTCGATGTAAAGATCGTCGAAGGGCAGGAGAAAGGGTCCGATGACGCAGGCGAGGACCAGTATAATGATCGTGGCCAAGCCGAACATCGCCAGCCGATGACGGGCAAATCGGCGCACGGTGCGGCTGCGCCACCAGGGTTGCGTGGAGCGGGCGGAGACGAGTAATTCCGACTGGCTCATTTTTCGTTCCTCAGCTCAATCGAATGCGCGGATCGACGAATGCAACGGTGAGGTCGGCGGCCAGATTGCCGACCAGGACGAGAACCGCGGACATCATCAGCAGGCCCATCACCACGGGGTAGTCGCTGTAACCGAGACTATCGAGGAACAGCCGTCCCATGCCGGGCCAGGTGAAGACGGTTTCCGTCACCAGGGCGCCACCCAAAATTGTCGGCAGTTGCAGCCCCAGCAGCGTGATCATCGGGAGCAGGGCGTTGCCAAGGATGTGGCGGATCAGCACACGTCGGGGCCTCAGTCCCTTGGCCCGGGCAGTGCGGACGAAATCCTGATTGATGACGTCGAGCGTCGCGGTCCGCATGTAGCGGCTCCACACGGCGATATTGACCAGCGCGAGAACGATGCTCGGCATGATGAGATGGATCGCATAGTCACCGAGCGAGCCGTCGCCGATCGTGTACATGTTGCCGGCCGGCAGCCACCTGAGCCGCAGCGAAAAGATGTAGATCGCGATCAACCCGAACCAGAAAGTCGGGATCGACAACGCCACCATCGCGCCGACCGTCGCCGCGTAGTCGAAGATCGAGTATCGTTTGAGCGCGCCCAGGACACCTATGCAGGTGCCGACGAAGATGGCGATCGCAGTCGACACGCCCATCAGCAGCAGTGTCGCGAGAAGGTGCTCCCAGATGATGTCGAGCACGGGCCTGCCGTCCCGGAAGGAGCGTCCCCAGTCACCGCGAAGCAGGTGCCCCAGCCAGTCGAGGTACTGGACGGGAAGAGGTCGATTAAGACCCATTTGCGTGGCGATCCGCTCGAGATCGGCCTGCGTCATTCCTGGCGTGAGGGTGAACTGCGAGAGCGGCCCACCTGGAGCGAGGTTCAGGACGGCAAAGCCAATCACCGAAACCAGCAGGAGCAGGACAAGACTTTGCCAAAAGCGGCCCAGCAGATAGCGAAACATGCCGGCTGTCTCCGTTTTGCTGTGCGTCGGATACGGTCGCGCAAGAGGCGCTTTATCGACGATTGAGGCCGAGCCGGTGATTTCCGGCCCGGCCTGTTTCCGGAGCTATGACCAGTACCAGGTGGCCACATCCCAGGAATCGATGCGCACATTGATGTTCGGGATGACGCCTTCGACACCGGACTTGTGTCCGCGGACCGTCGCATATTGGAACATCGGCAGGAATGGCAGGTCGTTGCGCACGGTCTCCTGGATTTTCAGGTAGGCTTGCTTGCGCTTTTCCGGCTCGAATTCGACACCGCCGGATTCGAGCAGCTTGTCCACCTCAGGGCTGGCATACTGCCAGGTATTCTGGCCGGCGCCACCCTTGGCCGGACTTGATTTCGAACTGAGGTAATCCGAAGTATCGGGATCGGACCCTGTCAGGAAGTTGATGCCGACGACAACGGAATCGAACTCCGACTTCACCCAGTAGTCTCCCCACATGACCGCAGGCGGCAGGTTGGAGATCTCCACTTCGACACCGACGTCGCGATACGATTGCTGAATGAACTGCTGCGCCTGTTCGCGGATATGGTTGCCCGCCGTGGTCGAGTTCTTGAACGAGAGGCGGACGCCATCCTTGACGCGAATACCGTCGCTGCCAGGGACCCAGCCGGCATCGTCGAGCAATTTCTTTGCCTTGTCCAGATCGTATTCCTGCTTTGGCAGATCCGGATTGTAGTAGAAGGATTGCTGCGGCATGTAGGTTTCGGTTGGGGTCGGCAGTCCGTAATAGAGGGCGTCGATGATCGTCTGTTTGTCCAGCGCATAATACAGCGCCTGGCGAACGGCGAGTTCCTTGAACTGCGGGCGCTCCATGTTGAAGCTGAGCGATTCGACCGTGGCGGCGGGAATGACGGCAACGGACGTCCCGTTCAATGCCTTGGCTTCCTCATAGTGGTCGGCCGTGATCCACTGCAGTCCGATGACGTCGATGTCGCCGGTCTTGAACTGGGTGTAGAGAACCGTCAGGTCCGGAATATACTTGTAGATCAGCCGCTCAAGATAAGGGCCGTCGCCAAAGTAGTCGGTGTTGGCGGCCAACTCGATATGGTCCCCGGCCGTGCGTTCCACCCATTTGAATGGCCCGGTTCCAATGGGAGCATTGTTGAACGGCGCGGTATTCTTGTCCTCCGCCGCACCGAGCACATGTTTCGGGACGATGAAGGTCGCCGCCAGGATCGACGGGTAGGGTGCGTAGGGCTCCTTCATCTTCCAGCTGATCTCGGTTGGCGAGACGACGGTCAGATCCTGGACAAGTTCATGGCCGGCGCGCCGCCAGCTCAGAAATTTCGGGTCGACCAGGAGTTCGAGCGTGAACTTGACGTCCTCGGCCGTGAACGGTTTTCCGTCATGCCACTTGACGTCATCGCGCAGCTTTATGTGCCACTCGAGCCCGTCGGCCGAGATGCCGCCGTTTTCGACGGTCGGCACCTCCTTGGCGAGTGCGGGGAAGAAATTACCTTTCGGGTCGACGCCAAACAGCGGATCGAAAACGCTGAAGTGGATGCCCTCGTCGACTTCGATATGCACCAGATGTGGATTGAAGACGGTGGGTTCCTGAGAAAAGCCGACGATCACCTGCCCCTTGGGCGCGCTCGGCGGGGTTGCGGCAAGGGCTTTGCCGGTACCTGTCAGGTTGGGCATGGCGAGGCCGGCGGCGCCGGCGATCGCCATCCCAAGCGTCTGGCGACGCGTCGGCCGAAAGATTGTGCTGCTGCTCTGGTTCGACATTTGGAGTCTCCTGTTGAAGTGTTCCACTTTTGCTGCAACCCGCCCTCTTGTCGGAACGGTTAGAATCCACTGATCGGCGCGACCTTCGATCCGTCCGAAAATCGCGACCATCTGAAGTCCGTCGGATCGACGATCGGCGGCCGCCCGGTGACGATGTCCGCCATCAGCCTGCCTGCCGCCGGGCCGATGCCGAAGCCATGGCCCGAGAATCCGGTGGCGACATGAAAGCCGGGGACGGCATCGACCGCGGAAATGACGGGGACGGCGTCGGGCGTGACGTCGATATAGCCGGCCCAGCGCTGCGCGATCTCCGCCTTGTCCAGAGCCGGAAATGCCTTGCGGGCGTTCGAAAGGACACGCTCGGAGCTTTTCTTCGACGGCTTGGCATCGAGCACGCGGCAATATTCGAAGGGGCTGGCCTCATCCATTGCCCAACGAGTTGGCACTCTTGCCTCTTCGAGGAAACGGCCGCCCAGCCGGAAGTTCAGCGATCGCCATTCCATCTTCCAGGCCGGAAGAAAGTCGCGCGCGTAGCGAAAGGAGTTCGGCACGATATCGACGACGTTGGTCATGCTGGAGGCTATGGTGTAGCCACCGTCCTGGCGCTTGCGCATGGCGAAATTGTTTGCCCACACGGCCTGTTCCGGCCCGTTCTCGACCGGCGTCGTGCGAAGGACCGTGTTCATGACCTTCAACTGCGGCAGGTCGAGGTCAAGCGCTCCGCAAAACAGGTTCGACCAGGCGCCTCCGGCAAGGACGACCGCCTTGCAGGCGATGAAACCGCGTTCGGTCACGACGCCCGAGACGGCGCCGTTGGTTGTCTCCACGCCGCGCACCGCGCATTCGGTCAATATGGCGGCGCCGCGCTCGCGTGCGGCTTCGGCAATCGCCGGCGCGGCCTTCTGCGGTTCCGCGCGGCCGTCGGCGGGCGTATACAGCGCTCCTTTGACATCGAGATTGGAACCGGGGAGGAGATCACGCAATTCTCCCGCACCAATCATTCGCGACTCGAGCTGATAGCCTTCGAGATGACGTCCCCAGTTCGCGTGCTGTTCGTATTCCTTGTCGTTCGCGCAGGTGAACACAATTCCGGCTCGGGCGTAGCCGGTATCTCGGCCCGTCCGTTCGGAGAGCCTCGTCCAGATGCGCAGTGCTTCCGCCATCAGCGGGACCTCGCGCGGATCCCGGCGGGAGATGCGGACCCAGCCCCAGTTGCGGCTGGACTGCTCCTGTCCGATTCCGCCCTTTTCGCACAAAGCCACCCGCAAACCGCTTTCGGCGAGTTCCAGCGCGGTCGAGGTCCCGACGATGCCGCCGCCGATGACCACGCAGTCCACCTCCTTTGGCAGTTCAATGTCTCCGTGAACAGGGACGACGAACGGTCCGGGCATGCTCAGTAAAGCTCCTCGAGTTGGCAATTGATGGAAAATTCCGCGACGCTTGCATGATTGGGCAGATCGAGGAGCATCCCGATGGTCCGTGCGAGATCATCGGGATCGGTCATCAGCGCATCGGCGCGATCGGTGATGCTGCGCGCCATGTCGGTGGCGACGAAACCGGGACAGACGGCCGTGGCTCGAATTCCAAGATCCCATCCCGCCTGTCTGATACCGTGGGAAAGGGCGACGGCAGCAAACTTGGAGATCGCGTAGGAGCCTGATGTCGCGGACTTGACCCGCTTGCCCGACAGCGAGGCGAGAATGATGACACGGCCTGCTCGACTTGCCGCAAGCGCGCGCCATGACGCGCGCACCAAACGGCGCGGAGCCTTCACATTGATCTCCAACATCAGATCGAGATCCGCGTCGTCGACATCGATGACCGACTTCGGGATCATGATGCCGGCAGAGGCAATAACTGCGTCGATCCGGCCGAAGCGATCGATGGTGCCGTCGACCCACGCTCGTTCGGCGTCGGCAGCCGCAGCCTCGTAAGGGAATACGCGGACGCGCTCGCCGTCGGCCCAGTCGGGCTGCACCGGTTTGCGCATGCCGAGCGACAGGGACCAGCCCGTTTCATACAAATGCCGGGCACAAGCCGCGCCGATGCCGCGATTCGCGCCGGACAGGAGCGCCACCCGCTGGGTCGCCAGCACCGCGCCCGCTGCCGCCGGCTCCGTCATTGGCCGAGACCCACAGTGCGACGATAGACGCGCCGCAAAATGTCGAGCAGACGCTTCTGGTCTTCCTCAGGCACGCCGGCGAAGAAATCGCTGGATTGCTTGGTGGCGATCTTGCGCACCTTGCGGGCGAGGTCCGCCCCCTTTTTTGTGATGTGAAGCTCCTGCGCGCGTCCGTCGTCGGCCGCGGCTTCACGCGTCAGAAGGTCGTGCTCGATCATCTGGTCGACCAGCCTGCCCATGGCGGAACGGTCGCGCATAATGAGCTGCGCGATAACCGAGGGCCGGATCCCCGGATGGCTGTCGACAAGAAGCAGTGTGGTGATCTTGCCGGTTCCCCGAGCGACGTCGAGACCCTCCAGGCGGTCATCGAGATCGCGAGAAAGGGCGATATTGATGCTTCGGATATAGAAGCTCAACGTGTCTTCGAGGACATCGAGCCCTACCGTCTCGACGGTATGAAGAGGGCCTTTCTTCTTCTTGGCCAATGGACACTCTCCTGGGGCTTTCCTGCAGCCTGCGTCGAGATCACCGGCAGCCTCGAAAATCGGGGTTGCCGCGAGCCTTCAAAGGCATAGTTGAGCGGATAGTGGACAATTGCAACTACTTTTGATGGACAAAAGCAACTATCTTCCCTGCGGGAAGGTCCGAGGGTGCGCGCGCGCAGTTCGATCGAGACACGGCCTTGCGGCCGCGTCCTCTATCGGCGCCGTCGTCGATGGGTCGCGGAATGTTCTCGATTGCCGACCTAAGCGCGTCGCCTCTGGTTAACGCGTGAGGGCATGCTTCCGGGCGACATGCATCAGGCGGCGGCGACCCATTCCTTGCCGGGAATGGCCGAGATGAGTTGCCGTGTATAGGCGTGACGCGGCGATCGGAATATCTGCCAGGGCGGGCCGGATTCCACGACTTCGCCGCGGTTCATGACCAGAATCTCGTCGCAGATACGGCTTGCCACTCTCAGGTCGTGCGTGATGAAGATCATGGCTATCTTCATTTCCTCCTGGATATCGGCCAGCAGGTCGAGGATCTGCGCCTGGATCGAGACGTCGAGGGCGGAAACCGCTTCGTCGGCGACAAGGACCTCGGGGTCCATCATCAAAGCCCGAGCGATGCCGATCCGCTGACGCTGGCCGCCCGAGAATTCATGCGGAAACCGGTCGAAGGCACCCTCGTCGAGCCCGACCAGCCGAAGCAGCTTCAACGCCTTCGCGCGCGCTTCGCGAGCGGGCAGGCCATGCGCCATCGGTCCGACGGTGAGGATCTTGGCGATCGTCTGCCGCGGATTGAGCGAGGCGAAAGGATCCTGGAAAATCATCTGGATGTGCGGCCGCATCGGCCGGAACTCGGAAGCCGAAAGTGCGGCGATATCCTTGCCGTCGAACAGAATGCTGCCGCCGTCGCTGTCCAGCAGCTTCAGGAGGACGCGGCCGAGGGACGATTTTCCCGAGCCGGACTCGCCGACGATCCCAAGCGTCCGGCCCCGGCGGACCTCGAAGCTGACCTGCTTGACGGCGTGGACGATGCGCGACCGCGAGAAGAAGCCGATGCCTGGCCGGTAGGTCTTGTCGAGCTTCCGCACCTCCAGCACAATCGGGGCATCGCCGCGCGACTTCGTCTCATTCTCGATCATATGTGGAACGGCAGCGATCAGCCGCCTGGTGTAGGGGTGGCTTGGATTGCCGAGCACGTCGGAAGCGGCGCCTTGTTCGACCATCGCGCCTTTCTCCATGACGATGACGCGATCGGCGATTTCTGCGACGACGCCAAAATCGTGCGTGATGAACATGACGCTCATGTTCTTTTCGCGCTGCAGCCGCCGGATCAACGCCAGGATCTGCGCCTGGGTGGTGACGTCGAGAGCCGTCGTCGGCTCGTCGGCGATCAGCAGGTCGGGCCCGAGCGCGAGCGCCATGGCGATCATGACGCGCTGGCGTTGCCCACCCGACAGTTGGAACGGATACTGGTGACGCAGAACCTCCGGCTCCGGCAGGCCGACTTCGCCGAGCAGATCGACAACCGCCTTCGTGCGGCTCGCCGAAGTGCCTGCGTGGTGCGCTTCCATAACCTCCGCAACCTGCTGGCCGACGGTCATCAGCGGATTGAGCGCCGAAAGCGGATCCTGGAAGACGATGGAAACCGAACGGCCCCTGAGGCCGCGCAGAACATCTTCCCGTGCATTGGCCAGATCGTGACCCTTGAACCGGATGCTTCCCTGCGTGATCCGCACCGAAGATGGCAGCAGACCCATGATCGCATTTGCGGTGACGGACTTGCCGGAGCCGGATTCGCCGACGATGCAGAGCATCTCGCCCTGCTTCATGTCGAAAGAAATGTTCTCGACTGCGTTCTCACGCTCCATGTTCCTGGGCAGTCGGATTGTCAGATTTCGAACGGAGAGGACAGCTTCCTCGATCGGATCGCGTGTAGTCATTTCGCTCGGCAGCATTGCTTGGCCTTTCGAAGTCCAATGATCTGACGACGCATACTAGCCGCACGTTCCACCGTCAGCGCAAGCCCGTATTTTTTGAGACAGGCGCCGATGTCTTGGGATTACTCCGTGATTTTGTCCCGGGGCGAAGCCGTCCCGGTGGGATTCTCTTGGTAAGCGCACTCCTCCCACGGCGGCGAGGCCGGCCCACCTCATGCGGTGGACGGGGGCGCAAGCAGAGACCGCTGCAGACCTGCGTTCAGCGATGATTGGTGAGTCCATTAACCGCGCCGTGCCGCCTCGATCGCGGCGACGTCGATTTTCTTCATGGTCATCATCGCACCAAACGCGCGCTTTGCTTCCTCGCCGCCGGCCGCCATCGCCTCGGTCAGCACGCGCGGCGTGATTTGCCAGCAGACGCCCCACTTGTCCTTGCACCAGCCGCAGGCGCTCTCTTGGCCGCCATTGCCGACGATCGCGTTCCAGTAGCGGTCGGTTTCGTGCTGGTCGTCGGTGGCGATCTGGAACGAGAAGGCTTCGCTATGTCTAAATGCGGGACCGCCGTTGAGGCCGACACAAGCGACGCCGGCAACGGTGAATTCGACCATCAACACGTCGCCCTCCTTGCCGGACGGGTAGTCACTGGGAGCATGGGTGATGGCACCCACCGCGCTGTCGGGAAAGGTCTCGGCGTAGAAGCGGGCAGCAGCCTCGGCGTCCTTGTCGTACCAGAGGAAAATCGTGTTCTTTGCCATTGCGTGTCCTTTCGCTTTTGAAGCCGAATTCCGGCCTTGTTTCCCCGCCCGCTCTCTTTCGAAGCAGCCCACGGCTAACGCACCGCGGCCTTTTTGTTTCCACATGGAACATCGGCCCATATGGAACATCGGCTTGAGGAGGACACTCGGCTTCTGCAGCATCCATCTCCCATGCAGACATGCCACGAGATCGTTCGCAGCGAATGAAGCTTATGTCGCCTTGCGAATGGCATGTTCGACGCCGCGGAGCTCGGCCAGCCCCTTGAGCCGACCGATGGCCGGATAGCCGGGCTGGGCGCCACGCATCAGGTCATCGAGGATGTCCTGGCCATGATCGGGGCGCATCGGGATGACGGCGTCCGGGCGTCCTTCCTTCCTGCGCCGCGCCTCCTCGTGGAGCAGCGCCGCCACCACCGCCACCATGTCGGTGTCGCCGGCAAGATGCTCGTCCTCATGGAAAGAGCAGGGGATGCCCGGCTCTTCCTTGCGCACATTGCGCAGATGCGCGAAATGGATTCTTGGCCCCAGCCGCCCGATCATGCCCGGCAGATCATTATCCGGTCTTGCGCCGAGCGACCCCGTGCACAGTGTCGCCCCGTTGGCCGGGCTGTCGATTGCGTCCAGGATGTACCTGTAGTCGGCCTCGGTCGACATGACGCGCGGCAGGCCCAGCAGCGGAAACGGCGGATCGTCCGGGTGGCAGCAGAGACGCAGACCGAGGTGTTCGGCCGTAGGCACGACCTCCGCCAGGAAGTCGACGAAATGCCGGCGCAGGATTGTTGCATCGATGTGGTCATAGCGTGACAGTTGAGCCGCGAGACCGTCGAGAGACGTGTCTTCGGTCGATCCTGGCAGACCGGAATTGACGCTTCTTGCCAGAATCCTGCGTTCAACGTCATCCATCTGCGCGTGTCGTCGCTCCGCCTTGGAGACGAGCTCCGGCGTGTAATCGCCGAGCGCCCCTTTGCGTCTCAGGATATGGATGTCGAATGCGGCGAAGTCGACCAGATCGAAGCGCATGGTGGTGCCGCCATGCGGCAGGCGCCAGGTAAGATCGGTGCGGGTCCAATCGAGCACAGGCATGAAATTGTAGCAGACGACGGAAATGCCGGCCCGCGCCAGGTTTTCCAGTGATGTCCTGTAGTTGGCTATATGGCTCCGCCATTCGCCGACCTGCGTCTTGATCGCTTCGGAAACCGGCAGGCTCTCTACGACCTCCCAGTTCAGATCGCTTGCGCTTCCATCCGGCAAAGATGCAACTTCGCGCTGACGTCTTCCGATTTCGGCGGGCAGCCAGACGGCGCCGTAAGGAACGTGGTGAAGGGCCGAGACGATGCCTTGCGCACCGGCTTGACGCGCGTCCGCGATCGTCACCTTGTCGACCGGGCCGAACCAACGCCACACATGTCTCATTCGACCACTCCATCAGAAGGAACCGCCATATCCGCTTTGCCTCTCATCCGAAAGCAAGGCTCAAAGACGAGCTTGTTCCCTGGCTAGAGCAAAGCTTCGTATCGATCCCCGATCTTTTCAACTTCGAAATCCGCAGCCCTGCTTTTCAGGATCGCGTCCGAAGTGGGGTCGTCCAGCATCTCAGCCATCGCCTTTGCCAGGGCCGCGGCGTCGCCAACCGGCACCAAGGCGCCGAAACGACTGTCACCGAGAATTTCGCGCGGGCCATGCGGCGCATCCGTGGAGACCACGGGCACACCAGCAGCCATCGCCTCGACCAACACATTGCCAAAGCCCTCGCTCGTGGAGGAAAGGACGAACAGGTCGGCTGCAGCGTAGCAGGCTGCGGGATCGTTGACGTAGCCAGCAAGCAGCACATCGGCGCCCATACCGGATTCCTGGGCATAGGCGCGCAACTCGGCAGCCAGCGGGCCTTCGCCGAAGATGACAAGCCGAGCGCGGCGGCCGGCGCGCAGGATAGCGAAGGCCCGGAGCAAAGTCCGATGATCCTTGACCGGCACCAGGCGTCCGGCGGTGGCGATGACCGGCCCATCGCCCATCGTCGCCAGCTTTGCCTGCCAGGCATGGGAATGTCCCTGGAGCGCCACGGCCGGCGGCAGCGGGTTGTTGATGACGACAACCTTGGATCTGGGGAAGCCGCGGGCGACGATATCGCGGCCGACACCCACTGAGACGGCGATGGCTTTGGTTGCGCGCGCTGCAACCAGCGTGGAAAACCAGACCGCAATTCTTGCGCCGAGACCGCTGGAAGGCAGTGAGGCGGCTGCGTGGAAACTTGGAAAGAACCTCGCTCGGCTGCGTGCCAGCAGAAGCGCCAGCGCCACGACCAGATTGGCAAATTCCGGGGCGCTGTAGACCGCATGGGGACCAAGGCGGTTGAACAGACGTGCGCTTCGCACGACGCCTTTCAGCGTTGCCCATTTGCCATAACCCTCGCCCCGGATGGGAAGGCCGAAATCGACCAGATGCACGGCAGGCGAGCGCAGCGCAGCGTTAGGTCCTTCCGCGTTCCAGGTAAAAAGCGTGACATCGTGCCCACGGGACGCCAATTCATTTGCCATGAGGACGAAGACACGCTCGGCGCCGCCGCCCCTGAGGCTGGCAATGTGAAAGACGATGCGCTTTGGCATGCCTGGATTCAGGCTCGGCCGACGCCGATGCCTGATCGATTCGGCGGCTGGCGCATGTCGCGCACGATGCCCATGGCAATGGCGAGCAGCATGCCTAGAGCAAAGCCGGCGAAGGCTCCCATGCCGGCCACCAGGGGGGTGCGTGGCGGCCACGAGCGCCCCTTTGGCGGCACCGCGGTGGAAATCACCTGCACATTCGTGGTGTCGATCTGCTCGCGCTCGGTGATTTGGCGCGCGCGTGACAGGAAGCTTTCGTAGACCGCCCTTCTCGAGGCGGCGTCGCGTTCAAGCTCACGCAGGGCGACCTGGGACTCGCTGTCGGTGAAAACATTGCCCTTCAGATCGTTCATCTTGGCGTTGAGAGAAGCCAATGAAGCCTTGGCCCTATCAAGGCTGGCTTTTGCCGTGCCGATCGTGCGGGAGAACTCGGCCCTGAGTTGAGAACTGACGGTTTCGAATTCTGTCCTCAGCCTGACGATCGTCGGGTGGCGCGGACCAAAGGTCATGGACTGTGAATCGATTTGCTGCCGCAGGCCGTTTGCCTTGTCGCGCAGCACGGCGAGCGCTTCCGAAACCGTGGGGTCAGGGTTAGCCCCATTGACGCCGGAGGCAACCAAGGCGTCGTAACTTGCCTGCGCGGCGATTGCGCGCGATTGCGCCTCTACAATTTCGCTATTGAGCTGCGTCATCGTCTGCGAGCTGACAAGCTGGCCATTGCTGGAGGACAAATTGTGGCTGCGCCTGTAGCTCTCGACCTTCTCTTCTGCCGCCTGCACGTCGCGCTTGAGTTGGCCGAGCCGGCCATCAAGAGCAGCCGCGGCACGGCTGGCGCCAGCAGCCTCGGCCTTGGCCAGTTCCTCCTGAAAAGCCTTGACCATGGCTTGCGAGATCAGGATCGCCTTGCCGGTGGTTTGCGCCGATACCGAGAGGGTTGTGACGAACGACGTTTCATCCGCGGAGACGTCGACCCGCTCCGCCAGGCTCTTCTGGGCGATAAGCTTCGGATCGGACTTGGTGCCACTCACCCCAGCGCCAGACGCCGAGGCGCTCCGGTCCGGGTCGTAAAACTCCGGATCGTTGGCCAGGCCGAGTTCGTCCACGACACGTGCAAGCACGTTGCCCGAGGTCAAGATGCGCTGCTTGCTGCGCGCGTTGAGTATTTGGCCGTCGATCTGGCCCGGCTGCGAGTAGAGATCGTTTTCCACAACCTGCAAATTGGCGGGATTGATAAGGATTTCCGTCGCGACGGTAAAACGCTGTTTGCTCAGCAACCCATAGGCGGCGCCGATGACGCCGCCGGCCACTGCCAGCATGCATGCCATGACGAGGCCGGCACGCAGCCAGACAAACAGGCGGCGAAAATCGAGCTCGAGGAAATCGCCGATCTTGTCGAGCGTCACCGTAGGGACCGGATCGGGTGTGTGCGCCACGACAGGTGCGGAGATGCGTGCCGTGGCCGGGGCATTTTGATGCAGCCTTGCCCTGCTGGCGCGCCGCGCATTGGCGATCCGCTCAAGTGCGCTGATATCGGAATCCGCCGCAGAGGGAGGGGGAGTGCCGGAAGCGGCGGACATGATGCCAACTCTTGTTATTCGCTACGCGGGCCAGCACTACAGAAAGATCGTTAACATCTCATTTTCCAAGTTGGCATATTTTGCCGATTCACGCGCCGCGTCCGTTCGGCGGACCCGTGAATGGACCTCGTTGGCCAGAATGCCGTTTGAATACCTTCACCTGGATCGGCCATGAGCTATCCTGCTGCCGCATCGGAACGATTGTTGTCCAGCCAGGCGCGTCGTCAGAACGCGCTGTCGCTTCTGTTTTTCCTATCCGCAGCCTTTGCGTTCCTGCTCCGCTTCACCGTGTCACCGCAGATGATGAACATGGTCGTCGACTATACGGCCCAGGGAGGCTCGTTCTACGAGAAACTGCATTTCGGCACCTATGCTATCTTTCTGCTGCTTCCTCTCGTTCTTTTCAGCCGGCCATTTCTGCTGCAGGGCGACGAAATCGGAATATTCAAGGCTTTGCTGCTTTATTCCGCGCTGATGTTCGCGCTGGTGCCTTATCTGTTCATCACCGGCCGGGCGGGCTCCTCCGGGTTCATCATCGATACCTATCTGGTGGCGGGCGCCGCGGGCCTGTTGATGCTGGCCTTGAACGCGGATGTGCGGCGGGCGTTGGGTGACGTGGTGCTTGGAATGGTGATCCTCAGCGCTGTGATCGGCACGATCGAAGCGGTGACTCAACATCGATTTCTGCCTTACGGTCTCAGGGAACTGCAGTTCAGGCCAATCGGCCTATCGGCGCACCCGCTGGCATTGGGTGCGCTCTGCGCCACAGCCATTGGATTCGTACCGCTGACGCACTGGCGCATTTGGGTGCGGGTGGCATCGATCCTCGTATTGCTCGTCGGTTGTGCTGCGTCAGGCGCTCGCGCCGCCCTGATGCTCGCTGCCGGAGAAACCCTCATTCTGCTGATGTTCGTGCCTTGGCCGCGCCTGACCCCCAGGCACCAGCGGCAGGCCAAGGCCGTCGTGCTGCTGTTCGCCCTGGCGGGCGGCGCGGCGCTGGTGGCCATACTGTTTTCGGGCGGGCTGCTGAATCGATTCGGCAACACGATCTTTGACGAAAATTTCATGGCGCGGGTGACGATCTACCAGGTGTTCGGGCTTGTCAGCTGGAAAGACATCCTGTTTGGCATGAACGTCGACGACCTTCTGGCGATCGTCAACGAGAAGCTGCATCTGCCCTACATCGAGAGCGCGCCGGTGGTCATCATCATGCTCTTCGGCCTGCCCATAGCCGTGCTCTTTACCGTGCTGATATTCTGGTTCGTTTTTCGGCTGCTGCGCGCGGCGCCGCTGCCTGCATGGGTCGGCACCATGACGTTCCTGCTTGCCGCGCTGTCGAATAACGCGCTCTCGTCAAAATCGCCGGAGATCACGATAATCGTGGTGCTGCTGCTTGCCTATAGAAACGCGCCGTATAGAAACCAGGCCGTGGGTACGTCTTCGGTCGGGGCCGCATCCGCGCCGAGACTGGATCGGCTCGGATAAGCACAGGCTCCAGACGCGTCAGCCGGCACTGTCCACAACCTCGACACGGCCTGCGCGATTAAGCGTGTGGATGCCCGTGCGAGCCCATGCCGGCCCCGCGCCGATCGGGCGGGGCGGCGCAAAACGGACATCGAAATCGTCAAGCCGATCAAGCCGCATCAACCCCAGACCGCCGCCATAGGCTCTCGACCCATTTTGCACCGGCAGCACCAGGCCATCGCCCTGGCGGATAAAGGCGCCGCCGGGCCGAGTGGCCGAGTGATCGACGGCGATGGGATTGAGCGCATGCGCAACCCATGGCCCGCGCAGCGAGGGTGCTGAATAGACCGTCATCGTATCCGACGCGCTGCCGTAACCGAACCGCTCCGTCCCCAACAGCCAGAAACGCCCATCGGATTCGAGCAGCGTGGCGTCATTGAAATCCTTGTCCGTCATCAGCACGGTGTCGCGCACCCAGCGATCTGGAAACTGCGCCGCGCGATAGAGCACAAGCTCGCGCGCTGCCCCACTTTCAGGAATCATGAAAGTCTCGCCGGCGTGAGCGAACACCTGCGGATACGACAGGTGATGCGGTTCCTCCAGCACCACCCTCGGTACGCTGAACCTGCCATCGTCGCCCAGTTCGGCGACAGAAATCACCCCGCGGCCCGTAGCGTAGGGAAATTCCTCGACAAACAGATAGTGGCGGCCATCCCGCTCGAGGACGAAGGGATCGGCGTAGAATCGCTGGCCATCATCGGCGAGGACGGTGAACGGCGTACCGTCGAGTTGCCCGGTTTCGGCGACACCTGGTCCGTCGATCAGCCGATACGCAACCTGCCAATAGAAGGGGCGTCGTCCAAGCCTGATCTTTTGCGCGGCGCGATCGACCAACCCCCTGCAAAAAAAGGGCAGATAGTGCCGGACAAAACCGCCGGTCTTCAGGAGCGGCGCCGGGCTATCGGCAATTGGCACAAGTTCGCCCGCGGAATAACGGGTGACGCTTTGCATAACCAGCGAGATGGCCCCGGCGAGCAGGTCGTTGCAGCTGCGAGACAGCCAGAGCCGGTCGCCGAGCATTGGTCGCCCCCGGGCGACTGCAACGCCATCGAGGCGAACGGCAAGTTCCGGCAAACGCCCGCTTGCCAGCATCTCGGCCACACCGGCGGGAAAGGTGCCGTGGCCGCAAAATTCGAGCGTCAGGACGGGCGCGCCTTGTCCAGCGGCCGTGCCCGTGAGATCGACTACAAAATCGGCGGGACCGGAATCGCCTGGCGGCAACGGCTTGGAGCGGCTCGCCAGTGAGGGACCGAAGCGCCGGCTCTCGATCGCCAGCACTTTATCAAGCCCGCGTGCGACAGGCGCAGGCGCCGATGCGTGGCAACTCGAAACCACGTGACCAGCCGCTTTCAACCGCACCAGAAGCTCGATTTCCCAGCGCCGAGATCCGTCGGCGTGGCCGATGATTAAAATATTAGTCAATCGAATATATTCTTTTTCAAGACTACTCTGCCAGGATACCTATCGGTTTAGTCTTTCATAAGAGTTACCCGGGGAGAGCGCGGGCTTGTCTGTTAATCATATATTAAGATTTAAGGTCTCGAAGGCGGCTTCTGCCGCTATTATAGCTCTTGTGGCGAATAATCAGCAGGTCGCGACGCCTTCTGGCGACCAGGATCAGCAATGAACGTCCTTTCACGTCCTAAACTGCCGTTCAGGCAGAAATTGCTGATCGTGTTCGGTACGAGGCCGGAGGCGCTCAAATGCTTTCCGGTGGTGCGTGCCGCGCTTGCCCATCCGGGGTTCGTTACCGAGACATGCATTACCGGCCAGCATCGCGAAATGGTCGATCAGGTTATCGAACTGACGGGCCTGCCGGTGCATCATGACCTCAACGTCATGCAGCCCGGCCAGACGTTGTTCGACGTGACCTCGCGCGTGCTCCTGGGCATGGCCGAAGTGCTGGAGAAGGCAAAGCCCGATATCGTCCTCGTGCAAGGCGACACGACCACGGCGATGACCGCGGCTCTGGCTGCCTTCTACAAGCGCATTCCTGTCGCCCATATCGAGGCAGGATTGCGCAGCCACGATATCAACTCTCCCTTTCCAGAGGAGCTGAACCGCAAGATTGCCGGCGACATCGCTACCTGGCACTTCGCGCCGACCACCCAGGCGCGCGACAATCTCATCGCCGAAGGAAAGGCCGCGAACACCATCTTCGTGACCGGCAATACGGTGATCGACACGCTGCTGCATTTTTCCGGCGCGATCGACGCCGACAAGTTGATGAACGCGAAGCTCGCGGCCCATTTCCCCTTTCTCGACCCCGTCAAGAAAATGATCCTCGTCACCGGTCATCGCCGTGAGAACTTCGACGGCGGCATCCACCGTATCTGTGCGGCGCTGAAGAGACTGGCGGCGCGCGGGGACGTGCAGATCGTCTATCCCGTCCATCCCAACCCCAATGTGCGTTCGGTGGTCAACGAAGAACTAGGGGGCGTGCCCAACATCCATCTGGTCGACCCGCAGGACTATCTGCCCTTCCTGTTCCTGCAGAAGCAGAGCTATCTGGTGCTGACCGACAGCGGCGGCGTGCAGGAAGAAGCGCCTTCGCTCGGCAAGCCGGTACTGGTGATGCGCGAGAATACCGAGCGGCCCGAGGGGGTCGCGGCGGGTACCGCCCGTCTCGTCGGCACCGACATCGAAAAAATCCTGTCCAATGCCAACAGCCTGCTCGATGACCAGGCTGCCTATCGCGGCATGGCGGAACGACACAACCCATATGGTGATGGCCGGGCCGGTAACCGGATCGTTGAGGAACTGCTGCATCATGGCTGAGATCACGACTGTTTCCGTTATCGGCATGGGCTATATCGGCCTGCCGACCTGTGCCATTTTCGCCAGCCGCGGGCTCGACGTCATCGGCGTCGACGTCAACGCTACTGTGGTCGAGAAGGTCAATCGCGGCGAGATCCACATCGTCGAGCCGGACCTCGATGGTTTGATCCAGAAGGTTGTAGCCAACGGCAAGCTAAAGGCGTTCAGCACGCCGCAGCCGGCGGATGCCTATGTCATCGCCGTGCCGACCCCGATGACCGAGGACCACAAGCCGGATGTGAGCTACGTGCTCGCGGCGGCACGAAGCATCGCTTCCGTGCTGAAGCAGGGAGACCTTGTGGTGCTGGAATCGACGTCGCCAGTCGGCACGACGCGCATCATGACGGGACTGCTTGCCAAGCTGCGGCCCGATCTCAAATTTCCCGTCACGCATGGCGAAGAGGCCGACGTGCTTGTCGCCTATTCGCCCGAGCGCGTGTTGCCGGGAAAGGTCCTGACCGAGCTGATCAACAACGACCGCTCGATCGGCGGACTGTCGCGCAAGTCGTCGGAACGGACCGCGGCACTCTATTCAACCTTCGTTACCGGCGACCTGTTCATGACTCAGGCCGAAAGCGCTGAACTGGTGAAGCTGACCGAGAACGCGTTTCGCGACGTCAATATCGCCTTCGCCAACGAGCTTGCGGCAGTGTGCCAGGATCTGTCGCTCAACGTCTGGGAGGTGATCGATCTCGCCAACCGGCATCCCCGCGTGAACATCCTCCAGCCGAGCCCGGGCGTCGGCGGCCACTGCATTGCGGTCGATCCGTACTTTATCATCGACGCCGCGCCTAACAGCACGCGGCTGATGGCTTCGGCACGCCGGATCAATTCCGAGCGTCCCCTGTCGGTGGTCAGGGACATCCAGGCCTTGCTCGACCCTTCCCGCAAGCAGACGATCGCCTGTCTTGGCCTCAGCTTCAAACCCAATATCGACGATATGCGCGAGAGCCCGGCTGTCGAGGTGGTGAAGCTCTTGTCCGATATCCCCAACCTGAAGATCATTGCGGCTGAACCCAACACACATGCACTGCCGCAAGAGCTCGAGGGCAAGGGCATTGTCTTCACCGATGCACTTTCCGCCATCGACAAATGCGACATCGTCGTTCTTCTGGTCGATCATCGGCAGTTCAATTTCGTCGACCCCGAGGCGCTCAAGGATAAAAAGCTCGTCGACACCAGGGGCTTGTGGACCTGGCGCAAGGCACGCAAGCCCGACGCCCGCATCGAGGGGAAGAAGAAATCAGGGGTCGAACACTTGGCACTCCCTGCAAGCCGAGAGGAGGCTGCATGAACGCGCACGACTCCGCATGGGCACAGCATCGCCTGTTGGCGTCACGCCGCCGGGAGTTCCTTGGCGCGCCGATCCATGCGCTGACCATGGCCGAGACGCTGGCCATCGCCGATGAGGCGATGACGCTGCGGCGGCCGCTGCATCATGTGGTCGTGAATGTCGCCAAGCTGGTGAACATGCGCAACAATACCGAGCTGCGCGAGGATGTTGCGACGGCGGATGTGATCAACGTCGACGGCAAAGGTGTGCTTTGGGGGGCGCGTCTTTGCGGCGTCGCGCTGCCGGAGCGGGTGGCTGGTGTCGATATCATGATCAATCTGCTGAGCCTGTGCGCAACGCGCGGCTACAGCCCCTTCCTCCTGGGTGCCGAACAGCACGTTCTCGATGCGGTGAAAGGGCGACTTGCCAAGGATCATCCAAGCCTGGTGATCGCCGGCATGCGCAATGGCTACTTCAAGCCGGAAGACGAGGCCGGTATAGTCGAGGCGATCAACGCCTCGGGTGCCGACTGCCTGTTGGTGGCGATGCCGACGCCGCGCAAGGAGCGCTTTCTCAAGCGCTATCGTAACGATCTCGCTCCGAGTTTCGTCATGGGCGTGGGCGGCAGTTTCGATGTCTATGGCGGCAAGGTTGCGCGGGCGCCGAAACTGGTTCAGGCGGCCGGGCTGGAGTGGTTGTTTCGCGTGGCACAGGAGCCGCGACGCTTGTGGCGCCGCTACTATGATACCAACACTGCTTATGCAGCGCTGCTGTGCCGGGAGTTCTGGGACCGTCGGGGGCGCCGAAAGGTCGATCTATAAGCAGCGGCTACCCCAACAAACAGGGCGCCGGCCCTGGGCTGCGGCATCAGGCTGAAGTCGGAACCGCTTTCCAGGACTACAACACGGCAAACTCAAGATGCCATCGCGGGTCTATGCGATCCGTAGCCGCGCCCTCAGCTTGGCTACGAATTGCATCGCGGCGGCAGGGTAGAACAGCCAGGTCAGTCCGAAGAAAACCGCTGCGCCAGCGGTGCCGCCCGCGACGAGCGAGAAGATGGCCGGCACATCGCCGAATGTAGCGCTGGCAAGGCTGGCGGCCAGCCCCGTGCCGAGCGAGATGACGATCGAAACGCCGATGTCGCGCCATGGCACCGGCACAGGTGTGAGCCGCTCGCTGATGATGACACAGGCTACCAGGCCCGCCAGCGATCCGCCCGCCAGCGCCAAAGCGGCGCCGACCTCCGCCATCGGCGGGATCAACAGCACCGACAATGCGATTGTCGCCACCGAGCCGAAGGAATTGGCGATGATCAGCAGCCACGGCCGCTTGTGCGCGTGCACCACGGTGCCATAGACGAAGCTCGCGAGGTTTGCACACAGCACGCTGAAGGCGATGATCGGAAAGAGCAGGCCGAAGCGGCCGTGATATTGCGAGGGCAGCAGGAACTGAGTGATATCGCTGCTGAGTGCGACCAGCATCGCCGCAACCGGCAGGCAAAGGCGGATCATCAAGGCCATCAATTGCGACAGCAACCGGCCCGATGCCGCAGGTCCCTCGTCGTCGAACCGGCTGACCACTTCGGGAAAGGCGCCCATGTTGATGGAATTGGCGACCATATCGATCGGCTGGCGGGCCAGCGCATAGGCCGCGGCGAAGATCGCCACGGCACCGGCATCGTAGTAGATTTTAAGGAACACACGCTCCGCGCTGTGCAGGCCGAAGCCTACCAGCGCCATGATGACCAGGGGCACGCCAAGGACAAAGAACTCCTTCTGGGTGAAGCGTGGCGGACCGGCAACGACGCGCCGGGATGCCATGACGCCCGCCACGGCGCCTGCGATCAGCACGCCGAGGCTCGAGCCGAGCGATACCGTCAGAAAGGAATCCTGGAACAGGACGATGGCGCCGATCGGCAGCGCGAGCTGCAGCAGGGCGCGCAGGAACTCGAGCATCGAATAGACCGAATGACGCTGCTGCATCTGCAGCACCGTCAACGCGAAGCGGCCGATGGAACCGGCGATCAGGTAGCCGCAGACGGCGATCGCGAACTCGCCCCAGCGCTCCGGCACGATCACTGCCGAGGCGACCACGGATACAATCAGCGCCAGCGCCGTGCTGGCAAGCAACACTTGTCCGGCCAGTATCAGGCTGCCGCGGCTGATATCGCCTTTGCCGCCAAGCCTGAGCAAGGCGATGCGCAGCCAGTTGGTGACGGCAATGTCGGTCATTTCGCCGACGGTCACCACCAGGGTCAGCAGGCCATACTCGGTCTGGTCGATCAACCGCGTCACGATCACCAGCAGGAGCAGCGCGGAGATTCGCGTCAGCAGGATCGCCGGGGCATAGATGAGCGTGGAGCGGAGCAGCAAGGGTAGTCCCCGGAAAATTCACCTTCGATTAACCGTCGACCGGCGGAAAATCCAGCGCGATGACGGCAAAGGGTGAACAGATTCAGTTTGAACTAACGGATTCGTCGTAAACCTTATTTGAAACCTTTGCTTTGTCGTTCCGAAAAAGGAATCATGTTGCAGCGTCTGGCCCACAATCGAAAAGTGCACGTCCTTGTCGCGACGCCCTCGGGTGTTTCGGGGCAGGGAGGCATCGACCGCATCATGGGGGCGTTGAAGCAGGAGTTCGAACGGCAAGAGATCGCCGACATCGATGTACGCTTCCTCGCCAGCCGCGGCCCAGGGCATGTCGGGCTTTCGATGTTCTACATGTTTGACTTTTGCTTGCGGATGCTTGCGGCGCGTTTGGCGAGACGCGCTGATGTCATTCACATCAATATATCGGTTTCCGGCAGTACCTATCGCAAGATGGTGATCGCCGCCTGCGCCCGGCTGCTGTCGATACCCTATGTCCTGCATTTGCACGGGGCGCAGTATCAGACATTCTGGAAAGACGATCGTAGTTTCATGAGCCGCCGTATCAAAGCCCTGTTCGAGCATGCCGATCGGGTAATCGTCTTGGGCGGGCTTTGGCGCGACTTCGTCGCCAGCAGGGCACCGGGGGGAGCCGGCAATATTGTCATCGTTCCTAACGCCACGGCGGTCCCCTCCCTGGCGCATGTCGGTGGCGGCGACCATGTGCATATCCTGTTCCTTGGCCGCATAGGCGACCGCAAGGGCGTACCGCAATTGCTGGATGCGCTGCACCGCATGAAGCCGATCAAGAATTGGCGCGCCACGATCGCCGGCGATGGCGAAGTCGAGGCGGCACGGATGAGAACGGCCGAACTGGGCCTCGCCGGGCGCGTTACCCTTCCCGGCTGGGTCGGGCCGGACGAGGTCGCATCGCTGATCGCTTCGGCGGACATTCTGGTGCTGCCCTCCTTTGCGGAAAACCTGCCCGTCTCGGTCATCGAAGGCATGGCCGCTGGTCTCGCGGTTGTGACGACGCCTGTCGGCGCCGTGGAGGATATCATCATCAACGAGCAATCAGGGTTGCTGGTACCGCCCGGCGATGTTGCGGCGTTGACCGAGGCGCTGACACGGGTGGTTGAAGATCCGACACTGAGGACCAGGCTTGGTGCTGCCGCGATGGCAGTGCATCGGGAACGGCTTGAGCTCGCACCGTTTGTCGGCGCGATTTGCGAGGTCTGGAGGTCGGTCGCGTCGGGGGCTCAATCGGTCAAGCGCTGACGCTGTCCCAGTGAGAACGTGGATGCTGAGCTTGCGCGCCGTCGCTTGAGTGCCGCAGGCGAGCCTATGACGAGCAACCGCGGGTGGAGCGCGGCATCGATCCCATTGGCGTCACTGCGGCGCTCCAAGTTCGAACTCGCGATGGAATATCTCCAAATTCAACAGCGCCCATATCAGCTTTTCGTGGTCTGCGGCGCCTTTGGTGTGCTCCGAGACAATTTGATCAAGGTATTTCGCGCTCAGATAGCTGCGAATGACGGAATGAGACGAGCAAAGATGGTCGTGCACATAGTTCTTCATCGACCCGCGAAACCATTCGGCGACGGGCACCTTGAACCCGATCTTGCGGCGGTTGAGAATTTCTTCGGGAAGCATGTTGGCCATACTGTTGCGCAAGATCAGCTTACCCTTCCGCCAACCCACCTTGTAGCGATCGGGCAATGTGCTGACGAACGCAACCAGATCGCGATCGAGGAACGGCATTCTTCCTTCGATTGAACCGGCCATCATCATCCGGTCGCCTCGTTCCAGGAGATTGTCAGGCAACCACGATGTCTGATCGAAAAACAGCACGCGCCGAAGATGGGACGCCGTCGCGCTTGAGGAGAACGGGAAGTTGTTGCGTTCATTGCGGCATTTGGTCGGCGCACCGATAAGGCGACCATGTTTGCGCGCTGTAATGGCTCCAAACCAGGAGATCATCCGGGTGGCAAAATCCCGTTCACCCGCGCTTCGGGCAAAGGTATCGAATTTGGCCGATGCGCCAGGCATGGCGCGTATCAAAGGGGCAAGGAGGTTGTTATGGAGCAAGGCTGGAACGAGCGACCGGTAGATTCCAGCCAACGACTCCGCGCGATGTTTGGGATACCCGCCGAGAATCTCGTCCGCCCCTTCCCCTGTGAGCACCATTTTGACGTCCTGCGAGGCCCGCTCCGACATCAGGTAGATTGGAATGTCCGAACTTTGTGAAACAGGCGCCCCCAGATGGCGAATGAGCTTGGGCAGGTGGTCAATCAGGTCGTTTGCTTGGATGACCAGCTCGCAATGATTGGTCTTGAAATGATCGGCGACGCGTCGGGCGAATGGGAGTTCACTATAGGCCGATTCGCTGAAACCGACCGAAAATGTACGAATGGGCTTGTCGCTGTGCTTGGTCATCAGCGCGACGATTGCTGACGAATCGAGCCCTCCCGAGAGAAAGGCGCCAAAGGGTGCGTCGCTGCGCATTCTGATCTCGACGGAATGGTCGAGCAGTTGCAGAAATTGTCGACTGGCGGTTTCCCCGTTAATATCCTCGGTCAGATCCGCTTGATCCGGGGGCGTATAGTAGCGCGTTTCCGTCACTGTCCCTTGCGACCAAACAGCATAGCTTCCGGGGTTGAGTTTGCGGATTTGTTTGAAAAGCGTGAGCGGTCCGGGCACGTAACGCCAGCGCAGATATTCGTGCACGGCGTTCAAATCGAGCTGCGGCGCATTTGGCTGCGATGACAACAACGCGTTGATCTCCGAGGCAAACGACAGCAATTTTTCGCTTTGCATGAGGTAAAGGGGCTTTTTGCCGAAAGGATCCCGGCCGAGGATCAATTCGTGCTTCTGCGCATCCCAGAGCGCAAAAGCGAACATGCCGCTCAATCGGTCAAACATGGATAGGTGCCACTGATCATAAGCTCTGAGCAGCACCTCGGTATCGGAGCGCGTTCGAAAATGATGACCAAGGCCGATCAGTTCCTGGCGCAACTCGATGTAGTTGTAGATTTCGCCGTTGAAAACAATTCTGAGACGGCCGTTGTCGATATGCATCGGCTGATTTGAATCGGCGTTTAAGTCAATAATCGCCAGGCGGCGATGCACCAATGCCAATTGGTTCTCGCCGGTGTTCAAGTCCAGGAACTCGGTGCCTTCGGCATCGGGGCCACGGTGCCGCAATGCGCGAGACATTCTGGCGGCCCGATCTTGCGGATTCCCGATCCTCGGCCCGATCCAGCCGGCAATTCCGCACATTTTCTCCCCCTGCGCGCATATTCGCAACGCTATTTATAACGAATGTATTAAATACTTGGTTGCTGACAAACCGCATCGCGAGAAAAGAGCCGCCAGAGTGATCATGCCGGCGCTGTATGAGGTGCCACCGGTGGCTGCGACTGGAGACGGCAAATCTCATCTCCGTGTGCGCTACTGATCGCCGGCAAGAATGCCGACAGACGGCTTGCGGGACAAGCCGTCGTTTACCGCACTGGTTACACCATGCTACCGAGGCAGCAGAGGCAGGAAATCACACCGTGTTCATACGCAATGAAGAGCCTCGCGACCACGACGCAATACACCAGCTTACCACACGCGCCTTCGAGCCAATGCCATTCGGCTTTAGGAGTGATGGTCGGCTCACCTACGGATCGGTTGATCCGCGTTATGTCCAGTGGATTGTCTTTGACGGTCAGCCTCCAATCGGCGAACTGAAATTCGCTCCTGCTGTCTATCTCGCTGGCTAGCCGTCTTAGCCGCTTAAGGTAGTGTGCTGAGAGTTCTGCAAATTCGCTGAGAGGGGGCAGTCATTGCTTCCAAAACGATCTATGGCACAGGACTCCACCGTCAGTCATCATTTCAAGATTAAGTCATCTAGCCGCGCAGGCGTTTTCGATTCTCTGCCTCGCTGATAGGCTGTTGTGATGAGCACCTCTAGACAGACTAAAATACATCAATTCCAGTGTTCTGACCTTGACTCCCTACGGCGGCTGATTTGGGATACAATTGATATAAGTTACTCAAACTTATACCCGCCTCGCGCAGTAGAATTCTTTAAGGAATTCCATTCCGACCAGAATATTCTTGAACGAGCACAGGCCGGAATTGTTCTTGTTGCGGAAGATAATGGCGAGATCATAACTACAGGAAGCCTGGTTGATGGAGAGATATTCGCTGTCTTTGTTCACCCAGATCGCCAACGAGTCGGTCTGGGCAAGGCTCTGATGAAGATGTTGGAAGAGCAGGCGAGAGCGTCTGGAACAAGTGAATCCGTGCTCAGTGTTTCGCTACCATCCAAGAGGTTTTACGAAGGTCTCGGCTACGAGATTGTCCAGGAATGTTCAAAGGACGTCGGGGATGGGCAACGCCTGGACTTTTGGAAGGCTAAGAAGCGGCTCTTTCCTCGCGATCATTGAGGACAAAGCTTTGGAGTGGATCTACGCCAACCTTTGTCCGCAAGGGGTCGCGCGCACTATAGAGCGACTGGACCTGAATGACCGAAACGTGTCGATTTTCGCGTTCTCCAGTGTCCTAGAAGGGTCGACTGTGGCTCGGCCTTGATCGCTTTAACAACCGCTCGTGCGCGACAAACCGAACATAGTTTCCGAACACAATTTTGTGTCAGCGTAACCGTCGATTTTCGCATATAGGAGACCCCGAACCGGTCACTGCCGCTGCATGACGACAACGTCGCTCCAGGGTGGGAAGGAGAAATCAGCGCCAACGCATCGAACAGCCGCTTTGCGGACCAAGCGGCCATTCGCGTTCAGTGATGTATCGCGGCTCCAAGTCGCCCGGTTCAATGCAAAATGGTATGCTCTTCATCTTATCGGCAAGGGAGGTTCGGTATGCCTGTAACCGTTGGTGCGCACCATCTGACGTTGTTCACACACGACATGGACCGTTTCATTCGCTTCTATGGAGAAATCTTCGACGCGGAAACGAAGTTCGACCTGTCCGAGCTCGGTGAAGGTGGCGGCACTCTTCGTCACTCACTTATCGATGTTGGAGGTGGCTTTGCCCTTCATCCGTTCCAAATGCCCGAACCAACGGGGTATGAAAATGGGTCGATGCAGATGGGGAAGAGAGGTCACATAGACCATCTCGCACTGAAGGTAGACGATGAAGAGCGCTTGCAGGAAGTCAGGCGACGTCTGGTGAAAGCCGGCGCTTCGGATGGGACCATTACAGATTTCGGCGCCGTCCGTCTGGTGACCTTCAAGGACCCGGATGGAATGGAGGGCGAGGTAGCACGGTGGACCGATAGCAAACGCGTGCTCGGCTTTGAAGAACGCAAGCAGGAGCTTTGGCCAGACTGACAACCCCTACGACCCGTCCGAGCCTCCGTCAGAATATTGCGAAGGTCCGCCTCGGGATCGTAAACGAGGTCCGCTTTAGGCTGGTTTTTACTCATCGGTGGCGGTCCGGCGGAGGGCAGATTCGGGTCGACTCCGGACCGCTCGGCTTGATCGCTTTAACGACAGCTCGTTGGCGACAAACCCGAACATAGTTTCCGAACACAATTCCGTGTCAGCGTAACGGTCGTTTTGTTAACGAAGGCAGGCCGATCCCGATCCACATGCGGCGGCGCTGGCTGCTCGCCTGCGAAGAGGTGACGGCAGCTATGGCAGGCCCAGCGCCTGCAACATCTCCGAGTCTGGCACCGCAGGCCCATCGGGCTGGATGATGGTCATTCCATAGGGATTGGAGAATTCCCAGACAGACCATGGGATCGCGAAGCGTTCCGCCTGCTGGCGCACCGCCTTGAGATAGCGCAGACGGTCAGAGTCGAACGCACCCATGCGGCCGTCCGTGGACATGAGGATGACGCCGAATTCGCCCATGAAGAGCCGCCGGCTTGGAATGCCATGGGCCTCGGCCCAGTCGACCGCCTGACGGAAGCTCGCCTCGATCTGGCTCGGGCCCCAGTTCTGCTCGAAATATCGGGCGATGGCTTCACGCGCCGCGACCATGTTCATCACCTGCTCGACCGGGCTCAAGCCGGCGGCGTTCATCTGCGCCTTAAGGGTTTCGGTCACTACTTCGGGCGTACTGCTGTCAGCCGGCCAGGGAAGGCCCGAGGCGAAGGTGTCTGTCCCGTCGGGCCGCTGGTGCGTGAAACTGTGCGGCTCATACATATGGAAGCTGTGGTAGAGGTTCGGATCGTCAAAGCTGGGAGCGAGATTGACCAGTCCGGCAATGCTGCCGCCACAGGCGCCCGTTGCGACGATGGTGAGTTCGCTGCTGACGGCGCGAATATCGCGGACCGTGCCTGCCATGATCCGCTGCCAGTCGTCGCTTCCGCTCGAATCGCAGGGGTAATATGCCGGCTCGTTGTAAGGTTCGAGAGCCACCTTGTCGGTGCCAACCTTGACCAGCATGGTGGCGACCGCCACAACCATTTCGCGATAGCGGGCAACGTCCTCGCTGTCGGCGCCGCCGTAGATTATCTCCATGCTGTAGGCCGGAACCTGGGTGACGCCATGCAGGTCGAAAACCACCTTGAGGCCGGCCGATGCGATCCGCTCGACCGCGGCCGCAAGTATATCCAGCGCCTGCTGTCGTCTGGCGCCCTCGCTGGCAAGCAGAGGGCCGGGGTCGACGCTCAGCCGGACGAAATCGAAGCCCATAGATCGAATGCGCGCAAACTCGTCGCCAGCCGGCCAATCGGTGAGCGGCCTGTGTCCGGCGCGCCACTCCTCCTCGCTGCGGTAGGGCGGCCAACTGTAGAGGCCGTCGTCCTCCACCGGCGACCAGTTGAGCCATTCATGCACGCCAACGCCGCGCTCGAGCGGGATCGGCGCGGCGCTGGCGGCTACCGCCATGCCGAGCACCCACACCGCAACACACGCCATCCTTCTCATCGCCACTCTCCATATTGTGCCGAAGATATTAACCGCAGGAACGGAAAAGAGGATTGCCGCCGCGCGGCTTTTCGGCAGCATGGTATATAAGGATCGAACCCTTGGCGGAGCATGTATGAGAATCGGCTGGTACATCAACCGGTTGCGCAGCATGGAGCCGGCCGAGGTGTTGCACCGGCTGGGCGAGCAGCGTCGAAGGATCGCTTCGCGCCGCGACGACGGTTGGGCGCGTTATGCTTCGCCCCAGTTGCATCCGGTGCTGCGTGGATCGCGCGAGGCCGTGCTGGCTGCGACACCGGCACAACGGCAAGCCCTGGCGGCGGCCGCGCAAGGGACGCTTGCGGGCCAGTTTTCCGCACTTGGGCGGACATGGCCACGGCGCGGGACCGATCGACTGTTTCCTCCCGAGCTTTGGCGCCTTGATCCGGTGACCGGCGGGCTTTGGCCGGGTCCCGAGATCTATACTTTCGATATCGACTTTCGCCATCGCGGCGACCGCGGCGATGTAAAGTATGTCTGGGAGATCAACCGGCTGCAGCAGTTGCCGCCGCTTGCCGCTCACCTGCTTCTCGCCGGTGACGATCAGTCCCGAATGGCCATCGAGGCGGCGATCGACAGTTGGCATGGCGCCAACCCGCCGTTTCGCGGGGTTGGCTGGGCTTCTGGCATCGAAGTAGCGCTGCGAGCCATCAGCCTGATCGTCACCATGGACCTCGTCGGCGACCGACTCGGCGCGGCGACACGGCAGCAAGTGGGCGAAATACTGGCGGCAAGCGCCTATTGGCTGCCGCGGTTCCCCTCCCGGTTCTCCTCCGCCAACAACCATCTCGTCGCAGAACTGGCTGGCCAATATCTGATCGGCCTAGCGTTGGAGACTGTTTCCGACGCTGTACGCAACGCCCTCCTGGCCGAGGCGCACAAGCAGATACTCGCCGACGGCGCCGGTGCCGAGCAGACCCCGACATACGCGGCCTTCACGGCCGAACTCATCTTGCTGTGCGCTGCGGCGGCACGCCAGGCCGGAAAGCCGTTTCCCTCGCCTGTCGAAGCGCGGCTGGCAGCATTCGCCAATTTTGTCGGCTGGCTCCCACCGAAAGCCGCCAGCTTTGGCGACAACGATGAAGGCCGCGTGCTGACGCTCGGGGACGAGCCGGGCTATGTCCAATCCATCGCCGCAGCCATCCATGGCTTTCTCCAGATGCCGGGCATCGCGGCGGCGCCAGGCGATTTTCGTGCGCTTTTCTTTGGCGCGCCGTCGGAACCGGCGCCGGTATCGCATGGGTTGCAAACGTTCACGCAAGGCGGGCTCTCCGTCTGGCGCGGTGAGATGAATGGCCGCAGCATCGACCTGACATTCGACCACGGCCCGCTTGGCTATCTCTCGATAGCGGCGCACGGCCATGCCGACGCGCTGTCGCTCACCCTGTGCATCGATGGCGAGCCGGTGCTGGTCGACCCCGGCACCTGGCTCTACGGTTCGGGGGGCATCTGGCGCGACTGGTTCCGCTCGACGCCGGCGCACAACACGCTGAACATTGAGGGCAAAAGCCAAAGCATCATCGCCGGGGAGTTCAACTGGTCGCACAAGGCGGTTGCGGCATTGATGGAGAGCGAGCCAGGGATGGAGAGCGAGCCGGGAACGCACTGGAGGCTGCGCGCCCGGCATGACGGCTATAGAAGCCGCTTCGGCGTCGTGCATCAGCGAACCGTGGCGTACCAGGCCGACGGGATCCTCGTGACCGACCAACTGCTCGGTGGCAAGCGCGTGGCCGAGGTCGTCTTTCAACTCGCAGCCGGTCTCGGCGCCTACCGGGACGGAGACACGGTGATGGTGCTGCGCGGCGAAGAACCGCTGATGACCATCCGCCTTCCGGACGTTGCGGTCGACATCCGCGCCGGCGGCGAGGCACCGGGGCAGGGCGGCTGGGTTTCACCGCGCTTTGGCGCAAGGCAGCCGGCCGAACGCATCGCCTGGCGTGGCGAAGTGGGCGAAGACGGTGTCAAGACTCACCTCACGATAATGGCTCCGTCGCAACGATAGGACCGGCGCCGCACAAAGCGGCCCTTCCGGTGTTCCAGCCATATTCGACATTAACTAAATTACGGTCGGACCTTTAGAATTACGGTCGGGCCTTTAGCGGTTTTGTTACGGTTGATCTGCTATCTCTGATGCAATTCCGGCATGTCTTGCCCGTTGCATACGCGATGGCCACCTGGTTGCAGGCCACCTGCAGTGGATTTGGCAAGTTTCTTGCTTCGCTATTCGTGGGAGCGCCAAATTACCGTCCTGGAGCCACTGCACCGATGTTTTCTGAATTTGCCGGAGCACTCGTAGAAAAGCTCTCGAACATCAATTTTCTGACTCTCGGCCTGCTTCTCCTCACGGCATTGGGGAGCGCGGTGGTCGCTTACTGGCGAACTGTCGAGCATAAATCCTTCAGGGATTTTTTCGATTTCGCATTCCCGGCGGAAGTCATCCTGCACCCGTCGGCGCGAGCGGATGTTCTATTTTGGGTCACAAAACGCGCGTTGATGCCTTTCCTGCTCATCCCTGCCGGCGTCACCTTCGTTGCCGCCGTGGGCTATGGGACACACCAGGCAGTCGGCTGGCTTTTCGATATCCAGGCGCCGCTCATCGACGGCCCGGCCGGACCGGTGACGATCGTCATCTTCACCGCAACCATGCTGATCGCCTACGATATTTCTTATTATATCTACCATGTCGCCCAGCACCGCTTCCCGTTCCTGTGGGAGTTGCACAAAGTGCATCATTCGGCCGAAGTGATGGTGGGAATCACCAAGGATCGGGTTCATCCGCTGGACGATCTGATGAACCGTATCTGGGATGGCGTCATTCCGGGGATCTGCTTCGGCATCTGGAGCCTGATCGCGCTCGATCCGGTAGAGATCGCTATCTTCGGCATTAATGTCTATGTCATCCGCAACATCCTGATGATGGACTTTGTTCGTCACACCCATTTCAAGATCTCCTTCGGCCCGTTGAACAACATCATCTTGTGCCCGCATTGGCACCAGGTGCACCACAGCATCGACCCTCGCCACTATGACAAGAATTTTGGCCTGCTTTTTTCGTTCTGGGATCGCCTCTTCGGGACGCACTTCGTCCCGGACCCGGATGAAGACCTCAAGTTCGGCCTGATGGATCGGGATGTGCGCGATTATCAATCGCTCTTTGGGCTTTACATCCTGCCGCTCAAGAAGATGGGTGGGCATGTTATCAGGCTGTTCCAGAGGCGTCCCGATGTCATCGCTCAGCCACAGGATCATTCCCCTTCATGAACACCATTGTTCCGATTGACGCTTCGAGCGCAGAGCGCCTGGAAATTGTCCGTTCTGCGGATCGCCTGGCTGCGGTCGAAGCCGATTGGATGCATCTTTGGCATCGCACCGACGGGCTGATCTTTCAGAGTCATGCCTGGATTTCAGCATGGTGGAGCACCGTAGCGGACCGTGACCAGCGCGCGCTGCGGATCGGCCTGGTCTGGAACGGCGACAGGCTCGTTGCTGTCCTTCCCCTGGCGATCGGCAAGCGAAAAGGCTTGCGGTTTCTCGAATGGGCGGCCGGCAGCTATACCGACTATGGGGACATTCTCATTGCTCCGGAATGCTCGCTGTCGGCCCTGCAGGACGTATGGGCCCAGATCTGTAACGCCGGTGGCTTTGATCTTGCCTTTCTCAATCGTCTGTTGCCGGGTGCGACGGCCCGCAGAATTTTCACTCCGGATACCACCAGCGGCATCAGGCTCCGCCCCAATCACAGAGAGGAAATCAGTTATCGCGTCACCGGACAGTGGGAGAGCGGAGCCGCGTGGTTAGCGGCGCAGTCGAAAAAGACGCGGCAGAACTATCGGCGCGGCGTCAAGACGTTGGAAGAAGCCGGAGAAGTGAAGTTTCGCCTGCTTGCGCCTGGCGAGCCACTGCAGCCGGTACTGGACCGGCTCGCTGCCCTCAAGCGCAGATGGCTGGTGCAGCACAAGCGTGAATCCCAGCTTTTCGAAGAGGGAGCGCCGGTGCTCGCCGCACTCGTCGACGCGCTGGCGCGCGCCGGCGTGCTGCACATCTTCGTACTTGAATGCGATGGCGCGATGGTCGCGGTCTCCATCAATTTCGTCCAG
Organism: Mesorhizobium sp. M9A.F.Ca.ET.002.03.1.2; assembly: GCF_003952365.1. Classification (NCBI taxonomy): domain Bacteria; kingdom Pseudomonadati; phylum Pseudomonadota; class Alphaproteobacteria; order Hyphomicrobiales; family Phyllobacteriaceae; genus Mesorhizobium; species Mesorhizobium sp. M9A.F.Ca.ET.002.03.1.2. The sequence continues at coordinate 6,053,605 of NZ_CP034443.1, read as the reverse complement.
CACCACACCATGATGGCTTTCGTGACCACATTCGATCCGGATTTCGGCCAAGCGTCGCCGGGCATGATCCTGATGATGGACTATATACAGTGGTCGATCGATCACGGCCTGGGCACGGTCGATTTCCTCTGTGGCGCCGAGTCGTTCAAGCACAAGTTCGCAACGCAGGGTGTTGTCCTGCAATCGGTTCTTGGGACGCGCACGGCGCAAGGCTCGCTCGCCTCCCTTGCCGATCGTATGCGTCAGACGGTCCGGCATGTACGCGGGCGCGGATTGGTACCGACACCTTGATTTCGGCTTGATTGGGATCTCGGTTTGATCGCGCCAGAGCGCCGTGTCCGACAGGTCGCCGGCAGCACGAACCGGTCAAAGTGCCGATTGCGTCCCGGCAGGAACGACCCGCCAGACCTTGTTGCCGACATCGTCGGCTACCAGAAGGGCGCCGCGCCGGTCTACCGCCACTCCCACAGGGCGGCCAAGAGCCTTGTCGTCATCGCTCAGGAAGCCGGTGAGAATATCCTGCGGTGGGCCTGAGGGTTTGCCGCCGGTGAACGGCACAAAGATCACCTTGTAGCCGCTGCGTGGCTTGCGGTTCCACGAACCATGCTGGCCAACGAACGCGCCATTCCTGTATTGAGGGCCGAACAGGTCGCCCGTGTTGAAGGTCAGCCCCAATGAAGCCGTGTGGGCCCCGAGCGCGTAATCCGGCTTGATCGCGCTGGCGACGAGGTCGGGCCGCTGTGGCGCGACGCGATCGTCGACATGCTGACCGTAATAGCTGTAAGGCCAGCCGTAGAAGCCGCCATCCTTCACTGAGGTCATGTAGTCCGGCACGAGGTCGCTGCCGATCTCGTCGCGCTCGTTGACAACGACCCAGAGCTCGCCGCTTTCCGGATTCCAGGACAGGCCGTTCGGATTGCGCAGCCCGGAGGCGAAGAGACGCGTCTGTTTCGAGGCGAGATCGATCTCCAGCACGGCGGCACGGTTTTCCTCTTCCCGCAAGCCGTTCTCGCCGATATTGGAATTGGATCCGACCGTCGCATAGAGCTTCGTCCCGTCCTGCGAGGCGGTCACGTCCTTGGTCCAGTGGTAGTTTCGCCCCGCAGGCAGATCGATGATCTTCTGCGCCGGTGCGGTGATCTCGGTCGCGCCCTCCTGGTAGGGAAAGGCCACAATTGCATCGGCATTGGCAACGTAGAGCTTGCCGTTGAGCAAGGTCATGCCGAATGGCGAGGACAGCCCGGTGAGGAAGGCCGTTTTAGTTTCTGCCACCCCGTCGCCATCCTGGTCGCGCAGCAGCGAAATGCGATTGGCGCTAGGCGGTGCCGCGCCGGCCCGGCTCTGGAAGAAGCCTATGAAGAAGCGGCGTACGCTGAAGCCGTTGTCGGGCTTGGGCGGCGCATTGCTCTCCGCCACCAGCACGTCGCCGTTAGGCAGCACGTGCAGCCAGCGCGGGTGGTCAAGACCGCCGGCAAATTCATTGACTGCAAATCCTTGGACCGACGTTGGCTTCGTGCCCTGCGGCCAGGGCATGGCTTCGGCGACATGCACGGTCGGCAACCAAGTCGGATTGGGCTCCGGCAGGGTCGGGTTGGGGCCATAGCCCTCCGCAATCGGAACTGTTGCCTCTTCGCGGGACAGGAAGAAGATCACTCCGCCAGCGACGACGCAAAGGATGATCAGCATGAGAAGGGCGGCAAGCAACTTTTTCACCAGAACCTCGAAGCGTGGGAAAAATGCTAACGCGCTCATTGCACTCCGGTTGCGGACGAAGCAGCCGGTAGCGAGAAATAGGCCGCAAGCGCGCGGATATCTTCGTTCGTCAGGCCTTTGGCGGCATTCGCCATGAGATGGCCGAAGCGCGTTCCACCCCGCTTTCCCGCCCTGAACAGCCCGAGCTGTGCCTCGATGTAACGCTCGGGCTGGCCGGCGATGGAGGGGTAGAGCGGGCTGCGATCCTGTCTTCCGTGGCAGCCAAGGCAGGCGGGCACGCTGGCCGCCTTCACGCCCCGCCCGGCGATTTCCTTGCCGCGCCGGACAAGTGCGGGATCGCCTCCGCCGTCCGGGTCGGTCGTCGGCAAGGCGGCGAAATGCCTGGCCAGGTCCGGCCAGAGGTGAGACCCCGCCGCAATGGCGGGCAGGCTCATCATCCCGCTTGCCCGGCCTCCCGCGGCGTAGGCACGCAGACTTTCAAGAAGGTAGGCCTCGCTCTGCCCGGCGAGAACGGGTATCGCTGGGCCGCGCCCGAGGCCATCCTCGCCATGGCAGCGGGCGCAATCGGCCAGCGCCTGCCTTAGGATTCCGGCAACGCCCGCAGGAGGTGCAAGCCTTTCTCCATAAGCGAGGTCACGATAGGTGGCTTCGTCCATTGACGGCAGTTCGCGCAGGAAGGCGACCATCGCCCAGACCTCGTCGTCGCGTTCCTGCGCCGGCCAGGCGGGCATGCCGGTGAAGCGCACGCCGTGCTTGACGAGGCGGAAAAGCTGCGCGTCGGTCCATTCGCCGACGGTTCCGGCAAGGTCAGGCGGCTGCGGCAGCATCCTCGTTACGACAGGAGACCGCGGTTCGCCCGGCGCACCGTGACAGATGGCGCAGCCGCGCGCGAAATGCCCGGCGGCCGGCTGGATCGCATGACGCGGCAAGGCTTCGGGAACATCGACCGCCAGGGCGTAGGTGCGCACAGCCGATCGCATGGCGAAATGGAGAAACCACTCGGTGATCTTCCAATGGCCGCTTGAGGCACCGACATTGAAAAAGCCGATCCAGGCCGCCAGCACCACGACGAAGGGCAGGATGGCAAGCGCGATGGCGAGTTTCTTCCAACTGATATGCATCAGACCGTCTTCCGCGGGGGTGTGGCAAGCATGCGCGCAAGAAGCGTCACGCCGCCGGCAAGATAGACCGCAGCGCCGACCAGAAGCATGATCACGCCGCCAAGCTCCTGATCATGCTGCGCGGAAAGCACGATGCCGAAGCAACTGACCTCGTCCGCGCCATAGAGCGGCCTCGGAGCCAACGCCAGCAGTGCGCCAAGCAAGGTCATATGGATGGACGTGAGAAGCAGGGCGAAGGCGCCGGCGGCATTGCCAGTGATGACCGGGTCGCGGCGCGGCAGGCAGGCCAACCACAGGAATAGCCCGGCGGCGAGGAACGTGGTCTGCTCGATGGCGGTGACAAACAGTGAGCTCTCCGCCAGAGCCCGCAAGGCCGGCGCGTGCCAGGACCAGACGACGATGAATTCCACGAGCGAGGCGGGAAGGGCGAGGACGAACGCCCGGCTTGCATCTGATGTCGGGCCGAGCTGGGTCCCAATCGCCAGCAGTGGCGCAGCAATCGCCACCACTCCCATATGCGCCAGCATGTGCGCCGAGAACGATTCCCGCCAGGCGTCGAGCAGCGGTCCGAGCCAGACCAGGGCGAGGACAAAGAGACCGGCGATGAGGCAGGCCCGTTTCACCGGATACACTCCGTCAGGAACAATGCGGGCATCGCGGTGAAGATCACGGCGATGAAGCTGAGACCCGAGAGCAGCAGCGTCGCAAAGCCTTGGAACAGGGACCGGTCCCGTCTCGTCGGGTCGTCATGGGGCGGATCGTCGGTGCCGAAGCCCCACTGCCGCCAGGCGAGCCATGCGGACAGCGCGATGAGCGAGAGGGCGATCACAGTGGCGGCAGCGATGCCCGCGCGCACAGCGCCGAAACTGAGCCCGACAAGCTCGGGTTTGGCGCAATAGACCGCGGCGCCTACGTAGCAGACGAGAAAATGCGCAATCCACACCACGGGCGCGGTAAACAGCGTCCAGAGCGTTTCGATCTCTTTCGGGATAAGCCGCATCGCCACCTCACATCGCTGCCGGAAAGAGGCCAATGACGGCGAAGGTGATGACGGCGGCGACCAGCAGGAAATGCCAGTAGAGCACCACGTTGCCTAGGTCCATGTCATGCTTCGGCGTCAGTCGGCCCGCCAGCGAGCGTGCCAGGCAATAGGCCTGCATGATCGTGCCGACCGCCGCATGCGCGAGCACCCAGATCACCAGGATCCACACGATTGCGGGATAGACGTGGCTCGTCGGGTCCATGCCGGGTGACCACGGTCCGGCCAAGCCCGCGGCGGAGGCGGCAACAGTGGTTAGCAGGGACAGCACCAGCAAGCCGCGCATGGCGGATATGGCGCCGCGCCTGTTGAACATGCGGGCCGCCACCATCAAGCCCCACGCCGCAGCGAACAGGACGGCAGCCGCCAGTGACCAGACCGCATCGGGCCCGGCAATCCCTGCGGTGAAGTCGGCGTGAATCGTCCAGTAGAAGAAATAGCCGAAGACCAGGCTGGCGAAGGCAGTGCTGTCGCCCACCATGGTGATGAACATTGCCCACCAGCCAACCGAATCGGGACCGGAGGCATAAAGCGGCAGGCTGAGGCCGAGGCCGACGTCCTTTTCCGGCTCCTCGGGGACTTCTCCGGTTCCCGTCCAGAGCCAGTAGATGACGGCGCAAAGACAGATGATCGCGGCCAGCGCCGTCGCGATCCACCAGTGGAAGGTGAGCGCGATGAAAACGGCCCCGAGCGAAAAAGCCGAGACGATGGTGACATGGGAAGTACCGCCGACGCGCAGCACCTGGATGGGGTGGGCGTCGAGCACGGAGGTGACCATGCCTTCGCGCTTTCCTTCTTCTGCATCCGGCAGGTAACAGCGGCCTTCATTGACCTTGCGCGCAAGATCCTTCTGGTCCCAGAGGGGATACCGGCTTTGCACGATGGGTATCGAGCGGACGCCCCAGTTCTCCTCGGGCTCGGTAATCCATTCCAGCGTGCCGGCGTTCCATGGGTTGAATTCGCCGCGCGGCTCCCGGCGCTTCGGCCTGAGCACGTCGAAGACAATCACCAGCACGCCCGCTGCGAAGATGAAGGCTCCGGCCGTCGAGATCAGGTTCAGCCAGTCCCAGCCGATTTCGGCCGGATAGGTGAAAACGCGCCGGGGCATGCCGCGCAAGCCGCTCAGATGCATGGGGAAGAAGGCGACGTTGAAGCCGCAGAACATCAGCCAGAAGGCGAACTGTCCCAGACGGTCGGAGAGCTTCTTCGCTTCGATCAGCGGATAGTAGTAATAGAGCCCGGCCACGACCGGAAAAAGCATGCCGCCGATCATCACGTAGTGAAGGTGCGCGACGATGAAGTAGGTGTCGTGTGCTTGCCAGTCAAAGGGCGCGAGCGCTACCATGACGCCCGACAGCCCGCCGATGACGAAGATGGCCAATCCTCCGGTGCCGAACAGCATCGGGGTCGAGAAAATCACCCGGCCGGCCAGCATGGTGGCGATGAAGACGAAGATCTGCACGCCCGTCGGGATCGCCACCGCCTCGGAGGCGGCCGAGAAGAAGGCCAGCGAGATCTGCGGCAGGCCTGTCGCAAACATGTGATGCACCCACAGGCCGAAGGAGAGGAAGCCCGTTCCCACTGCCGCGAGCACGATCCAGGAATAACCGACGATCGGACGCTGGGAAAAAGTCGGCACGATCATCGCCATCAGGGCGATGGCCGGCAGGAAGATGATGTAGACCTCCGGATGGCCGAAGATCCAGAACAGATGCTGCCAGAGCAGCGGGTCGCCGCCGCGCGCCGCGTCGAAGAACGGCCAGTCGAACATGCGCTCCATCTCGAACAAGAGGTCGCCGGCGATCAGCGGCGGGAAGGCGAACAGGATCATTCCCGCCACGATCAGCAGGTACCAGGCGAAGAGCGGCATCAGGTTGATGCGCATGCCGGGCGCGCGGCACTTCATGATGCCGACGATGAGTTCGACGGCGGCCGCGATCGACGCAACCTCGATGAAGGAGAGGCCGAGCAGCCAGATGTCGGCCCCGATGCCGGAGAATTCCTTGTCGGTGGCGAGCGGCGGATACATGAACCATCCCGAGGATGGCGCCGCATTGAAGAAGATCGAGCCGCAGACGAAGATGCCGCCGAGTAAAAAGCTCCAAAAGCCGAAGGCCCCGAGGCGAGGGAATGGCATCTCGCGCGCGCCCAGCATCGGCGGCAGGAGGAAGATCGCGACCGCCTCGAAGATAGGCACCGCGAACAGGAACATCATCACCGTGCCGTGCAGGGTGAAGGCCTGGTTGAAGACGTCGGCCGACAGGAAGTCGTTGTCGGGCACGGCAAGCTGCAGGCGCATGAGCAACGCGAGCGCGCCGGCGAACAGCATGAAGGCGAAGGCCGCCGAGCCGTACCAGAGGCCGATCTGGAAATTGTTCACCGAGGTCCAGTAGCGCCAGCCGGTCGGATTGGCCCAGACGGCGCGCAGCCGTTCTTCCTGCGCCTTGTATTCCTCCCGCGAACGCTCCTTGATCGCAGGGCTCATTGCAGGCCTCTCAGCCAGGTGGCGATGGCGCGAATGTCTTCCGGCGGCAACATGTCGAAGGCCGGCATTCTGGAACCGGGCTTGATCAGTTCGGGCCGGGCGATGAAGCGGGCGATGGCGTCTTCGGTGTTCGGCAGGATGCCGGCGCCGACGGTGGCGCGGGAACCGACATGCGAAAGATCCGGGCCGATCAGACCGCGCGCATCGGTGCCCGCGACGAAATGGCAGGATCCGCAGCCATGACGCAGGAACAGCGCGCCGCCGCTCGCGCCTGCGCTTTCGGCAGGAATTGCCTGGGCGGTCAGCCAGGACCGGAATGCTTCGGGCTCCATCGCCACGGCCGAGAACGCCATCAGCGCGTGAGACGTGCCGCAATATTCCGTGCAGGGGCCGCGGAAGACTCCGGGTTTCGTGGCCATGAGCGAAAGCCTGTTGGTGCGGCCGGGGATCATGTCCATCTTGCCGCCGAGCGGTGGGATCCAGAAGGAATGGATCTCATCGGCGCTTTTCAGGGTCAGCTCGACCCGTTCGCCAACCGGCAGCCTGATCTCGTTGGCGGAAGCGACCGGAGGGCCCTGAGATGGGTGATAGACGACTTCCCACCAGAACTGCCTGCCGGTGATTTCGATCCGCAGGGCGGTGGAGCCCATCGCCTGGGTGAAAGGCCTAAGGCCAGGCATCAGCCACAGTGCATAGGCGAGCAGGGCACAAAGCGTGACCGACGGGAAGACGACGCCGCCCCAAAGGATGATCCTGCCGGCAGACCTTTCGTTCAGCGCGTGGCGATTGAACAGGGCTGCATGAAGAAGCAGAGCGACGACGCCCAGCCAGATAAGCGCGCCGCTGCTCAGCATCACCCAGAACAATATCGCTATCTGCTGCGCTTCCTCTCCCGCGGGCTCAAGTACCGACCGGGCGCCGGCATAGCTCGCGAGCAATAATGACGCAGCGGACAGGCTGAAATATTGACCCATTTCCAACCCCTCTGCGGATAAACCAGCGAGAGGGGCGGAAGGTTCCGGGCAACTGAGGGTTCGAACGAAAGCTGCACTTCGGCGGTGCTCCTTGAGCATTTTCGACAAATGACGAAACAATTGCGCTCTATCCCCGTTTGCCCGTCATGGCGGGTGTTGGGATTGCCCATGCTGAAGGAGGCGACGATGAGCGCAACCGGTTTGGAAGTTTTTGACAAAACCCTGCAGACAACGAACATCTGGCTGGACGAAATCATGGCAGACCACGGGCCCGACAGGCACGTTGCCTGGCATATGCTGGGAGCCGTTTTACGCACCTTGCGGGATTGGCTGCAGGTCGAATTGGCCGCCAACCTCGGAGCGGGGCTGCCGCTTCTCATACGCGGAGCCTACTATGATCGGTATCGGCCGCGTGATCTGCCGGCCAACAGCCGCTCGTTGGAGGAATTCCTGCAGCGCGTCGCCGAGGAGATGAAATCCACCCGGCCGGTGAATCCCGAGGATGCGACCAGGTCTGTGTTCAAAGTTCTCGCTCGGCATGTCGACCTCGGCCAGTCGTCGAAGGTGCGTGACGCGTTGCCGAAGCAGATCCAGGCGCTTTGGCCCGAAAGCGTTGGAGTCTAGCAGCAGAGATACAAAGTCGGACCTTGGGAAGGTGCAGAGCCGTTCCTCGCTTCTGGTGCAGGGCCGGACAGCACGATTTAGATCTCTTCGACCGAATGACCTGTGCCGCCAGATTCATTCGCTGCGTTCGTATGTTCCCACCAATTCTGCTTCCTCGATCACATGTTTTTGAGCTTCTTGCCAGATCCGCTCCACGCCCGCAGCTCCCGGAATGGCGAGGCTCGGCGTGTCGAGCGCGGCAAGTCGGAAATGGTAATGATGGACGCCGTGTCCGACTGGCGGTTCAGGACCGTCATAGTAGGCGTTGCCGAAGTCGTTCGTGGCTTGCCTGAGCGCTTCGGGACCCGGCTTGCCACTCTCGGCGTCGGGCAGTTCTGCGACGTCAGGCGGGATGTTGAACACCGCCCAGTGGCCGAACGTTCCGTTCGGCGCGTCAGGGTCTTGCACGACGAGGGCGAGACTCTTCGCCTTGTCCGGCACACCTGACCATTTCAGCGGCGGCGATACGTTTTTTCCGTCACGCGTATATCTCTCGGGAATTTTTCCACCCTCGGCAAAGGCGGAACTGCTGAGCGTAAGCGGCATGGTTCATTCCTCCGGAAAAGCAGCTTGTTCGCGGCGGACTTGCTGCTCGGCAAGCACGCTGATGGAGGAATGGACATCTCTTGGAAATGTTCCAGTCTGCGAGTCATTCGCTGGCTGGTTTCCTTTGACGATATCTGTCTGGACCCCTAACATCCGGTCGCAGACGCACTACGTGATGAGAGGGAACCGCAAAGGCTTTCCGACAGTTGAATGAAGAGGCGACAGCAACCAGACCGGCCGGGGCGAGGATACCATGCGTGAGAACCAATCCGACGTCTTCGATCTGTTTTCGGAGATTTACACGAATGCGGCGCAGGAGGAGATAAGCATCCAGCAATATCTCCTCGCCTGCCGCGAGGATAAATCGATGTATGCTTCGGCGCCTGAACGGATGGTCGAGGCGATCGGCGAGCCCACCCTGATCGACACCAGCATGGATGAGCGGCTCGGCCGCATTTTTTCGAACAGGACGATCAAGGTGTATCCCTCCTTCGCCGAGTTTTACGGCATGGAGGACACGATCGAGCGTATCGCCGGCTATTTCCGTTATGCCTCTCAAGGGCTTGAGGAACGCAAGCAGATTCTCTATCTGCTCGGCCCTGTCGGCGGCGGCAAATCCTCGCTCGCCGAGCGGCTGAAGAAGCTGATGGAGCAGCGTCCGATCTACACGCTGAAGGTCGGCGACCAGATCAGCCCGGTTTTCGAATCGCCGCTCGGGCTTTTCCATCCCGACCGCATGGCCGACCTCTTGGAGGACAAATACGGCATCGCGCGGCGCCGGCTGAACGGCCTGATCTCGCCGTGGGCGGCCAAGCGCCTCGATGAACTGTCCGGTGACATCTCCAAATTCAGCGTCGTGAAGCTGATGCCTTCGCGGCTGCGCCAGATCGGCATTGCCAAGACCGAGCCAGGCGATGAGAACAACCAGGACGTTTCGGCCCTGGTCGGCAAGGTCGACATAAGACAACTCGAGAATTTCAGCCAATCCGATCCGGACGCCTATTCCTTCAGCGGCGGCCTGAACCGGACCACGCAAGGGTTGCTTGAGTTCGTCGAGATGTTCAAGGCGCCGATCAAAGTCCTCCATCCGCTGCTGACCGCTACCCAAGAGGGCAGCTACAACGGAACGGAAAACTTCGGATCCTTCCCTTATCAGGGCATCGTCGTGGCCCATTCCAACGAGTCGGAATGGCTGCAGTTCAAGAACAACAAGAACAACGAGGCGTTCCTCGACCGTATCCTGGTGGTCAAGGTGCCATATTGCCTGCGGGTCACCGAAGAAAGGCAGATCTACGAAAAGCTGCTGCGCGAAAGCGAGTTGGCCTCCAGCGCCTGCGCTCCGGAGGTGCTGGACATTCTCAGCCGGTTCACCGTTTCGACCCGTCTGGCCGAGCACGACAATTCGCCGCTCTACACGAAGATGCGCGTTTATGACGGCGAGAACCTCAAGGATGTAGACCCCAAGGCGAAGTCGGTTCAGGAATACCGCGATGCCGCCGGGGTCGACGAGGGCATGACCGGTGTCAGCACACGCTTCGCTTTCAAGATTCTGTCGCAGACATTCAACTATGACACCAAGGAAGTGGCCGCCGATCCCGTGCATCTGATGTACATTCTGGAGGAGGCGATCAAGCGCGAGCAGTTCCCGAAGGAGACGGAAGCCGCCTATCTCGACTTCATAAAGTCGGAGCTCTCCCCGCGCTATGCCGAGTTCATCGGCCATGAAATCCAGAAGGCCTATCTGGAATCCTACAGCGAATACGGCCAGAATTTGTTCGACCGCTACATCGCCTACGCCGACGCCTGGATCGAGGATCAGGACTACAAAGACCCCGATACCGGCCAGATCCTCAATCGCGAGGTGCTGGACAACGAGCTGTCGCAAGTCGAAAAGCCGGCCGGCATTGCCAATCCCAAGGATTTCCGCAACGAGGTCGTCAAGTTCACGTTGCGCGCCCGGGCGAGGAACCATGGCCGCAACCCGTCATGGACAAGCTATGAAAAGCTGCGCGAAGTCATCGAGAAGCGAATGTTCGGCCAAGTCGAGGATCTGCTCCCGGTGATCAGCTTCGGCTCCAAGCAGGACAGCGTAACGGAGAAACGGCATACCGAGTTCGTGCATCGGATGGTCGAACGCGGTTACACAGAACGTCAGGTCCGCCGGCTGGTGGACTGGTACATGCGGGTGAACAAGGCGGGTTGAGCCCAGCCGGGATGTTTCCATGCCGATCTTTATCGATCGCCGACTGAACCCGAAGGACAAGAGCCTCGGCAACCGCCAACGCTTTCTGAGGCGCGCGCGCGAAGAGCTGAAGCGAAGCATCCGGGACAAGATCCGCACCGGCAGGATCGCTGACGTGGACAGCGAGCACGCCGTCTCCATGCCGAGGGGCACAGCCGAGCCGAGTTTTACCGATGCGAAGGACAGCGGCAGGCGGCAGCACGTCCTGCCGGGCAATAAGCATTTCGCCCCGGGCGACCGCGTTCCCAAGCCCGGCCAGGGCAGCGGCGGATCATCTCCGGGGAAAACGGTCTCGGAAGACGATTTTCGTTTCGTGCTCTCGCGCGAGGAGGTGCTCGATCTCTTCTTCGAGGATCTCGAACTTCCCGACATGGTCAAGCTCAATCTCAAGGAGATACTTGCCTTCAAGCCACGCCGTGCCGGCTTCGCCGCGACCGGTTCCCCGACCAACATCAATGTCGGCCGCACGATGCGACACAGTCATGGCCGTCGGATTGCGCTCAAGCGCCCCAAGCAGGAGGAGCTTGACGCGATTGCGAAGGAACTCGCAATCCTGGCGGCGGAGCCCCAGAACACGGGGGCACCCCAGCGCATTGCGGCGTTGCAGGAAGAGCTCGAGCGACTTGAGCGCCGCCGCAGGCGGATCGCCTATGTCGACCCCGTCGACATCCGCTTCAATCGCTTCGACGCCCAGCCGGTGCCGAATGCCAATGCCGTCATGTTCTGTCTCATGGACGTATCCGGCTCGATGGGCGAGCGCGAGAAGGATCTGGCCAAGCGCTTCTTCGTGCTGCTGCATCTCTTTCTGAAACGGCGCTACGACCGCACCGAAATCGTCTTCGTCCGCCATACGCACGAGGCGCAGGAGGTGGACGAGGAGACTTTCTTCTACAATACGCAAAGCGGCGGTACCGTCGTCTCCACGGCACTCGAAGAGATGCACCGCATCATCGAGGAACGCTATCCCAGCAACGAGTGGAACATCTATGCCGCCCAGGCATCGGACGGCGACAATTTCGCCACCGATTCCGAGCGCTGCATAGGCCTCATGGATGGCCAGATCATGCGTCTGTGCCAGTATTTCGCCTATGTCGAGATCATCGACGAACGCGAGACCCATATCTTCGGCGCCACCGAGAACGGGACCTCGCTCTGGCGCGCCTACAGCGCGGTCAATCTGAAATGGCCGAATTTCGAGATGAGCCGTATCGCAACCGCAGCCGATATCTATCCGGTCTTCCGCCGGCTGTTCGCCAGGCAGCCAGCCGTCCGGAAGAGCGCTTGAGGGGAAATGCCGATGGTCAGGCAAGCCAGCAAGTCCGGTTTGCTCTTTTCCGACGCAGACTGGGATTTCAAAACGCTGTCGCGTGTCCATGAAGCCATCGAGGCGATCGCGATCGAAGAGCTTCACCTCGACGTCTATCCGGTGCAGATGGAGATCATCTCGTCCCAGCAGATGCTCGACGCCTATTCCTCGGTCGGCATGCCGCTGATGTATCGTCACTGGTCATTCGGCAAGCATTTCCTCTATCAGGAATTGCTCTATCGCAAAGGCGGGCGAGGACTCGCCTATGAGCTGGTCATCAATTCCAACCCCTGCATCGTCTACCTGATGGAGGAAAACACCATGGCCCTGCAGGCCCTGGTGACGGCTCATGCAGCGCTTGGCCATAATCATTTCTTCAAGAACAATCATCTGTTCCGCCAGTGGACGGACGCCAGCGCGATCCTGAGTTATCTGGACTTCGCCAAGGCTTACATCGCCCGTTGCGAGGAGCGGCACGGCGTCGCCGCGGTGGAGGCCATCCTCGATGCGGCCCACGCGCTGATGGAACAGGGCGTGTTCAGATATCACCGGCCGCCGAAGCTGTCATCGGAGCGGCAGCGTGAGGGCGTTCGTGAGCGCCTGGAGTACGAGGAGCGCTCCTACAACGATCTGTGGCGCACGCTCCCGCCTTCGAAGGGCGGAGACAATACCGGAGAAAAGAATCCCGGCGTGGCGGAGCGGAAGAAAACGCTCAAGCTGCCCGAGGAGAACCTGCTCTACTTCCTGGAAAAGAACAGCCTGGTCCTGGAGCCCTGGCAGCGTGAAATCGTCAGGATCGTCCGCGTCATTGCGCAATATTTCTATCCGCAGCGGCAAACGCAGGTGATGAATGAAGGCTGCGCCACCTTCGTGCACTACACGCTCATGAACACGCTGTTCGATCGCGGCCTGATCAGCGAAGGCGTGATGCTGGAAATCCTGCGCAACCATTCGAACGTGGTCTTCCAGCCGGCCTTCGACGATCCGCGTTTTTCCGGCATCAATCCTTATGCATTGGGCCTCGACATGATGCAGGATATCCAGCGCATATCGACTGAGCCGACCGCCGAGGACCGTGACTGGTTCCCCGATATCGCCGGCAACGGCAATTGGCGCGAAACCCTGCTCGAGGCGTGGGCGAACCATCGCGACGAGTCTTTCATCCGCCAGTATCTGAGCCCCGCGCTGATGCGGAAATGGCGGTTCTTTATCCTGGCCGATGCCGCGAGCGAACCGCATTACGAAGTCTCATCGATACACAATGAGCGTGGCTACGAAAAGATACGCGCCGGGCTCGCCCACAGCTACGACATCGGCGCGAGCCGGCCGGATATTCAGGTGGTGGATGTGGATCTTCTCGGCGACCGACAGTTGCGACTGGAGCACAAGGTGAAGGACGGCATCATGCTGGAGGAGGCCAACCGCGACGCCGCCATGCGCCATATCCGCAGCCTGTGGGGCTATGAGGTCAGCCTGGCGGCGATCGATGCGCAAACGGGCGAGATGCTCAACGAACGTTCGACCAGCCAGATCGGGGAATGACCAAAACCGGGGATAGCCCGCGACGTCGTCGTTCTAAAGCCAATCGCTGCAGGGTCCGCGCAGTTTCGCCATGCGTCAGCCAGTTCTGTCGTGACCAGACTTTGTTGACCATCGTATTTCCCAAAACCGCTAAGCACTTTTTGGGCGATATGCATTGGCCGTGGGACCCGGGAATGTCGGTTCCGTCGGAATCTCGGATGGTGTATCGGGAGGAACTTCGACAGGCTGCTTTTGCGGAGCGGGAATGGGATCAGGCGAAGGCGGAGGAACGCCCGGAGGCACATCCGGCGGTGTTTCCGGCGGGGCGGGCGGCCGGGCAGGCTCGGGATTGGGATTGTCCGGTATCGGCACGGGATTGTTCGGATCGGGATCAGGATCGGTCATGGGACACTCCCCGAATCTTGCTTCACGAAGTGACAACCATCGTGCCGAATGAAGGTTCCCGACTGTCTTGGCCGTGCGGTGAAGGCCGATGGCTCGGACGGGCGTCCGGATGAAAAATTCGGCGGTTCAAATGCCAGCGGCGTTGGCGACATGCAGCGCCTCCACCACCTTTACCGGGTTGCCGATCACTCTATGTACGCGCGTACTGCGGAGGTGCGGTTCAGGGAATAGCAACATGCGCGTGTTCATGATTGTCACCCTTCTTCTGATTGCCATCACGATGGCGCTCTCGCTCGCGCACGCGTTGGAATTGCCCGGCAAGTTGCGCCTCAAGGAGGCCACAAATCCGTGCAGGCGATCTACTATCCCGGCTTCACGATCGGCGGGTTTGCCGAGATCGGCGGCATCATCGCCCTCGCCATCCTGCTCTACCTGACGCCGTATCCAAGCGCTCGATTCTGGTGGACTTTGGCGGCCCTTGTCTTCCTGGTGGCGGAACATGCGACCTATTGGCTGGTCACGCATCCCGTCAACAATTTCTGGGTGCAGGATGTCGCGGTGCCGAAATCAGCCGCGGCATTTTTTTCAACGTTCTCTCGAAAGCAAACCGGCGACTGGAAAGACTTGCGCAATGTTTGGGAGGCTTCACATGTCGCCAGGGCAGGCTTGGCGATGCTGAGCCTGATCTCGATTGCTGTCACCGCGACACTTTTTGCGGAGTAAATGGCGCCGAGGGATGCGCAGCGACACTACTTGTTCGTCCGCATTTTTCGCCTTGGGTTGATCCCGCCAAGGGCGTTGGTGTCGTTCTCGACGTCGCCCTCGATCGTGTTTTCGCCTTCGAGTTCGAGCTCGTCGCCTTCCTTGATCATGCCTTTGGAGGTCCCGATACCGGGATTGTTCCTCAGATCGGCGTCGCTCGGCTTTTTTCACTTTGGATGTTTGGTTCCGCTCACGGCACAACTCCTTCGAAAAGGGTCCTGTTCCAGAAACAGCACTGCACGATGAATGTTCCGCCGAAACTCGCCTTGTTGCGGCCCTGCCCAAGAGGCGGCTAAAGCCCGAACGGATAGGTGTCGGGAACGCCCGTTCCCACATGCTCCGGCCCGAGCTGCGTTACCGCGGCGGTTTCGTCAAACCAGACGAACGCGTCGAATTGCTGGGCAAGAGAGACGTCCGCATAGTGGCTGCGCAGTTCGGTTTCCGGTCGATAGATCACGCCGATGAAGCGCTCCAGCCGATGCTCCAGAAGCCGCTCGCGCAGCGCATCGTCGCGCTTGATGTCGAGCAGGAAACGCGAGACGCCGCAGTCATGGCAAAGCCGCTCGTAGCTATCGCTATGGGAAGGCCGCACCCGCTTGATTTCCATCTCGCCGTCCCAGTCGGAGGCCGCGGCTACCGTCCCGGAATGCGTACCGAGCCCGATCAGGGCCGCCTCGTCACCGAAACGCTGGCGGCAGAGCTGGCCGATGTTCACTTCGTCCCTGACAATCCCCATCTCGGTGTAGCGGGCATCTCCGATATGGGAATTATGCGCCCATACCACGGCCTTGGCGTTCGGCCCGCGAGCTTCGAGCAGATGTTCGAGCGTCTCGAACATATGGGTATCGCGCAGGTTCCAGGACTGCGCGCCGCCGTAGTACATGATTCGATAGTAGCGTTCCGCCGAAGCGATCAGCCGCGCATTCTGGGTGGCGTCTAGGAAGTCGGCGCCGTCCTGCTGCGCATAATCGAGCTGCTTGGCAAGCAGTTCGCGGCATTGTTCAAGCACGGCCTTCTCACATTTCTCGTAGCCGGAGGTGAGCGCGACACGGCCGTAGGTGGACGGTTCGTTTTGCCAAGGCGTCAGGCAGCCATAGCGTTCACGTGCGATGCTTGCTGCCTGCGGATCGACCCTGTCGAGATATTGCAGAACCGCGGCGATCGATCCGCTCATGTTGTAGATGTCGAGGCCGTAAAAGCCCGCCAGTCGGGACGATATCCTGATCCGTTCATTGTGGTGCCGCATCCAGTCGACGAACGCCGCAACATCCGTGTTGCGCCACATCCAAGTGGGAAACCGCTGGAATGGCGGATCGACGTTGGCCGGTGACGGCCGATGGCGGACATAGCGGTCGATCGCCGCGGCATCGGGCCAGTCAGCCTCCACAGCGACGATGGTGAAGCCGTGTTTTTCGATGAGCCTGCGGGTGATCGCCGCGCGGGCCTGGTAGAACTCCGACGTACCGTGGCTCGCCTCACCGAGCAGGACGACGCGCCGTTCGCCAAACCGGTCGAACAATTCGCCGAACGCCGGATCGTCGAAATCCGGCAGCGGTTCGGCCGCTGCCGCGATCATCTCCGGCAGGCTGCGTGTGCGCGCGCGTCCGGATGGACGATCGGTCACGATAGGGCTGCCGTTCTCGGGCCAGCCCTGCTCGCCGATGAGCGGGACAAACCGCACGCCGCCGAAATCCTCCTCGCTGTAAGTTGCAGCGCCGGTTCGGGTGACCTTGAGAAGGCGCTGGTCGTGTGGCTCGTCGCCGACCGGGATGACGAGCCTGCCGCCGACGTCGAGCTGTTCCTGTAGCGCAAGCGGCGCACCGGGTCCGCCGGCCGCCACCAGAATGGCGTCGAAGGGCGCCGCGTCTGGCCAGCCTTTGGTGCCATCGCCGGTGCGGACTTCGATATTGTCATAGCCAAGCCCTTCGAGCCGCTGTCTTGCCGTTTCGGCCAGCCCGGCGTGGCGCTCGATCGTGTAGACTCGTTCGGCGATCCGGCTCATCACGGCAGCCGCATAACCCGAGCCGGTGCCGACCTCCAGGACGTGGTCGCTCGGTCCGATCTCTGCCATCTCGATCATCAGGGCGACGATATAGGGTTGCGATATCGTCTGGCCGTCGGCGATCGGCAACGGTCCGTCTTCGTAGGCGAATTCTTCAAAGCCAGGTTGGACGAAAGCCTCGCGCGGAACCTCACGCATCGCTTTCAGCACCTCGCGATCTTGGATGCCACGGCGGCTGATGTGGATATCGACCATTCGGTCGCGTGCATGGGAAAGATCGAGCATCCTGGCTCCTCCGGCGGTTCGTGGTCTCCGCCCGTCTCCTTAACCACCGGCAAGCGTCAAGGTTCCTCCACCCTTTGCCCGGCAGATATGCTTGCCGAGGCACGCTCATCATGCTCGCTGGCTTCAATGCCACGGTCTAGCGGCCGCAACCTATTTTGATGCAGATCATTTGTCCGGTGCGACGCCGCTTCTATCTATCGATGGGCGAATGCATTCTGGAGACGTTTCCATGAACGACGAGGCTCACAAGACAACACCGGAAATCGGCCTTGACCAGGTCGATCTCATGAACCGCTACTGGCGCGCCGCGAACTACCTTTCGGTTGGCCAGATCTATCTGCTCGACAATCCGCTCCTGCGCGAGCCCCTAAAAGCCGAGCACGTCAAGCCGCGGCTGCTCGGCCATTGGGGCACGACACCTGGCCTCAATTTCATCTATGTCCATCTGAACCGCGTCATCCGTGAACGCAGTCTCGATGTCCTGTTTATCTGCGGACCAGGCCATGGCGGCCCGGCGATGGTCGCGAACACGTGGCTCGAGGGCACCTACAGCGAGATCTATCCCGAAATCGGCGAGGGCGAAGACGGTCTAAGAAAACTCTTCCGGCAATTCTCCTTCCCTGGCGGAGTGCCCAGCCATGTGGCGCCCGAAACGCCCGGCTCGATCCATGAGGGCGGAGAACTGGGATATGCACTGGTCCATGCTTTCGGCGCGGCCTTCGACAATCCCGATCTGGTGGTCGCCTGCGTCGTCGGCGACGGTGAAGCGGAGACCGGCCCGCTCGCGGCGGCATGGCACTCCAACAAGTTCCTGAACCCGGCATCCGACGGCGCCGTCCTGCCGATCCTGCATCTCAACGGCTACAAGATCGCCAATCCGACGATCCTCGCCCGTATGGATGACGGGGAGTTGCGAAGCCTGTTCGCCGGCTACGGCTACGAACCGTTCTTCGTCGAAGGTCATGAGCCTGTTCCCATGCATCGGGCGATGGCCACGAAGCTCGATACGGTGCTCGATCGGATCCGCTCCATCCAAGAGCACGCCCGTGCTCGGGGCTGGCGGGGAGAGCGTCCGCTGTGGCCGATGATCGTGCTGCGCAGCCCGAAGGGCTGGACCGGACCGAAGGAGGTCGATGGCAAGAAGGTCGAGGATTTTTGGCGCTCGCATCAAGTGCCGGTGTCGAACGCTCGCGGCAACGAGGCGCATCGCAAGATCCTCGAAGACTGGATGCGGAGTTACGAACCGGAAAAGCTGTTCGACAAAGGGGGGCGCCTGCTCCCAGACCTGGCGGCGCTTGCGCCGACAGGGCTTAAGCGCATGGGCGCAACCCCATATGCCAATGGCGGATTGCTGAAGCGCGACCTCGTGCTTCCCGATTGGAAAAGCCTGGCGCTCGATGTGCCGCGTCCGGGCGGTGCCAAAGCCGAGGCGACGCGGATACTCGGAAGCTATCTCCGCGACGTGATACGCCTGAATGCGGAGGCCCGGAATTTCCGGCTAATGGGACCGGATGAGACGTCCTCCAACCGCCTTGACGACGTGTTCGAGGTTACGAACCGGGTCTGGATGCAGCGGATCGAGCCCTATGACGTCCAGCTTTCCCGTGACGGCCGCGTCATGGAGGTGCTCAGCGAGCATCTCTGCCAGGGTTGGCTGGAGGGCTATCTGCTGACCGGCCGCCATGGCCTGTTCTCCTGTTACGAGGCGTTCATCCACATCGTCGATTCCATGGTCAACCAGCATGCGAAATGGCTGAAGACGTCCAGAGAGTGCACCTGGCGCAAGCCGATCGCTTCACTCAATTACCTGCTGACCTCCCATGTCTGGCGGCAGGATCACAACGGCTTCAGCCACCAAGATCCGGGCTTCGCCGATTTCGTCGCCAACAAGAAGGCCGATACGGTCAGGCTCTATTTCCCGCCGGATGCCAACACGCTGCTCTGGATCGCCGACCATTGCCTGAGAACCTACAACCGCATCAACGTGATCACCGCCGGCAAGCAGCCAGCGCCGCAATGGCTGTCTGCTGAAGAGGCGGAAACGCACTGCCGGGCGGGCGCGGGGATCTGGGAGTGGGCCGGGACGGTTGCCAAGGGCGAGGATCCGGATGTGGTCATGGCCTGCGCCGGCGACGTGCCGACACTGGAGACGCTCGCCGCCACGGACATTCTGCGTTCGGCGCTTCCGGACCTGAAGGTTCGCGTCGTCAACGTGGTCGATCTGATGACGCTGCAGTCGAATTCAGAGCATCCGCATGGCCTCGCCGATGAGGATTTCGACGCGCTGTTCACCAAAACCAGGCCGGTCATCTTCGCCTATCACGGCTATCCCTACCTCATCCACCGCCTGACCTACCGACGCGCCAACCATGACAACATGCATGTGCACGGCTTTCGCGAGGAAGGCACCACGACGACGCCATTCGACATGGCCGTGCTCAATGAGCTCGACCGCTACCACTTGGCGCTCGCCGCGATCGAACGCGTGCCGGGTCTCACTGAGCGGGCGAAAAACCTTGCCGCCGAACTTCACGGGAAGCTTGCCGAACACAAGGCTTATGTCCGCGAGTACGGCGAAGACATGCCCGAGATTCAGCAGTGGAACTGGGCCTACAACGGCGCGACGGAGGCCGGCGATTGATGCGGCACGCAGTTCTTGCACTGAACGCCGGCTCGTCCAGCATCAAGTTCGGACTTTACGACCTTGAACCGTCCGCGGAACTGCAACTCGTCTCGCGTGGTGCGCTCGATCTGGGCGATGCGCCGAGGCTCAGTGCGAAAGCGGCCGACGGAACAGTGCAGTGCGATCGGCTGCTTGCCGGAGTCGCAGGCAATGCGGGTATCGGCGCGTTGCTCGACTGGATCGAGAGCGAACTTGGCGGCCGGAAGCTGGTGTCGGCCGGCCATCGCATCGTGCATGGCGGGCGCGAGTTCGTCGAACCCGTCCGTCTGACGCCTGCCGTGATCGAGGCTTTGGACAGGCTGACGCCGCTTGCTCCGCTGCACCAGCCTCGCAGTCTCGCGCCGATCCGGGAACTCGCAGCGCTGCGGCCGGATCTGCCTCAGGTCGGATGCTTCGACACAGCCTTCCATCAGACGATCGATCCGATCGTGAGCCGTTTCGCGCTGCCGCGCAAATACGATGCGGAAGGGATCCGCCGCTACGGGTTTCATGGTCTTTCCTACGAATACGTCGCCGGGCGGCTCAAGGAGATATCGCCCGCTCTCGCCGCGAAGCGGACGATCGTCGCTCATCTTGGCAACGGAGCGAGCCTGTGTGCCATGCGCGACGGCAGAAGCGTCGATACGACGATGGGCTTTTCCGCCCTCGACGGTCTGGTCATGGGCACGCGTTGCGGCGCCATCGATCCGGGCGTGCTTTTGTATTTCCTCCTGGAAAGAGGCATCACGGGGGAGGCTCTGCAGCACATGCTCTATGAGAAATCCGGGCTGCTCGGAATATCCGGCATCTCCGCCGACATGCGCACGCTGGAAGCGAGCGACGACCCGCAAGCCCGCGAAGCGATAGACCTTTTTGCGTTCCGGGCCGCAAGGGAGGCCGCCGCGCTCGCCAACACGTTGGGCGGCCTCGAATGCCTCGTGTTCACCGCCGGCATTGGCGAGCACTCGGCGCCGGTTCGCAAGGCGATATGCGAAAGGCTTCATTGGCTTGGCGTGGCGATCGACGAGCCATCCAATGCCTGCCATGCGGAGATCATCAGCCGGCCGGACAGCAAGGTCGAAATACGCGTCGTCGCGACCGACGAGGAGAGCGTCATTGCCCGCCAGTCGCGCGTGCAGGGGGACGCTTGGTAACGCAATCGACGTCGCGGTTTGCCAAGGCAAGGAACCCTGCGCGCCCGCGACCGTTTCCCTGTTTGACACCAAAGGGAGAAAGCCAATGGCCGAAACCACCAGCATGGCAGGCGCCTCAAAGGCGGCAAATGAAGCCCAGGAGGCGATGAAGAAGCAGATCGCCGAGCTCCGCCGCGAAATCACCAAGATAAATCGCACCCTTTCCGACCAGGCCGAGGAGGCACAGGGCTGGTACGATAGCGCCGCCGACAGGGCCTCGCGTGCAGCCCGGCAGTTGCGTAGCCAGGCGCACACCGTGTCTGAGACGGTTCAGCAGAACCCAGGCACAATCTCTTCGGCGATGGTGCTCGGCGGCGTGCTCGGTGTTCTTCTCGGCATCGTGATTGCAAAGAGTTCCGAGCCTGAGCGGCGGTGGTTCTAAGGCTGCAGGTCTTGCGATGCCGAGCCTATCGGCATCGATTCAAGCATGGTTCTTGCGCTGTCGGCATCCGTCACGATGACCGTCGCTAGCCCGGTCCGCGCCACAGCCAGAAGAATGGCACGTTTGTGCGTCCCGCCCGAGGCAATGATGCGACAGGGGATATTGCGGTAGTCGTCGAGCTCCGGCGAAAGCACCTGGCGGTTGAGAGGGTGGTCCACCGGCTTGCCCTTCGGCATCGAGGTAGCGGCCCAGGAGGTCGCCGACGGCGCCGGCGGCGATGAGATCGCGCGCATCCGTTCCCTCCGGCAGGCCGTAGCGCACCTGGAGCGACTGCCGGGATACGTCTCCCACGCTCAGATAGGAGACATCCACATCGTAGGTGCGGTGGAATATCCTCTGGAACACCGACTGGGAAATGATCGTCTCGCGCGATTGCGGGCTCTCGGCGTAAATCGGGGCGGCGAAATAGCGGCATTGCGCGCCCAGGACCTGGGCGAAGCCGCGGACGATCTCGAATGTGTTGATCTCCGAGCCGCGCGTCAGTCCGCCCATCATGGAGCGAACCTCCATCCGCAGCTCGCTGACGGCCGTCATTTGCCGCACGGTTTCCCGCAACGTCTCTTCCCCAACCGACACCGATGGAGGCAGGCTTGCGGCTTTGAATCAGCCGGTCCAGATAGGCGGCCGCACCCCGCCCGATGACTGAATGCACCAGCCGGGGATCGCCCGGTGTCGGCACCACCACGGCATCCCGCAGTCCAAACCGGCTTCGCAATTCGGCCTCGAGTTCGATATTGGCGGCAAGCGGCGAACTGAAGCCTATACGCACGATCCCTTCCTCGAGTGCCGCGGCGAGAAACTCGTTGACCCTGCGGCGGGTGAGATGCATCCGCTCGCCGATCTCAGCCTGCGTCAAACCCTCCACATGATAGAGCCATGCGGCCCTGATCATCAGCTCCTGCTGGTCCATGCGCTCTCCTCCTCCCCCGCCTTGGCTGCTTTCGGTTACAAACGTCACATTGGTGTAGCATTTGTAACTTAAGAATCCCGGCGACCTGTTTCCGGCTGACTGGTCGATGTCAGCAAGGAAGTTATGACCATTTTAGCCGAATAGCAGATTCAAAAAGAATAGATCAACATGGCTTAGTGCTCTGAATATGGGCAGGATTTTCCATACATATTTAGAATATAGTAATATGATACTTTTGTAAAAAAGTACGTAACTTGCGGATTGTCACAAATAATTCATCTAGTCATTACGAAACAGACATAGTGCAGAACATAAAACCGGTCGGATTGCTTTGGCCACGACTTGCCATTCCCGCAGAAGGAGATTCCGATGTTTTCACTCACTCGGCGCGGCGCGCTTGGTATCCTCGGCGCAACCGCAGGCAGCATGGTGCTGCCGCGCTTTGCGATCGGCCAGGGCGCGCGCCCGTCCGTCACCATCGCCGTGCAGAAGATCACCAACAACAACACGCTCGACATATGGAACGAGCAATCCAATGTCGGCGAGCGGGTGTTCTTCCCCAATTTCTGGGAAGGACTGATTCTGCGCAACTGGATGGGCAACCAGGGCCCGGTTCCCGGCCTCGCCACCGAGTGGAAACGCATCGACGACAAGACGCTCGAACTGAAGCTCCGGCAGGGCGTGAAATTCCACAATGGCGACGAGCTGACCGCCGCCGACGTGGTGTTCAGCTTCTCGGCCCAGCGCGTTTTCGGCGACACCCAGCCGGTCGGCGGCAAGACTATCTTCGAGGACGACCACAAGCCGACAACCGCCAAGGAACTGCCCGCCACGATACCTGGCATCAGCCGCCGCCTCTGGCCCGCGCTCGCAGGCGTTGAGGCCGTCGACAAATATACTGTCCGCTTCCACAACGCGACGTCGGATGTGACGCTGGAAGGCCGCCTCTATGCCTTCGGCAGCCAGATCGCCAACCGCCGTGCCTGGGACGAGGCGGCGAGCTATGTCGACTGGGCGCGCAAGCCGGTCACCACCGGCCCCTATATGGTTGGCGAGTTCAAGCCGGACGTGTCGCTCACGCTCGTGGCCTTCGACGACTATTGGGGCGGTCGCCCGCCGCTTGAGCAGATACGCTTCGTGGAGGTGCCGGAAGTCGCTTCCCGCGTTAACGGTCTTCTGTCGGGCGAATACGATTTCGCCTGCGACCTGCCTCCGGACCAGATACCCGCGATCCAGGCCACGCAGGGCTTCGAAATCCAGAATTCGACCATCTGGAATCACCGCGTATCCGTCTTCAACGTCCAGAACCCGATCCTGGCGGATCCGCTGGTGCGCCGCGCCATGACCCATTCGATCGACCGCAAGGCGATCGTGGAAGCGCTGTGGGCCGGTCAGACCGTGATCCCGGCCGGCCTGCAGTTCGACTCCTATGGCGAGATGTTCATCAAGGACTGGGCTCCTCCGGAATACAATCCGGAACTGGCGCGCGACCTGCTGAAGCAGGCCAGCTACAAGGGCGACGCTATCCCCTACCGCCTGCTCAACAACTACTACACCAACCAGACCGCGAACGCGCAGATCATGGTCGAGATGTGGAGCCAGGTTGGCTTGAACGTGCAGATCGAGATGAAGGAAAACTGGGGCCAGATCCACGATCCGGCGGGGGTCAAGGGCGTGCGCGACTGGTCCGCGGGGAACTCGATCAACGACCCGATCACGCCAATGGTCACGCAATTCGGCCCGAATGGCGAAGTCCAGCAAAAGAAGGACTGGACCAATGCCGAGATGAACGAGCTTTCCGTCATTATGGAAACCTCGACCGATCACGCCGCCCGTAAGAAGGCCTTCGCCCGCATGCTGGAAATCTGCGAGCGGGAAGATCCAGTCTATCAGATCCTTCACCAAAATGCGGTGTTCACCGGCATGAAGTCGTCGCTGAAGTGGAAGGCCGCGCCTGCCTTCGCCATGGATTTCCGCTCTTCCAACTGGGCAAGCTGACCATTCGCCACGAAACCGGCTCCGGCAGGGAAACGCCCTGCCGGAGCATTTTCTTTTCATGATGTCCTTCGGGCATAGGTCCGGACAGAGCGGAAGCGGATGGCGATGACAGCGGCGATGGCCAACCTGGTGGAACTGCGCAACCTGAAAGTCGCCTTCGACGGCGTTCAGGTGCTGCACGGCATCGACCTCGATGTTGCACGCGGCGAGGCGCTCGGCCTCGTCGGGGAATCAGGATGCGGCAAGTCGGTCACATGGCTGGCGGCGCTCGGCCTGCTGCCCGGCAAGGCTAGCGTGACCGGTTCGGTGCGCCTCGAGGGCCGCGAGCTTTGCGGCAGCCCGCGCAGCACGCTGGAGCAGGTGCGGGGCGGGCGGATCGCCATGATCTTCCAGGACCCGTCGAGCTCCCTCAACCCCGTCCTGTCGATCGGCCGCCAGATTACCGAGGCGCTGGCCATTCATCGGAGACTGCAGGGCGAGGCAGCGAAGATCGAGGCGCTGAGGCTGATGGACATGGTCGGCATTCCCGACGCCCGTGGCCGTTTCGATCTCTACACGCATGAATTTTCCGGCGGCCAATGCCAGCGGCTGATGATCGCCATGGCGCTGGCGGGAGAACCGGACCTGTTGATCGCGGATGAGCCGACCACCGCGCTCGATGCGACCATCCAGGCCCAGATTCTCGATCTCCTGATCCGGCTGCAGGCCGAGACCGGCATGGCGCTGGTGTTCATCAGCCATGATCTCGGCGCGGTGTCGCAGGTCTGCGAGCGCGTATGCGTGATGTATGCGGGCCGCATCGTGGAAGAGGGTTCGGTCGCGCAGCTGTTTTCCAGCCCTCGTCATCCCTATACGCGCGGCCTGTTCGACGCGATCCCGCGCCTCGATGGCCCCCGAAGGCGGCTGATCCCGATACCGGGCACGGTGCCGAACCCGAACAACCTGCCGCCGGGCTGTGCCTTCGCGCCGCGCTGCTCGCGCACAACCGCTTTCTGCGAGACGTCGCCGCCCTCCTTCCTGCCGCAAAAGGACGGCCGAAAGCTCGCCTGCGCGCACCCGATCGAGCCGGCCGCAGCCGGCGGGGCCGAACGCAAAGTCGCTGAAGATCTGCTGCAATGACGCCGCTGATCGAGGCAGAAAAGCTCGTACGCGTTTACGCGCTGCGGCACGGACCCTTCTCCCGCCGCACCTTTGTTCGCGCCGTCGAGGATGTTTCGCTATCGGTATTCCCTGGCGAAACGCTGGGTATTGTCGGGGAGTCCGGTTCCGGAAAGTCGACGCTCGGACGAATGCTGCTCGGCATCGATCCGGCCCAGGGCGGCGAGGTGCGCTTCGAAGGGCAGAAGATGCCGAGGCTTGGCATGCCGCAGTGGCGGGCGCTGCGCGCGAAAATGCAGCTTGTCTATCAGGACCCGCTTGCCGCACTCGACCGCCGGCAGACGATTGCGACCCAGATCGGCGAACCGCTGGACATCCATCGAGTCGGGGCGAGAGAAAGCCGCGCCGGGCGCGTCGAGGAATTGATGGCGGCCGTCGGCCTGCGCCCCGACCAGGCCGGCCGTTATCCGCATGAGCTTTCCGGCGGGCAGCGCCAGCGGGCGGTGATCGCGCGGGCGCTTGCGGCCCGGCCCAAGCTCCTGGTGTGCGACGAGCCGGTCTCCGCGCTTGACGTGTCGATCCAGGCGCAGGTGGTGAACATGCTGCGCGACCTGCAGGAAGAGAACGGCATCGCCATGATCTTCATCAGCCATGACCTGAAGGTCGTGCGCAACCTGGCCGACCGCGTCGCCGTCATGTATCTCGGCAGGATCGTGGAAGAAGCTTCCTCCGACGTGATTTTCCAGTCGCCCCGGCATCCCTACACCAAGGCGCTGGTTTCCAGCATGCCGATCCCCGGCAAGAAGCTGGAGGGGCGTGTCATCCTCCAGGGCGAACCGCCCAATCCGGCCGCACGCCCGTCGGGCTGTGCCTTCCATCCCCGCTGCCCCGTCGCGCGCGACACCTGCCGCACCATTACGCCGCCGCTGCGCCAGATCGAGAAGGGGCGCACGGCCGCCTGCCATGTCGTGGCGGACAACGCCGCAATGGCGGCCTGACGGAGCCCGCCATGATCCGTTTCGTTCTCGTGCGCGTTATGAGAGCCGTCATCACCATCCTTGCCGTGATGACCTTCGCCTTCGTCGTGCTGCGCATGTCGGGGGATCCGGCCGAGGTGATGTTGGGGCCGGACGTGCCGCAAGATGTCATCGAGGCGTTCCGCAGATCGTGGGGTCTCGACCAGCCGCTGTGGATTCAGTACCTGGCTTACCTCAAATCGATCTTCACCGGCGATTTCGGCGTGTCGATGCGCGACAAGGCTCCCGCGCTGCAACTGGTGCTGGAGCGCGTGCCGGCCACGCTGCAGCTGACCGTTCCGGCGCTCGTCCTGAAGCTGCTGATCGGAATTCCGGCCGGCGTCTATGCGGCGCTGCACCGCCAAAGCTTCGCCGACCGCGGTGTGATCCTGCTGGCGATCCTGGGCTTCACCATTCCGTCCTTTGTCATGGGCCTGGTGCTGGTGCTGATCTTTTCGGTGACGCTGGGCGTGTTGCCTTCCGGCGGCCAGGGGACATGGGTGCACGGCATCCTGCCCACGCTCACCATGAGCGTAGGCGGCGTAGGCATACTCGCTCGTTTCTCGCGCAGCGCCATGATCGAGGTGATGGGCCAGCCCTATATCCGCACGGCTTCCGCCAAGGGGTGAAATGGCGCGACGTGGTGTGGAGCCATGCGCTGCCCAACGCAGCCGTGCCGATCGTCACCATCGTCGGCTTTATGGTCGGCTCGCTGATCGCGGGCGCGGTGGTGGTGGAATCGATCTTTTCGTGGCCGGGCATCGGCAGGTTGCTGATTGTCTCGGTCAGCAACCGCGACCTCGCCGTCGTGCAGTGCATCCTGCTTATCGTCGCGGCCACCATGGTGGTGTCGAACCTGGTCGTCGACCTGCTCTACGGCTGGCTCGACCCACGCTTGCGCTCGCATGCGAGCCACTGAGGAGAACCGGCATGGCTTCGATCTATCCGGCGACCACACGGCCAAACGCGAGGCAACGGGCCGGTTTCCTGTCGTCCATCCGCCGCAACGTGCCGCTGAGCGTCGGCTTGGGAATCCTGTGGCTGGTCGCCATGGTGCTGGTCGCCATCTTCGCCGACAGCATCCGCCCCTACGGCATCACGCAGATGGATCTCACCAGCCGACTTTCGCAACCCGGCACGCTGAAGCATTTGCTGGGCACCGACGAACTGGGCCGCGACGTGCTTTCGCGCCTCATCCAGTCGATCCGCCTTTCGCTCGTCATCGCGTTCGGGGCGACGCTCCTTTCGGCCGTATTCGGCACGGCGCTCGGCTTCGCCGCCGCGCAGTTCCGCGGTTTCGTCGAGCATCTGGTGCTGGCGCTGGCGGATTTCCAGGCGGCTCTGCCGTTTCTCATCATGTCGCTGGCGGTGCTGGCCTTCTTCGGCTCCTCCATGGTGCTGCTGGTCTGCCTGATGGGCTTCTACGGCTGGGAGCGCTATGCGCGCATCGCGCGGGGCCTCGCGATCTCGGCAGGCGCGCAGGGCTATGCGGCCTCGGTGGTGCAGCTCGGCGCCACGCCGGCGCGGGTTTATCTCAGCCACATCCTGCCCAATGTCGCCTCGACGCTGATCGTTTCGATGACGTTGACCTTTCCCGAGATCATCCTGATGGAAAGCGGGCTGTCCTTCCTCGGCCTTGGCGTCCAGCCGCCGGCGACCAGCCTTGGCAATATGGTCGGCTTCGGCCGTGAATATCTGACCCGCGCGCCGTGGATCATGCTGGCGCCCGCCGCCGTCATCATGCTCACCACGCTTTCGATCTCGCTGGTCGGAGACTGGCTGCGCGACAGGCTCGATCCGACGGTGCGGTGAAGATGTTCCAGCAATTCGAGGAGACTTCCATGACTTCGATCACTGGCATGACGTTGATCACCGGCCATCGCGGCGCCCGCAATCTGTGGCCCGAGAACTCGCTTGCCGGCTTCCGCAACACGCTGAAGCTCGGCGTCGACGCCATCGAATTCGACGTCCATCTGACCGAGTCGGGCGAGCTCGTGGTCATCCATGACGCGACGCTCGAACGCACGACGGAGGGATTTGGACCGGTGCGGAAGCTGACGTCCGAAGAGCGGGCAGGCGCGCAGGCGCGGCCAGGCGTAAGGTTGAAAGGTACGGACGAAACTATCCCGACATTGGCGGACGTGCTGGCCGCGCTTTCCGCCAAAGACGGGCCGGACCTGCATGTCGAGATCAAGACCGACGAAACCGGCACGCCCTATCCCGACATTGCCCGGCGCGTCGCCGAGGAGCTTCGGCGGTTCGGCGTCGAGGACAGGACGCATCTGACATCCTTCGACATTTCGGTGCTGGAGGACTGCCGGCGCCATGCGCCGCAGGTCGCGCGCCTCGTCTCCGTCAATGCGGATTGGGCCGAGAGACAGGGTGGCCTGGCGGCATTCCTTGCTCGCGTCGACGGCCTCGTGGACATCGTCGCCATCCATCACGAGCTGATGGAGGCGCAATGGGAACTGGTCCGTGCCGCGCTGCCGCTAGACCGGCTTTGCGTGTGGACAGTGAATGAGGAGGCAGGAATCCGCCACTGGCTGGATCGGCGGATCGGCCGCCTGACATCGGACCGTCCCGACCTCGCCATCGCCTTGCGCTCCGCCATGAGGACGGCCGCGCCGCTCGAAGCCAACCCGGCCTGATCACGCGGATCGGCCGCATAACGACAATGCCAATCTGGCCCAACCCGGAGACAAGCAAATGAGCAATCTTATCGCAACCGGCTTCAACGCGCAGTCTCGCGACGGCGAGCTGGACAGTCTCGAAGCCGATCTTCGCCGGCTCGAAAGTATCGGTGTCGACACCGTCGAGCTAGCGGTGACCAGCATCGATCTTGTCGCTGGCGGCCGCGTCATCAAGGAGAGGGCGGACCGGCTCGTCGCGTTGACCAGCGGGTTTCCCTTCCGTTACACGGTCCATGGCCTCGTCTCCTCCAACTTCATGGATCCCGCGACCTGCAGGTACCAGCTGGAGGCGGCCAAGGCGCTGGTCGAGGTCTGCGACCGGATCGACGCCCGTATCCTGGTTCAGCACGGCGGCTTCCTGCGCGCCGACCAGCCTCTCCTGCGAGCGGATGCGGACCGGCGCGAGCGCGAGGCTCTGTCCGAACTGGCGGAATTCGCCAGGCCTTATGGCGTGCGCGTCGCGCTGGAGAACATCTTCACCGCGGAACCGGGGCAATACCGGCAGACGCCCGCGGAGGTGGCCGAGACCGTCAGGGCCGTCAATCATCCCAATCTGGTCTCGCTGATCGATTTCAGCCATGCCTATCTCGAAGCGACCTATCGCGGGCTGAACTTCCGCGAGCAGATCCGCGCCATGGCCCCGGTGGCCGGGCATCTGCACGTCCACGATTCCTTCGGCCGTCCGCAGGGCTCTTACAAACCCCATTTTCTGCAGGAAGCGGTCGCGCTGGGCCTGGGCGACCTGCACATGCCGCTCGGCTGGGGCGACATTGCCTGGGAAGAGATTTTCAGTGAATTGGAGTTCCTGCCGGGAACGGTCCTGATGATGGAGATCGGCGAACGCTACCGCAACGAGCGGCCAGCCAGCCTCGAACGCGCGAAACACCTGATGGCGCTAAACGGCGGACGCAGTTCCATGGCTGCCGAATGACGCGCGGGAATGAACCGGGTCGAATGAGCCGTCATGGATTCCAGGTTCATTTCAGTCCCAATCCAGATAACAGACGCGGAAATCTTCCACTTTGACCGAAGCATTGCGGTCCAAAATTTGCAGCAGCGGTTTTTCGCCATAAAACGAGGCCCACTGCGGAAAGGTGCTCTTGGTGCCGATGATGTAGTCGCAGC
Source organism: Mesorhizobium sp. M9A.F.Ca.ET.002.03.1.2 (assembly GCF_003952365.1). Classification (NCBI taxonomy): domain Bacteria; kingdom Pseudomonadati; phylum Pseudomonadota; class Alphaproteobacteria; order Hyphomicrobiales; family Phyllobacteriaceae; genus Mesorhizobium; species Mesorhizobium sp. M9A.F.Ca.ET.002.03.1.2. Next base: position 6,023,407 of record NZ_CP034443.1, on the reverse strand, counting down.
GGGAAAGCGCGAAAAGATCGCTCACGGGAGATTTGGTGCCGAACCCGACCGTCAGGCCGGGAAATTCCCCGGCGTTGCGCCGTTCGTCGCTGCAGACCAGAAAAGATACCCGGCGGCCGGGAAATAGCGTCACGAGGTCGCGCATCCATGCAGCGTAACATTCGACTGGATAAAAATATTTGCCACCCTTCCAGCCGCGATAATCGCCGTGGCGAACGTGAACGCCAATGACGATGTCGGCATTGCGCCGTAATGGCTCCACGGCTTCGCGGCTCGCTTTCTCAAGCGTCGCCAACGGCCGGAAATAGGCGCGGATCTTGTCGCCATGCTTCTGCACCAGATGCGGTGCGCGAAACCGCCAGTCATACACGAAAACGATTCTAGCCGGGCGGATTTTCTCCTGAACGTCTGGGCTGTCCAGATAGGTGATGAATTGACCTTTGGTTTCACGCAACGCGACAACCTTCCGGCCAAAAACCGGAAAGCGATCAATCAGCACGCTGGCATAGCGGGTGACGTGATAGAAAATGCGCGTCTTGCGGATGATCGCGCCGACGCCGGGAATCCGGTCCAGCCAGCTTTTCCGCCGCGGTATCGGATACGCGCAGTGGACGTTGGCGCGCGTGGCTTCAAACAGATCGGCGTAGCTGTGAAAGGTGTAATTGATGAGGTGATCCCCTCGCTCCTCCGCCAGTGCGATGAAATTCGCGAAGATGATCAGACGATTTGCCAGGCGCCCGCAGCGGTACCCGATGGAGAAGAGCTTTTGATTCTTTGGCGGCGTCATCGGGAAAAATTATCTACGGTGTCCGGTTTCAAAAACAAACGTCCTTTGGCACCCGCTCCCGCTGTGGGGACTAAAGCATGACCATTCGCGCTTCCCAGCGCCCGTCTACTACCGAGCGGCGCACGAGGTCCAGTATCAAGCTGCGGACGGCCTCCAGCGCATAGGTCGCCGGGCGGTCGGCCATCTCGCAGACATAGAGCGTGCGCGACAATTCCGGTTCGACGATCGGACGATAATGCAGCAGGCCGCTCTCGATATGCTCGTACATGAACAGCTTGGTGCCAATGGCGCAGCCCAGGCCAGCGGCTAGCGAGGCGCCGATGGCATGAACCGAGTTCATCTGCAACTTGGCCCGGCCTTCGAGCTTCTTGAGAAGATTGGTGTCGTCCATCAGGGCACGGGCCGAGATGCCCTGCCTGAGCAGGATCATCGGCAGATCGAGGATATCGGCGAACCGGATCGGCTGGTCGCTGTCGCCGATGATTGCGCGAGTGCCGACCAGCACCATCTGCTCCTCCAGCACGGCTTGCGTCTTCAGGCGCGGATCGGCGGGCGGATTGTAGACCAGTGCGATGTCGACCTCCGATGCCATCAGGTGGATCAGCGTCGAACCAGACAGGCTCTCCGACAGGGACAGCCGGACCTTGGGATAGTCGGACACGATGCGCCGCGCGAGATCGACGCCGATCGCCTTGACCGCCGAATAGGCCATGCCCACCGAAACCTCGCCCGAGATCTCGGTGCCGGCCTCGCGGATGTCCTTTTCGGCGGCAGACATCGCCTTGAGGATCGACTTGGCGTGGACATAGAGCCGCTCACCGGCCGCGGTGGGTTGCAGGCCGCGTGGCTTGCGTACGAAAAGCGGCGCGCCGAACTCTGCCTCGAGATTGGCGAGGTGATGGCTGAGCGCGGACACAGCGACGCGGCAGGTCTCGGCCGCATTGGACAGCGTTCCCTGCTCATAGATGGCGGCGAAGTAGCGGAGTTGACGCGAGTCCATCGGCGGTTTCTGGATTTTCGAAAGGTGACTTAGAAACATTATGATTTTCCGACGGCGTCGGCAACGCTAGCGTACGGAGGTTCGAGGAGGACTAGATGGATCAGAACTTCCGGCCCCTGGAGGGGATCAGGGTCGTCGAGATGAGCCACATGATCATGGGGCCGTCCTGCGGCATGTTCCTAGGCATGCTGGGAGCGGAGGTGGTCAAGGTCGAGCCGCCGGAAGGCGACAAGACACGCAACCTCACGGGGATGGGAAGACCGTTCTTCCCGCTGTTCAACCGCGGCAAGAAGTCGGTCCAGCTCGACCTCAAATCGGAGGACGGACGTCGCGCGCTTGACGCGCTGCTGGCCAGCGCCGATGTCTTTGTCGAAAACTTCCGGGACGCCTCGCTGTCGAAAATGGGCGCGGATCTCGACGAGCTGCGTTCCCGCCATCCACGCCTGATCGTCGCTTCGCATAAGGGATTCCTGAGCGGTCCGTACCAGGACCGCACGGCGCTCGATGAAGTGGTCCAGATGATGACAGGCCTCGCCTACATGACCGGGCCGACCGGACGGCCGCTACGGGTAGGCTCCTCGGCCAACGATATCATGGGCGGGTTGTTCGGAGCATTCTCCGTGCTGGCGGCGCTGATGGAGCGCAAGGAAACCGGCAGGGGCCGCAGTCTGCGCGTCGGCTTGTTCGAGAACTGCCTGCTCTTGGTGGCTCAGCACATGGTGCAGTTCGAGCTCGAGGGTACCAACCCGCCGCCGATGCCCGAGCGCACTTTCTCATGGCCGGTTTACGACATCTTCGACACGACCGACGGCCGCCAGATGTTCGTCGGCGCCGTTACCGAGGGGCAATGGACGGCGCTGTGCCGGCTGCTTGGGCTCGACGAGTTGCTTGCCGACCCTGGGCTTCAGGCGCGCATGGATCAGATCGAGGCGCGCGACCGCACGATCCCCATCGTGGCAAGAGCCATCGCATCGCGTCAGTCGGAACGGCTTGCCGAGGCCTTCGAAAAGCTCGGCATTCCCTATGCGCCGATTGCCAAGCCGTCAGATATGTACTCGGACCCGCATGTAATGCGGCCGGGAGGGCTTGCGACATCGAGGCTGCCGGATGGCCAGAGTTTTCGCGCGCCCTCGCTGCCATTCGACGTCGACGGGATCATGCTGACGGGCGGCGGCGATGTGCCGGCGCTGGGACAGGACACGGGCGCGGTCCTAGGCTCGCTCGGTCTCGACGCCGAGGCGATCGGCAAGGCGCAGGGCGCGGCGAGGAGAGCGGCATGAGCCGGATCACCGCAGCCTATCCCGCCGACCGGGTGAGCCTGCGCGAGGTCGGCCTGCGCGACGGGCTGCAACTGACGAAGACCTGGCCGTCGACCAACGACAAGCGCGAATGGCTGGCGCGCGAATACGCCGCCGGCGTGCGCCATTTCGAGGTTGGTTCTTTCCTGCCAGCGAGCCGCATGCCGCAATTCGCCGACCTTCGCGATATGATCAACGCCGTTTCTCGGCTAGGAGACGCACGCTCGGCGGCCCTTGTGCTCAACGAGCGCGGCGCGGCCGATGCGTTCGAGACCGAGGTCGACGAGGTTGTCTGCGTGATCTCGGCGACCGAGGAGCACAGCCAGGCCAATATGCGCCGCTCGCGCTCCGAGGCGATCGACCTGGTGCGCACGGTGGCACGGATGCGCGACGAGCGCGACCACAAGGCGATCGTGAACGCCGGCATCGCCATGGCGTTCGGCTGCTCCATCGCCGGCAAGGTCGACCAGGCTGAAGTGCTGCGGCTGGCCTCGGCCTGCATGGAGGCCGGTGCCGACATCGTCGGGATCGCCGATACGGTCGGCTTCGCGGGACCGCGGCAGGTAGCGGGGCTGTCGACAGCCATGACACGTCTTTCCGGCGGCGGCGCCTTTATCGTCCATCTCCACGACACGCGCGGCATGGGGATCGCCAATGCCTCCGCCGCGCTCGACGCCGGCTGCCGCGTGCTCGACGGATCGCTGGGCGGGCTCGGTGGCTGCCCGTTCGCGCCGGGCGCGACCGGCAACGTCGTCTTCGAGGATCTGGTCTTCCTCTGCGAGACCAAGGGCTTCGCGACCGGCGTCGACCTCGACGCATTGGTCGCCGTCCGGGCCGTGCCGGAATATGCCATGCCAAACGAGAAGTTCTACGGCGCCATCGCGCGCGCGGGGCCGCCCCGCACGCTCGACTGGCGCGCCTGACCGGGAGGGAGGCCCGGCGCTGTCATCCAAGAAAACAAGGGAGGAATACCATGAATCGCTACACAGCAACGCTCGCAGGCACGCTGCTGCTCTCGGCCCCGGTCGTCACTGTATCGCACGCGGCAACCGCCATGCGCTGCAGTCATCAGTTGCCACCGGCGCACCACATCGCCATCGTCGTCGACAAATGGGCAGCGGAGGTCGAGAAGCTCTCCGGAGGCGAGCTTGACGTTCAGGTGTTCGGCGCCGACAGCCTGGTCAAGGCCAACGACAACATCCTTGCTGTCGCCAAGGGCGACATCGAATGCGCGTTCTCGCTCAATTTCCAGTGGGGCAAGACGCTGCCGATCATGAACGTCACGGTCGGGCCCTACACAATGTCCTCCATCGAAGCATGGAAGAAATGGCCGACATCCGACGCCGCTGCCTTTCTGGAGGGAAAACTTGCTGAAAAGGGTGTCAAGAACATCGCGTGGATGTTCCAGACCAACACCAGCGTGTTTACCTCAAAGGGCAAGGCCCTGGTTACGCCTGATGACTTCAAGGGAATTAAGATGCGCGGCATTGGTCCGGCTTTCGACCGCGGCCTGACGGCCATGGGCGCGACCACGGCTGCCATGCCCGGCAGTGAAGTCTATCAGGCGCTGGCGACCGGCGTCATCGACGCCGCCATAACCGACGTAGCCGCCGCCTATTCGCGCAAATATTTCGAGGTGCAGGATCACATGACGGTGGTGCCTGTGCTGGCCGCCTATTTGCATGGCTATGTCAATCCCGCCTGGCATGAAGAGCTGAGCGACAAGTCCAAGGCCGCGCTCAAGCAGGCCGGTGAAGCCGCCTCGCAATGGGCGCTCGACGCCTCGATCCAGGCCGCGGCCAACGCGCCGAAGCAATTGGAGGAGAAGGGCGTCAAAGTCCATATCGCCACGGATGCCGAGAACGAGTCGTTGAAGGCGGTCATGCAGCCGGCCTTTGCGGAGGGTTTCGCTGAAGAGACCGGCGAGGACGGCAAGACGCTGCTCGGCCTGATCGAGAAGATCCAGTAGCCGCCATGTTGGAGGACGTCTCGACCGAAGAGGAGGCGCCGCGCGCCGCCTCTTTTCCCGAACGCGCCGCTGCGGCGATTTCGCGCCTTGGCGGAGCGTTGAGCGCGCTGCTGATCCTCGTGGTTCTGGCAATCACCGCCGTCAGCGTCTTCAACCGCTACTTTCTCGGCAGGCCGCTGATGGGCGTCGACGAAGCGACCGGCTTCCTGGTGGTCGCCATCGTCATGTTCGGGGCGGCGGAGGCCCTGAGGTGCGGCGACCATATCCGGATCGATCTGCTGTTCGATCATCTCGGACCCAGGGCGCGCTGGTGGCTGGAATTGTGGTCGCTCGCCAGCGTGCTCGTTTTCGCGGCGCTGCTGCTCGTCGCCTCCTGGCACACGGTCGCGTTCTCCTACCGGTTCGGCGCCTATTCGACCGGCTACCTGTCGCTGCCGATGTGGATCCCGCAATCGACAATGGTCGTCGGCGCTGTGCTGATCGGGCTCGCCGCCCTGACTTCGATGCTCAGGCTGTTTGGCGAGAAGTGGCCATGACGATATTTCTGATCCTCGGCTTTCTCGTCCTCTTGCTCCTGACGGGCATGCCGATCTTCGCGGCGCTGAGCCTGTCCTCCGCGGCGATCCTGATGATCTACGAGGGCAGGATCGACTCCATCGCCGACACGGTCTTCGCCAGCCTCAACAACCCCCTGCTGGCGACGATCCCGATGTTCGCCTTCATGGCGCATGTCATGATCAAGGCGAAGGTGGTCGACGATCTCTACGACATGGCCAACAGGCTGGTTGGGCACATCAAGGGCGGGCTGGGCTTCGCCACCATCTTGTCGTGCACGATCTTCTCCACCATTTCGGGCTCGTCTGTCGCGACCGCACTGACGATCGGCTCGACCGCCATCCCGCAGATGCAGCGCTTCGGTTACCGGCCCCGCGACACTTACGGCATCATCGCCGCCGGCGGTACGCTCGGCATCCTCATCCCGCCGTCAGGGCCGATGATCCTCTATGCGATCGTCACGGACGCCTCGATCGGCGCGCTCTTCCTGGCGGGCATGATCCCCGGGCTGATCATGGCCGCTATCTTCGCCATGTTCTCGTGGTTCCAGGCAAACGCACATGGTGAGACGAAGACGCAGGCCTGGCCTGGAACGAAGGCAGTGATTGCCGCCTTTATGAAGTCGATCTGGGCGGTGATGATGCCACCCATAATTCTCGGCGGTATCTATCTCGGCATATTCACCGCGGCGGAAGCGGCGGCCGTCGGCGCTGTCTACGCGCTTTTCGTCGCGCTTCTGATCTACCGCAACGTTTCGGCCGCCGATCTCTGGGACTGCACCTGGCAAACCATGCGCACCAGCGCGATGCTGTTCATGATCATCGCCGGCGCGGGACTGTTCGGCCATGCGGTGACGATCATCCGCCTGCCGGCGGAGATCATGGAGGGCGTGACCGCGCTCGGCCTGTCGCAGACCGGCTTCATCCTGGTGGTCATGGCGGCAATCTTCGTGCTCGGCATGTTCCTTGAGACCATCGCCATCATCCTGATCACCACCCCAATCATCCTGCCGGCGATGGTGGCGCTGGATATCAATCTGATCTGGTACGGCGTCATGCTGATGATCAACCTGGAATTGGCATTGATCACGCCGCCGGTCGGGATGAATCTGTTCGTCATCAAGGGCATCACCAACGCGCCGCTGTCGCAGATCATCCGCGGCTCTTCGCCCTACGTGGCGCTGCTGATTGGCGGGCTCGTGCTGATCTGGGCCTTCCCGCAGCTGTCACTATGGCTGCCGACAAGTGCAGGATTCGGGCGATAGGCGAACCGTCCCTCCACGATGTGGGCTAAGATAGCTCGTCGGGTCTTCCATCACGAAGGCCAAGCAACCAACCGAGGGAGAAGAAAATGCGGCAAGCGCTGATCGTGTGGGGCGGCTGGGACGGACACGAGCCGGAAGAAGGCGCGCGCGTCGTCAAGGCGATGCTTGAGGAGGAAGGGTTCGGCGTGCGCGTCGAAACCACGACCGCCATATTCGCCGAGCCCGCGATCGCCGATTTGAGCCTGATCGTGCCGATCTACACGATGGCCAAGCTTGCGAAGAACGAGGAGCTCAACCTGACAAGGGCAGTCGAGGGCGGTGTCGGCTTGGGCGGCTATCACGGCGGCATGTGCGATGCGTTTCGTGAAGCCACGGACTACCAGTTCATGTGCGGCGGTCAGTGGGTGGCGCATCCGGGCAACATCATCGACTACCGGGTCGACATCGCCAGGCGCGACGATCCCATCATGAACGGCATCGACGATTTTCCGTACCGCTCCGAGCAGTATTACATGCATGTGGATCCCTCCAATGAGGTGCTGGCGACCACCACCTTCTCCGGCGAGCACACATCCTGGATCGAAGGCGTGGTCATGCCGGTCGTCTGGAAGCGCCGGCACGGCAAGGGAAGGGTGTTCTATTCGGCGCTCGGACATGCGGCAGGGGAATTCGCGGTGCCGCAGATGCGCACGATATTCCGTCGCGGCCTGCTCTGGGCGGCGCGTTGAGGCGCCGACGTCCGGTTTGTTGCGTCGCTCCCCAGGCTGTGCGAAAACGTTCTGGCACGTTGAGATCACCCGCGCCGATTACCCGCCAAAGGCTGCCGTAAACCTGATTTCACACACATTCTGGAAAGCGTACATTGGATGTCGCTGCTTTGTATCTTCTCCGCCGTGCGCGGCCAGGTGCAGGAAAGGGATAGCCGCATATGGTCGTCAGCACGAGCGCGGGTAGCGCTGTCCCACTACGCGCTCGTCTGTGGGGATCATGAGACCGTCAGATCGCCGGTGCATTCGGGTCACTGGCCTTCAAGGCAACCAGATCAGCCTGCTTTCCGAAAATGCCCCAATTCTCATCCACGACATCGTGGATGACGACGTACACTGGCGCGACATGAGTCCCGTCTGGATGGCGATCGAGAATGGCGGTAGCGCCCTCGATGAGCTTGCGCTTGCCGGTGCCGTCTAGACCGCCTGCTAGAACATATATTTGAAGCGTCACTATGGGGAGCCGGGCCGGTTCGTCGCCCATGAAGACCGCATCTGCCGCGTATTCGGCGAAATAGGTCCACACGGTGCTGCGCACCATCGGCGAGGACGGCAGCGCCTCGCATTCGAGGCCCAGCGCCATGAGGGCAGCCGCGACGCGCTGCCGATCCGCCGCATCGAATGTGCCCGCCGGCGAGTGGATGATGAGCTTGGGCATGGAGGGAGCCTTTCGGTACAACGTGTGGCAGGTGCCGCTGGAGCGGCACCCGCGTCCTGTGTCAGATGGTCTGACCGCCCGACACCTCGATGCGCTGACCGTTGACCCAGCGGTTGTCTGGGCCGAGCAGGCTGGCCACCATCGGGCCGATATCGTCGGGCTGGCCGACGCGCCCGAGCGCGGTCATGCCGGCGAAGGCCTTGTTGTAATCGGGGATGTCGCGCACCGCGCCGCCCAGGAAATCGGTCTCGATCGCGCCTGGCGCGACCGTGTTGGCGGTTATGCCGCGGCTGCCCAGTTCCTTAGCCATGTAGACGGTGAAGATCTCCACCGCACCCTTGGCCGCAGAGTAGGCCGAGAAGCCGGGGAACGACACACGGGTAAGGCCCGACGAGAAGTTGATGATGCGGCCACCATCGGCCAGCACCGGCAGCAGTGCCTGCGTCAGGAAGAACACGCCCTTGACGTGGACAGCGAACAGTTTGTCGAACTGCACCTCAGTGGTGGCGGCAAAGTCCGCCATCTCTCCGTGACCGGCATTGTTGACGAGGTGGTCGATCGTGTCCCGGCCCCAGGTGGCGGTCAGCGCGCTGCGCAGCGCCTCCAGGAAGGCGGAAAAGGTCGAGACGTCGCCGGTGTCGAGCTGCAACGAGACAGCCCTGCGGCCCAGCGCCTCGATTTCGGCCACGACCGCGTCCGCATTGTCCTTGCCGCTATGGTAAGTGAGGATCACGTCGCCGCCATGGCGCGCGATGCTGATGGCGGTGTTCCGACCGAGGCCGCGGCTGCCGCCGGTTATGAGGGAGATGGTGGTCATTGGATGCCTCCGGGTTAGTGTTGCCACCCTTATGCCGTAGACTGTCCGAATGTGGTTGCGCGATTGTCCGTAAAACTTGCCTGATCCTCCTGACGCGTTGTCGCGATCGGCTGCTTCCGCTATCATCGCCGCATGAATGATCAACTGCTCAAACATGCCCGTCGCTATGCCGACGCCCACGCCGATCAGGTCGGCGTCGCGGCGACTCCGGTCGACGGCCTCGTGATCCTGCGCGAAACGGCGCCGACCATGCTGCAATATGCCGTGTCGAAGCCGCTGGTAGCGCTGGTCCTGCAGGGCGGCAAGCGCGTGACGATGGGCAGCCGAACGTTCGACTTCGGTGCCGGCGATTCCCTCCTCATCACCACCGACGTGCCCACCGTCAGCCAGATCACGACCGCCAGCAGGGTCTTGCCTTATTATTCTCTGGTCCTCGAACTCGATCCTTCCGTCATCGCCGGCCTCGTCGGCCAAATCGGCTCACTGCCGTTCGAGGCGGACCAGCCGGTCCGCGTCGATCCGACCGAGACGGAGGTGGCCGATGCGGCGTTGCGTCTCCTGCGATTGCTCAACCGACCTGACACCTTGGCAGTGCTGGGATCACAACTCGTCCGTGAATTGCATTACTGGCTGCTGAGCGGGAGGCATGGCGGTGCCATCCGGGCGCTGGGCGTGACCGACAGCCATGCCCAGCGGATCGCGCGCGCGGTCGCGATGCTTCGCCGTCACTATGCCGAACCCATCAAGGTGGAAGCCTTGGCCGAGGTCGCGGGCATGAGCCTGTCCGCATTCCATGTCCATTTCCGCACCATCACCTCGCTGTCGCCGCTGCAGTTCCAGAAGCAACTCCGCCTGATCGAGGCCCGCCGCCGGATGCTGGCAGAGGGTGAGGCGGTCAGCGATGCTGCCTATGGTGTCGGATACGAAAGCGTACCGCAGTTCACACGCGAATATAGCCGCATGTTCGGGCAACCTCCTGGCCGTGATATCCGGCAGGCGCGTACGCAGATGATCGCCGCTGCATAGGACTTCCCACAATACAATCGTGACTGCTGCCAATGTTGGGAGGTGGTAGCTATCAAGGCAGGTAACCGCAAACCTGTCGTTCTGCAAAGTCCGGGACTGCCGACATTACTGACTTGTCGCGCACCCCGATGCGCGTACTCTTCAGTTGATCGAGTTTTTTCTCAGGAAGAACTGTATTATAGAAAACGACTTCTGTAACATACCTCGCGTAGGAGGTGGCGTAGATGGGGTTTATTGAGGGTGTGGATCGTGGGCAGGCCGCTCTCCTGCCGCCTTGCCTGATCATCCATCACGACGTCTTCAATGATGCGAATGACGGCCATCTTCTCCACCCGATGTCGACTGGTGCCCGGCACGTGCTCAATGCCAACGAACTCCACGTCTTGACCGATGGCGGCTACTCCAATGCCGAGGAAGTTGCCCGATGCGAGCGCGGCGCTATCACGGTGTCAGCGCCGATCAAGCGCGGTGCCATGAACAGCGAACACTTCCGTCCCACCCAGTTTGTCTATGACGAGCCAGCGACACCATCTGCTGCCCCGCAGGCGAAACACTCTGACCGTCGGGAAAGCACACCCGCAATAAGAGCGATCCGATACAGGACGTCCGCATGCAAGGCGTGTGCTTTAAAACCGAAATGCACGCCGGGCGTCCAGCGCACGATCCATCGCTTGTTCGATCAGGCGGCGCTCGATCGGATGGAAGCCCGCATATATGCCGATCCAAATCTGATGAGGATCAGACGCTGCACTGTCGAGCATCCGTTCGGCACAATCAAACGAATGTCAGGTGGCGGTAGGTTCCTGACACGGGGTTTAAGGGCGGTGAAAGCGGAAGCGGCTTTGTCGATACTCGCATTTAACGTCCTCCATGCTGTGAATGCCTTCGGACAACGGAAAATGATTGGGGGCGCCTGATACGCTCGGCCCTTCGCATTGAATCTTCGGCGGCGCCGTCGCGAGTTTCTGCACTGCCTGTCCCGCAACCATCTCAATAGCGGATGGTGACCGAGGCCCCGCTTTGTGCGGACTCGTACGCGGCGACCACGATGGCGAGCGCGGCTTTCCCATCCAGTGCCGAGCTTGGGGCGTCGCTTACATCAAGCAAATAGTCGACGAATGCCGACGCCACGGCGTGATGGAAACCTCCAGCGACGAAACGAGGGACGACGTCGAGGGTTTCCCAGCCAACCGCATCTTTTCGCGCAAGCCTGAGATAGCTCGGGCCAGACAGGTTGCGAGACGCGAGGTCGACTCCGGCAAGCAGCACGGTCGCCTCCGATCCGTAGACTTCCACCGAGTCGTGGCCGGCGGCGAACGACCAACTCGTTGCCACTTCGGCCAGCAGCCCATTTTCCCATCGCAGCATGGCAATCGCGGCATCCTCGACGGCAAGGTCCCGGGAAAGGAGATGTTCGCCTGGACCGTTTGCGGGTTGCCGAACAGCCAGCGCAGAAAATCGAGCGCGTGCACGCCCTCGTCGATCAGGGTGCCGCCGCCGCTGAGTTCCGGCCTGGTCCACCAGCCGTTCGTGAACGCAGCTTCCCGCGCGTGGCTGTGGCCGTGTCTGATGCGCACGAGCCGGATCTCGCCGAGCTCGCCCGATCGAATGAGGTCTCGGATCCTGATGCTTGCCGGGTCGAGACGTTTTGGGAAGCTTTGCATGAACCTGATGCCACGATCGCGAACGGCGGTCTCGATTGCAACGGCATCGTCCATGCTCGCGGCCAGCGGCTTCTCGCATAGAACCGCGCGCCCGCGCCGCGCCGCCGCCTCGATGAGGGACCGATGCCGGGCGGTCTCGGAACATATGGCGACGGCATCGACCGACGCCAGAAGCCCGTCGATGTCGTCGAACTGCCGCATCGCGAAGCAGACCGCGGCGGTCTGCCGGCGCGACGCATCTTCGTCCCAGACGCCGGCCAGCGAAACGCGCGGATCCGCCGCAAAGGCTTCGGACCAGAAGTTGGCGTGATAATGCGCGAAGCTCAGCATGCCGATGCGCAGCGACATCGCTCAATCGGCGTCCGGTTGTGACGGGCGCTGCCGCGTCGCCGCCGCATGCCCTTCGATGGAAACAAGGACGCGGTAGGACCGCCGCTCGCCCGGCTTGAGAACTGCTTCCGCCGGCGATGAGCCGTCGGTGGGGCGCCCGCTTGTACAGGGCTCGATCGACAGGACGCCGACGCCCGGCCTGAGATCATGCCAGAGCTGCAGATGGCTCAGCGCGTCCGTGTCGAACTCGAAGCGCACCGCAAGCCCGCCAGGCGAGCGAAGGACACACAGGGACGTGGGGCCGGAGGCCGGCCAGGTCCGCGCGGTGACCAGGCCCTTATCAGCATCGGCAAGCTCGATCGGACCGATGAGCCGCCGCCCGTCCAGCTCGACCGTGCTTCCCGTCATGATCGCGGGGTAGCCGAGATTGAAGTGGTAGAGCATTGGCTGCTTGGTATCGGTCGTGCCGACATTCTCGACGGTATCGCGAATGAGGATGGCCGCGCCGCCGATCGGCGCTTCGATCCGCCGGTGAAGCCGCAACGCCTCGCCGCCATAGCGCGCCTGTGTGACCTCGCCTTCGCAATGGAGAAACGGCGCGGCCGCCTGCCATGTTTCGCCATAGGCTTTGATGGCGGCCGGCGAGAAAGGCAGCCGCCCGTGCTGCGGCTCGCCATCGCGGGCAAGGCGAATGTGGTTGAGCCCACAAGTGACGAGGAACCCGCCGAAACCGCGGTTGAAGCCTTGGCCGTCTTCACTGTCGGGATCGAGCAATGCGGGAGCCACGAAGCCGGCCGGGCTTTGCCAGCCTATGGGAACACCTTGCCAGGACAGGAGGCCGATATCCATCGAGCGGTCGGCCAGCACCGAAAAATCGAGGCCGGCGCCCGTCGAGAACGCGAGCGCCCGCACGCCGCGTTCGGCGCCGTCATCGAAGACGATGCGCCGGACGCTTGCCACCTGCCGCAAGTCGCCGACAAGCGGCCGCAGCGCCGCGGCGCTCCACTCGGTCATTGGGCCGGTTCCGCCGCCCGCTCGCCCGCCGACGACAAGTCGAGCCGCGCGAAGGCCTCCGGCGGCGCGTCATTGGCTTTCATGAGATCGATCATCATGCCGATCAGCCGCGCTTCCTGGACCGCGTCCGTTATCGGCCTGGTCTGGCCGGGATCGGTCTCGAGATCGTAAAGCCGCGTGTCGGATTCCAGCAAGGCGCCCGGTCCGTAGTTGATATACATCGGCGATCGCTCGAGCACCGGCACCTTGAGCAGCTTGGCGCCCTTGGTGAACGGAAACGGGTCCGCAAGCCGCGCATCCGACAGTTCCTCCGGCGAAAACGGCGCGAAGATGTGTGTCGGCATCAGCGTGTACTGGTAGATCTCCTGACGGGCCAAATCGGCCGGGAAGCGATGGTAGGTGTAGCGGCCGTCGGCGATGTTGACCGCTCCGCCGAAATAGCCGAACAGGGCGCCGTCCCGGCGGCGTTCGTCGTTCGTCATCGACAGCAGCGAATAGCCCTCACTCTCGGGCGGCGCTTCGGCCCCGAACAGATCGAGGAAGGTCGGCGCGAGGTCGATCGATTGCGTCAGCGAGGCTGTCCGCAACCCGGCTCTCGATGTGTTTCGCGGATCGTGGATGAAAAGCGGGATGTGCGCGACCTCCTCGTAGAGGTTCATGCGGTTCTTCGCCCAGAAATCGTGCTCGCCAAGCAGGAACCCATGGTCGCTTGTCACGACGAGCGCCGTGTCCTTCCACAGGTCGTGCTTGTCGAAGTAGTCCAGCAATTGCCCAAGCAGGTGGTCGCACATCGCCACGACCGCGTAGTAGTTGGCGCGCAATTCCTCGCACTCGTCCGGCAATTCGTCGACGCGCCCGTAGCGGGGCCAGTCGCGGATTGGTCCCTTCCATCCCGTGTCGAAGGGCTCCTTGAAACGGGATGGCGCATGGAACGGCTCGTGCGGATCGAAGGTCTCGATCTGCAGCAGCCAGTTGTCGGCGCCGCGGTTGCGGTCGAGGAAGTCGAAACCATGCGCGAAGCACTGGACGGAGGGGAAATCCTTCTCCTCCCGGATGAACTCGCGGTTGACGACGTTCTGCGAGAAGTATTTGCGGCGTTCGGTGGTGAACTGCCTGGCGTGATACATCTCGCGCAGGCGTTCCCAATGAGGCTGCACCATCGCCTTCCACGGATCGCCCTCCTGTCCGCGGACGAACTCGTAGGAATCGTAGCGGTTGTGGTAGGTCGCGCCGCCATCTTCCCAGTAGTGGAAATGGTCGGTGACCAGATGGCTGTAGATGCCCTTCCGGTGCAGAAGCTCGGGAAACGCGTTGTCGAAAGGCTCGAGCGGTCCCCAACTGCGATGCAGGAAGGTGAGGCGCCCGGTCAGCATGTCGCGTCTCGCCGGCATGCAGGGAAGGCTGCCGACATAGTGGTTGTCATACGTCACCGTCCGCGCGGCCAGCCGGTCGAAGTTCGGAGTTGGGACCCGCGTTCCCCGGTAGGGCGCCAGGACATGGCGATTGAGCGAATCGAACAGGACGAATACGGCTTTCATGGCAAACTGGCTTTCATTGCAGACTCCGGGAATGCAGGCTGGACTGTCTGGCGCTCACTTGACCGCGCCCTGTGTCAGCCCTTTCACGATGTAGCGCTGGGCGATGAGCAGGAGGAGGAGGGCAGGCAGGATCGACAGCGCAGCGCTCGCGGCCATCTGGGTGTAGAGGATCTCGAAATCCTGCGCGAACTTGGCGATGGCGACCGGTACGGTTGCCGTCTGTTTCATGGTGAGCGTCAAGGCGACGGCGAACTCATTCCAGGAAAAGACGAATGTCAGGACCGCCGTCGCGGCGAGGCCCGGCGCGATGATCGGCAGCACGACGTGGCGCAGCAGGATCGGCGTCGACGCGCCATCGAGCAATGCCGCTTCTTCCAGCTCCTTGGGGACGTCCCTGACAAAGACGCTCATCAGCCAGATCGCCATCGGCAGGTTGAGGGTCGTGTGCGCCAGGATCAGCCCGGTGAAGGTGTTGTCGAGGCCGACCGTGCGCGCCATCGTGTACCAGGCGCTGGCGAGAGCGACCGGCGGGATCATGTGGAAGATCAGCGTCCATGCCAGGAAGATGTTCGGTATCCAGCGCGGCCAGCGCATCCGATGGAGCGACCAGGCGGCGGTTGTCGCGACAACCAGGCACAGGGCCGTGCTGGTGATGCCGACGACCAGCGAGTTCCGATAGTTTACCAGGAAGTCCGAGGTCTTCGAGAACAGGACTTCCCCGAAATTGAAGAAGACGGGCGTGAAGAAGACATCGCCCATCAGCAGCGAGATCTGCGTCCGGAACCCGGCCGCAACCGTCCAGATCACGGGAAGCACGATGAGCAGCGCAAAGCCGATCAGCACGGCGTGCACCAGGGCGGAGCGGACTCTGTGGACAGCAACGAAACTCATGCGGCGGCATCCGAACGCTTGCGGGCCGAGAGCGCCACGACCAGCAGAAGGGAAACGATGAAGATCACGGCGACCGACATGGCGGAGCCGTAACCGATGCGGTCTTCCGTGAAGAAGCGCTGGTAGAGCGTGAAGGAGACGACCTCCGTGGACGTCCCCGGGCCACCGCTGGTCAAGAGGTAGACTTCGTCGAAGACCTTGAACGCGAGCACCAGCCGAAAGGCGAAGGTCACGATGAGCGTTGGGACCAGAAGCGGCAGCGTGACGAACCGGAATTCCTGCCAGGAGGTCGCTCCGTCGATGCGTGCCGCCTCGAACACGTCTTGCGGAAGCGCCTCGATGCCGGCCAGAAACAGCAGGAAGCAGAACGGCGTCCAGTGCCAGATGTCGACCAGAACCACAGACAGCAGCGCCGTCTCCCTAGCTCCCAGCCAGTCGTGCGGAGCCATGCCGATCAGTCCCAGCGCCTGGTTGACCGGGCCGAAGTCGAAGTTGAGCATGAGCTTCCAGATGGCGCCGATGACGATGCCGGGGATCAGGATGGGCAGGATGAAGATCGCGCGATAGAGGACACGTCCGCGTGTGACCTTGCTGCAGAGGAGCGCCAGCAGCAGGCCGAGCACCATCTGGCCGGAGACGGCCGAGAGCGCGAAGACGAAGGTGTTGGACAGGCCGGCGCGGAACAAGGCGTCGGAGGGAAGCGCCGCATAGTGCGCGAGGCCGGCATTGCTTCGGACCGCTTGTCCGCCCGACCACAGAATGTCCTGAAAGCTGCTCACAAAGAGATTGGCCAGCGGCAGGGCGGTCAGCAGCACCATGAGCCCCAACGCCGGCGAGAAGGTCAGCCATCGCCAGAGCCGGTCGTCTCCGAGTGCCGCGCCGCCGGCACGCGAGGCCGGCTCGAAGGCTGCCTGGGAGGGAAGCGATGTCGTGCTCATGACAAAGGACCTTCGAACCCTAATGCATGTCGCCCAAAGCATGCCCTCGGGCTTAAACCGGGGGTGCGCAGCGGTTTTAGGACAACGACATGCATAAAAACAAAGACTTAAAGCGCCGGCTTAATCCGTTTCGACGCGACACGCTCTAGCGCAACGGCTCCAATTCGGCGGTCTTGTATTTGTATTTCTCCATCACTGTGTGGATCTCGCCGGCCATGCCGTTCAGGGCATCCACCGGCGTGATTTCACCCGCGACGGCGCGGTTAAGCCCAAGCTCCAGCACCGCGATGACTTCGCTGGCTTCCGGGAACTGGTAGATGTTCACCGCATGCGGCAGCGATTGCGCCAGTGGTTTCATCCAGCGGTAGCGGCGCTCCTCGGCAATCGGCTCCTTGTAGACCGCGGCATGGGTCGGAATGCCCCCGGCCTCAGCGGTGGCCAGCTGCGCCTCCTTGGTCTGGAACCAGCGGAGGAATTCCAAGGCGGCGCGCTTGCGATCGTCGGGCACGTTGTGCGCGATGCCCGCCAGCCAGTGTCCCAGTCCCGGAGCGGTCGGAAGACCCGGCAATGACGGGGTGGGCGCGAACTCGACCATGTCGACGACGGCGGACTTGTTCGGGTCGTCCATCTGCGACCAGGCCGCGATGACCATCATGATGTGCGCGGCGTTGCCGGTGACCATGGCCTGAATGACTTCCGCCTGGTCGCTTGCCGCTGTCTTCGGATGGCCGGCTTCCTTGGCAAGGCGAACATAGTATTCCAGCGCTTCGCGGCCTTCGGCGCTGTTCAGCGTGACGGAGTAGTCGCCGGCGGACTGGTCTTTGAAGATACCGCCGCCGTGACCGTAGAGATAGGGATAGAAATCGTAGGCGACCGTGTGCGGCCCGCGCGCGCCACGCTGCACGATGCCGTAGCGCTCCGGCGGGTTGTGAAGCTTGCGTGCGTTGGCCTCGAGCTCGGCGAACGTCTTCGGCGCCGACAGCCCCGCTTCCTGATAGAGATCGCCGCGATAATAGAGCAGCGGAATGAGCGGCGACACCGGGACCGACATCAGTTTTCCGTCCGGCGTAACCGTTTTCTTGTCCGCGTTGTAGAAAACCGTGTCGCCGAGTGTGTACACGTCCGGATCGAGCTTGAAGCCTGGATCGATATCGGTCAGCGGCGAGACGAATCCGCCGGCATACATCTCGGTGAACCATCCCGAGTTCATGATCAGGATGTCGTACTGACCCTGTGCCGCCCGGACGGAGTTGCGTTGCTTCTCGAGCGAACCGGCAAACGGGTTCACGTCGAGTTCGACGGTGTTGCCGGTTTCGGATTCATAGAGCTCGACCGTCTTGCGGAAACTCTCGAACCAGGGCGACTGGTTGATTACGATCGTGATCGGCGCGACGGTCTGCCCCCAGAGCGGCCGGATCATGCTTGCGGTGGCGGCAGCGCCGATCCCCATGAGCGCCGTGCGCCGGTTGATTGCGAACTTTCTCATCGGTTCCTCCCTTGGACGGCCTCCACCGTCGGCAGCAAGATGGCCATAAAAGAAGCATTCCGACAAATGAATAGATCGACCAGAATCATGCCATTTTGGCATGACTCAGTCGCTTTTTGTTTGAGCATCGGATCTTCCCCAAAACCGGTTTCCACTTTTGGGTCCGATGCTCTAGTTGGTCGGCTCGCGCGCGCAAATCTCGACCAGTTCGTCGATGATTGCTTCCGCCGCGGGGGACAGCCACGAGTCCTTGCGCGTGATGATGCCGGCGCTGCGCATGGCCGCCACCTCGGGAACATCGAGGATGACGACGCCGGTCGCTTCAGGGGTCTTCAGCGTGGTCGTCACCGTGAAGGTCAGCGCATCGGAAAAGCGCACCATCTGCAGAAGGAAAGCCATCGATTTGGTCTCGACGACGGCATTGGGCGGCGCGAGATCCTTGGAAATGAAGACAGACCGAAATCTTTGGTGCGCGCGCGTCGCTTCCGGCGGCATGGCCCATGGAAATCGGAGCAGGTCCGGCAGCGAGAGCTTGGGCTGGCCTTGCAGTTCGTGACCGGCCCGGCAGCAGACGCATAGACGGTCGGATGTGAGCGGGCGCAGATCGAGGTCGCGGACTTCGTCCTTGGGGGGAAGCTCGGCGATCACCATGTCCAGTTCGCCGCGACGCAATGCGCGCAGCAGCGCATCGTCATAGCCACCTTCGACATTGACCTTGATAGAAGGGTTCTTGCCGGTGGCGATGGCCACGGCGCGCGGCAGGTGCCGACGCAGCCATGCGGGACCGGCGCCGATCAGCACGGTGCCGTATTTCCCGCCGCGCAGGCTCTCGATCTCGCTTTTCGCGTCACCGAACTGGACGCGTATCGCTTCGGCATGACGCAGCAGGCTTTGGCCGTAAGGGGTGAGGTCGACGCCGCGTGGCATTCGTTCAAACAGCGAAACGCCGAGTTCCAGCTCCAATGAGCGGATCGTCTTTGTCAGCGTCGGCTGTGATACACCGAGTTTTGCGGCGGCGACGGTCACGCTCTTGTGGGCCGCGACCGTCAGAAAATACTCCAATTGCCGGATGTTCAACGAACTCACCTACGAGCCAGGGACCAGTTCATCATCCCTGATCGACGTATGTCGCTCAAGCGGGTCGTTCGACGCAATTCCCGGCCCGTTCATCCCGGAACGAAGCCTTGTGAAGAATGCGCGGAAACCTGGAAACAAAAACCCGCCTCGGGGGCGGGTCGTTGGCGCAAATCAGCACCATGAATAAATTCCTAGCATAACTGCCGTCACCTGTCAAGTTGAAACTACCCAAAGTTGCAGGGAAATCGCCTCGGTTTTGCGCTGCCCCTTGTATCTGCATGGAAGCGATTGCCCTGAGCTCGCGTTTCCTGACGGGGCGAACACGCCGTCGCATCATCGAGCCATGCGGCGCAGGGCCAGGACGGCGACAGTGGCGCCCACTGCCAGAAGCGGCAGCCAGGCTTGCGGATCGCCCATGGCATGGAGCGTCAGGCCGCTGAGCAGCAGCCACAGCAGCGGGATCGGAAACAGCAGCGGCGCAGACCCGCCGCTTGCCGCAAGCAGGACGCCGAGTGCCGCGATCGCCGTCGGGTCCGGCGCGATGCCGAAGACCTCGGCGCTTGCCCATGGCCGCCCGAAGAGCGGCGGCAGGAGGGGATAGGCGACGAGGCCAACGACCATGATCAGCAGCCCGAGCCGCCCCGCCATGTCCCGCCGGTCGAAGGCGAGGCCGCCCCGTGCGGCACCGCCGATCGCCAGCAGCAGCGCCTGCAGGCCGAAGGCCGGCGCGACATAGACGACCGCCCAGTTGATCGCGGCATAGCGGCTCCACAGGAAGGACCAGCCGACGAAGGCAAAGAGCGCGGCGAGGACGAGCGCAATCCACAGACCATGGCGACGCGGCCGCCTAAGCACGAGCAGCACAATGGCAAGGCCAGCGGCGAGCGTCAGGAGATGCAGCGGCCAGAGTGCAGCATTGTGCAACTCGAACATGCGCCAGTAGACGCGCGGCGAGAAGAGCAGGAAATCTTCCAGCCGGTAGGTCCACCATTCCGACATCTAAGCAGACATTCGCGGGTTGCCCCGCGAATGCTCGTTTAGAGTCCTTTGTTTGCCGCAGGTTCTCATCGCAAAACCGAGGGACACTTTTGCGGAACCTGCTTGGTGTTTGCCGCAGGTTCTCATCGCAAAACCGTGGGACACTTTTGCGGAACCTGCTTAGAGGTCCCGGACGTAGGCGGCCATCCGCTCGCGCATGGCCGCGTCGGGAAGGGGACCGGTCGCGGCCATCATGTTCTCGCGCACATGGTCGACGCGGGTCGTGGCGGGGATGGCGACGGTGACGGAGGGATGCGAAAGGATGAACTTCAAGATGAATTGCGCCCAGGTCCGGGCACCGATCTCGGCCGCCCAGTCCGGCAGCGTCTCGCCTTCGAGCCGACGCGTCAGCGCGCCCTGCCGAAACGGCCGGTTGACGATGACGGCCATGCCGCGCTCGGCCGCCAGCGGCAGGAGCCGCTCCTCGGCCTCGCGGTCGACGACGTTGTAAGTGAGCTGCACGAAATCGAGCGGATGCGCGCGCATAACTTGTTCGAACAGATCGTGCCGCCGTCCTTCGGACGTCGTGATGCCGACATGACGGAGGCGCCCGTCCGCCTTCATGGCGAACAAGGTTTCGAGATGTGTCTCCCAATCGACGAGGTTGTGGACCTGCATGAGATCGAAGCGCGGCACACCCCAGAAGCGGCGCGACTGCTCGATCTGAGCGGGTCCGTCGGCGGAGGAGGTCCAGACCTTCTCGGCGGAAAACAGCGCTTCGGGCCGGCCGAGCTTTTCGAGGCCGTAGCCGATCACCGGCTGCGAGGAGCCGTACATGGGCGAGGAATCGATCATGCGGCCGCCTGCCTCGAAGAAGGCCGCGATCACGTCGGCGCATTCGTCGCGCAGCACCGGATCGTCGCCGACATTGAAAGTGATCCAGGTGCCGAGGCCCACGGCGGGAAGCATCTCTCCCGAGGAGGGTACGGCCCGCATCAGCGGTGCAGGCGGCGCACCGGGCGCGGCTCCCGGCAACGCGAAAGCCGCTCCGGAAGCGGCGGCAGCCTTCACGAATGTCCTACGGGTGATGATCATCGTGCGCCATCCCTGTACTTCGGGCCCCAAGAAAGGTTCCGGGCGACCGGCCTTCGCAAGGCCGATCGGCGGAAGCCGGCGGTCGGTCTTTAGCGACTGTTCGGAATATAGAACGTCTGCCTGAAATAGGAACGAAACGCCTCCATGGCAGGGGTGAACTGGGCGTTGCGCCGCCAGGCCAGGCCGACATCCATCGCCGGGTTACCGCGCCGCGCCTAAGATCGTTTGCGATAGTGCCGCACATGGTCGATGAGCGCCCTCAGCTTCGGCGTCACGGTGCGGCGGCTCGGGAAGTACAGGAAGAAGCCGGCGAAGGGCGGCAACCAGTCGGAAAGGATCGAGACGATCTCGCCGCGCTCGAGATGGGGCCGGAAGGTTTCCTCCATGCCGAAGGTGATGCCGCCGCCGGCGAGTGCCGTGCGGATCATCAGGAGCATGTCGTTGGTGGTGATCTGCGGCTCGACCGAGACGTCGAAGGCGCGACCGTCCTTCTCGAATTCCCAGCGATAGGGTGCGGTGTGCGGCTGCGGCCGCCAGCCGATGCAGCGGTGGCGGACGAGATCGCGCGGATGCTCTGGCGTGCCGTGGCCCGCGAGATAGTGCGGCGTCGCCACCGCAACCTGGCGCTGGTCGCCCGTCAGCGGCACCGCGATCATGTCGCGTTCGATGACCTCGCCGAGGCGCACGCCGGCGTCGAAGCCGGCTGCGACGATGTCGAATTCCAGATCAGTCACCGTCACGTCGAGGGTGACGCCGGGATGCGCCTCGCTGAAGGAGGTGATCAGCGGTCCGGACAGGAACTCCTCGGCGATCGAGGTGACAGCGATCCGCAAGAGACCGCGGGGCTCCTCCGCCGAGCCGGACGCCGCTTCGAGGGCGTTCGCGATCTCGGCCAATGGCGCCGAGACCTGGGCCAGGAAGCGCTCGCCGGCCTCGGTCAGGCGCACGCTGCGGGTGGTGCGCAGGAACAGCGCCTGGCCGAGCGCCGTCTCCAGGCGCCGCACGCCCTGGCTTACCGCCGAGCGCGTTACCCCGAGCCGGTCGGCCGCGGCGCGGAAATTGCCCGTCTCCGCGACCGCGGCGAACAGGGTGAGGAGGTTGAGATCGATCTGCATTGGTTAGTGTTCCTAACCATAAGGTCCAGTTCGCGGCAAGTTATATCGACAGCGGGCGATTGCTATCTTCCGAGCATCGATGGCGGGCGCACGGGTGCGCTCCGCCAACATCACGGAGACAGCAATGACCAATCTGCCCAATACCTATGATCTCACCGGCAAGGTGGCGCTCGTGACCGGCGCCCGTCGCGGCATCGGACGCGCCACGCTCGACCTGTTGCGCGCCCGCGGCGCCCGGATCGTCGCCTCCGACCTCTCCGACGAGGTCCAAGCGCTCGAAGCCGGCGATGTCGCCACGCTGGTCGGCGACGTTGCGGACGAGGGCCTCGCCCGGCGCTCGGTCGAGCTCGCCCGCGAGCGCTTCGGCCGGCTCGACATCGTCGTCAGCAATGCCGGACGAACCCTCAACAAGCCGCTGACCGAGACCTCGGTCGAGGAATACGACCGCATCTTCCAGATCAACGCCCGCGGCGCCTTCGTCACGATCCGGGCGGCGGTGCCGCTGATGGAGGAGGGCGGCGCCGTCGTCATCAATGCCTCGCTGTCGGCGACGACGGCGTTCCCGACGCAGGCGGCCTATGCCTCGTCCAAGGCGGCCTCAGCGCAGCTCGCCCGCATCGTCGCGGTCGAGTACGGCCGCCGCGGCATCCGCTGCAACGTGGTCCTGCCCGGCGTCATCGATACCGACATCATGGAAGGCGTGGTCGAGAACGGCCGGGAGATGCTGCGCAGCTTCGGCGACGCCCACCCGATCGGGCGCATCGGCCGCCCGGAGGAGGTGGCCGAGGCGATCGCCTTCCTCGCTTCCCCCGCCTCGAGCTTCATCACCGGGGCACAGCTCTTCGTCGACGGCGGCTATACGGCGCAGTGAGCGTTCAGCCCGTCACAGCCAACACAATACAGGAGGTTGCCATGACCATCGACCAGGTCGTTCTCATCACCGGCGCTTCCAGCGGTATCGGGGAGGCCACCGCGCGTGTCCTCGCCGACGCCGGCGCCACTCTCATGCTGGGCGCGCGGCGGACCGATCGGCTCGCCACACTCGTCGAGGAGATCGAGGCGAAGGGCGGTAAGGCCGCCGCCCGCGCCCTCGACGTGACCGAACGCGCCAGCATGAAACTCGTCGCCGAGGCGCGGCAGCGGTTCAGCCGGATCGACGTCCTCGTCAACAATGCTACGCTGTTCTCAGTTGGCAACTTCCGCAACCGTTAGGTAGGCTCGCATGGAAAGCCGTCCCTTCACGATCCACGTAACCGACGAAGCCATAAAAGATCTGCACCGCCGCCTGCGGAATGGTCATTGGCCCGATTCGATCGATGCAGACAGCTGGGACGACGGCACCAGCCTTTCGTTCCTCAAGTGCCTGCGAGACCACTGGCTGCACCAGTTCGACTGGAGGATGCAGGAGTGTCGCCTGAACCGGTTGCCGCAGTATGTTTCGACGATCCGGGGCCTCGACATCCACTTCGTGCACCAGCCGGGGGTGGGCCCGGCGCCCATGCCACTCATCCTCACGCATGGCTGGCCGGGTTCATTCGTGGAGATGGAGCGCATCATCCCCCTTTTGGCCGATCCGGGCGCCCATGGCGGCGATCCCGCAGACGCGTTCCACGTCGTCGTGCCATCGCTGCCCGGCTACGGCTTCTCGCAAGCGCCTGCCGTTGCTGGCGTCAGTGCTCGGGAGATCGCTGCCATGTGGCGAGAGCTCATGGGCGGACTTGGTTATGATCGCTTCGCAGCCCAAGGAGGCGACATCGGAGCGGGCGTCTCGTGCTGGCTGGCGCGCTGTTTTCCCGAGAGCCTCCTTGGCGTCCATCTCAACTACATCCCCGGCAGCTTCCGGCCGGGTCGGGACGAAAGCACGGCGCCGCTGTCCGGCGAAGAGATGGCTTTCCTCGACAAGGCGGCGGCCTTCGCGGCAGCCGAGGGCGCCTACGCGGCGCTCCAGGCCACCAAGCCGCTGACCCTGGCCTTTGCGCTCTCCGACAGTCCCATCGGTCTGGCTGCCTGGATTGCCGAGAAATTTCGCGCCTGGAGCGATTGCGGCGGCGAACTCGGGCGCGCGATACCTATCGATACCTTGCTTACCGATATTTCGATCTACTGGTTCTCCGGCAACATCGCTGCGTCGTTGCGACTGTACAAGGAAATGCGCCTTCAGCCGCTGACCTTCGAGGCGGGCGAGCGGGTGAGCGTGCCGTTCGGAGTGACCGTCTTCCCGCGCGAGCTGCCTATGCCCCCGCGCTCCTGGGTCGAACGCGCGTTCAATGTTGTGCGCTGGACCCACATGCCTGCGGGCGGCCATTTCGCGGCAATCGAGCAACCGGAGGCGCTGGCCGAGGAAATCCGAACGTTCTTCAGGCCGCTTCGTTCAAGGTGCGATATTTAGGACTGAACCGTTAATGCGCTGAACTCAAGCTACCACTGCCAAGCCCGGCGAAGCACGCAAGCGGGCTATGTCGCGCGCCGGTGGTTCTCCGAAGTGACGGCGGTATTCGCGACTGAACTGCGATGGGCTTTCGTAACCGACGCGGAAGGCAGCAGTCGTGGCGTCGATGTCCTGGACCAGCATCAGGCCGCGCGCGTCGTGCAGCCTGAGCTGCTTCTGGAATTGCAGCGGCGTCATCGCAGTCACGGCGCGAAAATGCTCGTGCAGGCTCGACGGACTCATGCCCACTTCCGCGGCAAGGCGCTCGATGCTGAACCGCTCCCGGAAGTTCCGCCGGATCCAGGCGATGGCGCGGCCGACCTGGGCTACCCGGCCCTGACCCGTGGTGATGTGGCGCATCCTGGCGCCGTCCGGGCCGGTTAGCAGGCGGTAGAGAATTTCCTGCTCGGCAAGTGGCCCGAGCACGGGCAGCGCTGCCGGATCGTCGAGCAGGCGCAGCAGATGCAGCGCCGCGTTGAGCAGATCGGCGCTGGCGTCGGACACCGTCTTGCCTATCGGCGGGGCGGGGGCTCCCGGCAGCGGCGGCACGCGCAACGCCAACTCCCCCAGCATGACCGGATCGAAATCGAGGTACAGACAGAGATAGGGCTTGCCAGGCGTCGCCTCGATCACTTGGCCTGTTACCGGTAGGTCGTAGGTCACGATTCCATAGCGCCCCGGTGCAGGAGCCGGCGGTAAGAGCGGCGAACTT
This sequence comes from Mesorhizobium sp. M9A.F.Ca.ET.002.03.1.2, assembly GCF_003952365.1. Lineage (NCBI taxonomy): Bacteria > Pseudomonadati > Pseudomonadota > Alphaproteobacteria > Hyphomicrobiales > Phyllobacteriaceae > Mesorhizobium > Mesorhizobium sp. M9A.F.Ca.ET.002.03.1.2. Next base: position 5,998,000 of record NZ_CP034443.1, on the reverse strand, counting down.
TTCAAGTCGAAACGTACCGCCGCTCCATCTTTTTGTTCGAGCATCGGATTTTCCCAAAACCGGTACCACCCCCGGTCAGGCCCGAGGGCAGGCTTCGGGGCCAATGCCTTAGCGACTGTTCGGAATATAGAACGTCTGCCTGAAATAGGAACGGAACGCCTCCATGGCAGGGGTGAATTGGGCATTGCGCCGCCAGGCCAGGCCGACATCCATCGCCGGGATAGGGTCGCTTGGGACCAGGGTTTCGATGCGCTTGCCTTCCAGCGACCATGGCCGCAGGACCATGTCCGAGAGAATTGCGACGCCCTGTCCGTTGGCAACCATCGAACGCACCGCCTCGACGGACGATGTGCGCAGCGTGACGGAGGGCTGATAGGGCGTCTTGCTCCAGTATTTCAGCGAGGTGTGCGCCGCCTCATCGACGGTCAGCATGATGTAGGGTTCTTGCGAAATCTCCTTCAGGCCGACGGATTCCCGCTGCAGGAGGTGATGCTTGGAGGCGACCCAGAGCCGGCGTCGCGAGCCCAGCAGCGTTTCGGTCGAGAGATCCGGATTGAGCACGTTCGAGGTGAGCAGGACGGCGATGTCATACCGGTTGGACAGAAGACCCTCCTCGATCGCCTCGCGGTTGAGCTCGAAAAGCTGGATGTCGAGCTTCGGAAAATTGCGCTTCAGCTTCTCCAGATGGTTGGGCAGGAAATAGCCGATCACCGTATAGGTCGCGGCGACCGTGAGGCTGCCCTCGAGATCGTTGGCCGGCACGTTCAGGCTGGTCGCTTCCTGCACCTTGTTGAGGATGTCGTAGGCGTGGAACAGGAACTGGCGCCCCGCCGCCGTGAGTTCCATGCCTTGGGGGGAGCGGACAAACAGGTCGGCGCCGATCACGCGCTCCAGCTCCTTGATCGCCGTCGTGATCGCCGACTGCGAAATGGCGAGGTCGACCGCCGCTTGCGAAATCTGGCCCTGCTCGGCGGTAGAGACGAAATAGCGGATTTGACGCAGGCTGATCGACACCTGAGGAAGCCTTCTGTTTCTCTGAGACAGCCGGCTCTTATTTTCTGAAAATACGATACGCGCAACTTCTTTGTGCAGCCGTTGCTTTTTTTGATCGCACAGCGTGCCCGTGTTTCTGGCGGTATTCTGCACTTTCCGCTCCAGCGCCATCCAAAACAGGTATCTGAAAATCAGAATGTCAAATTCTGAGAATAGAATTTTTCAATGCTTCGTTGCCGCGTTAACGTTCAGAAAACAAGAAGACGGGAACCGCGCTGTCGATCAGCGCCAGGATTGCAAAGGGAGCAACGTGCCGGTCACGATTGTCGACATCAATTGCGATATGGGTGAGGCGTTCGGCCAATGGCGGCTGAGCGAGACCGACGATGCCAGGCTGATGGAGCTGATCAGCTCCGCCAACATCGCCGCCGGTTTCCATGCTGGCGATCCCAACCTGATGGACGCCACGGTACGGCTTGCGACCCAGCACGGCGTCGGCATCGGCGTGCATCCGGGCTACCGGGACCTGCAAGGCTTCGGCCGCCGCAAGATCAACGGCAATGACGACGAGATCATCAACGACATCGTCTACCAGATCGGCGCGCTGCGCGAATTCGCACGCCGTCACGGCGCCAATTTGCAGCACGTCAAGCCGCACGGCGCGCTCTACATGGAACTCGCCGCCAACGAGGCGCTGTCGCGATCCTTCGTCAGGCTGATGCGCACCGTCGCGCCAAACGCCTTCGTCTTCTGCATGGGGATGTCGGAGACCTATCGGATCGCCACCGAGGCCGGCCAGCCGGTCATCAGGGAGTTCTACGCCGACCGGGACTATGATCGCTCCGGTTCGATCGTGTTCACGCGCCATGTCGGCAAGCTCGATCCGGCCGCAATCGCCGACAAGGTCGTGCGCGCCTGTCTCGAGGGCAAGGTCCGCACCGTCGACGGCGCCGATATCGACATCGGCTTCGAGTCGATCTGCTTCCATTCCGATACGCCGGGTTGCCTGAAAATCGCCGGCGCCATGCGTTCCGCCCTGGTCGCGAACGGGATCCGGATCGCGCCGGTGTCGGAAGTGCCCACACAACAGGCCCAAGCCGCGAGGGGTTCCAAATGAGCAAAGCCGAAATCAAGTCGCCGCTGCCAGGCATGTTCTACCGCAGGCCGTCGCCCGAAAGCGCGCCGTTCAAGAACGATGGCGACACTGTCTCCGCGGCCGACGTGATCGGCATCGTCGAGGTGATGAAGTCGTTCCATGAAGTGACGGCCGGCGTCGACGGCAACGCGATCCGCTTCCTTGTCGACGACGCCGACGCGGTGATGGCCGGCCAGGCGCTTGCCGAGGTCGAGGCATGACCATCCATTCCGTCCTGGTGGCCAATCGGGGCGAGATCGCGGTGCGGATCATCCGCGCGGCGAAAGCCCTGGGGCTGCGGACCGTGCAGGTGCACAGCCAGGCCGATGCCGGCTCGCTGGCGGTGAAGCTCGCCGACGAGGCGATCGACATAGGCCCGGCCGCGGCGAAGAAATCCTATCTCAACATCGAGGCGGTGCTCGCGGCGGCTAAGGCGGCGAAGGTCGATGCCATCCATCCCGGCTACGGCTTCCTGTCGGAGAATGCCGACTTCGCCGAAGCGGTAGCTGCGGCGGGAATGAAGTTTGTCGGGCCGAACGCAGCGGCGATCCGGCTGCTCGGCGACAAGGTCGCGGCGCGCCAGGTCGCGGCCAGGGCCGGCGTGCCGACGGTGCCGGGCAGCGACGGGCGCGTCTGCGACCTCGCCGAGGCGGCGGCGATCGTCTCGCGCATCGGCTTTCCCGTGATGATCAAGGCGGCGGCCGGCGGCGGCGGCAGAGGCATCCGCATCGCCCACGGCCTCGAGGAATTCGAGCGTCATTTCCCGCAGGCTTCGGCTGAGGCCGCGGCGGCTTTCGGCGATGGCGGCCTCTACATCGAGAAGGTGATCGAGAAGGCGCGTCATATCGAGGTGCAGATCCTCGGCGACGGCACGAATTTCGTCCATTGCTACGAGCGCGAGTGCTCGCTGCAACGACGCCGGCAGAAGGTCTGGGAGGAAGCCCCGGCGGCCGGACTGCCGGCCGAGGTCCGCAAACGACTGTGTGACAGCGCCGTCGCCCTGGCGCGCTCGGTCGGCTACAGCGGCGCCGGTACGGTCGAGTATCTTTACGACGACGCCAGCCGCGATTTCTATTTCATCGAGGTCAACACCCGCATCCAGGTCGAGCATCCGGTGACGGAGATGATCACCGGGCTCGATCTCGTCCAGGAGATGCTGCGCATCGCCGGCGGTCAGCCCTTGTCGGTCAGCCAGGACGATATCGCCATTGCCGGCCACGCCATCGAGTGCCGGATCAACGCCGAGGATCCGCACAGGGGTTTCATGCCCGGCCCGGGCACGGTGGACACGCTTGCCGTGCCGGAAGGCGAGGGCATCCGTTTCGACACCATGCTGTTTGCCGGCTACGCGGTGCCGCCGTTCTACGATTCGCTGCTGGGAAAGCTGATCGTGCATGGCGCCGATCGCGCCGCCTGCCTGGCGAAGCTGCGCACGGCGCTGGCCGGCCTCGGCATATCAGGCATTCCGACGACCGTGCCGCTGCATCAGGCGCTCGCTGCCGATGCCGACGTGGCGGCCGGGCGCTTCCACACGCGTTTTCTCGAGAACTGGCTGGAAACGAAATTCGCCGCCCCACCAAGCGGCACGAGAGAGGTGGCCTGATGCAAAACCGCTATTCATTCGGAGGCGACGAGCATCTCTTCGTCGAGTGCGACGAGAGCATGTCGCTGGAGGCGTTTTTCAAAAGCCTGTCGATGACCAACGCCGTGCGCGACAGCCAGATCAAGGGCGTCACCGAGATATGCCCGGCCAACGCCTCGTTTCAGATCAAGTTCAATCCCGACATCATCCGGCCCGACGACATGCTGCGCGAAGTGCAGGCGATTGAAAGCGCGGCCAGTAAAACCGATCCGGTGATCGCAACGAGGATCATCGAAATTCCGGTGTTCTACCAGGATCCCTGGACGCACGAGACGCTGATGCGTTTTCGCGAGCGGCACCAGGATCCGAAGGCCACCGATCTCGAATATGCCGCCCGGATCAATAACTATTCGACGGTCGACGACTTCATCGCTGCCCATGCCGGGTCGCCCTGGTTCGTGTCGATGGTCGGCTTCGTCGCCGGGCTGCCCTTCATGTACCAGATGGTCGACCGGCCACGGCAGATCCAGGTGCCGAAATACCTCAGGCCCCGCACCGATACGCCCAAGCTCACCATCGGCTATGGCGGCTGCTTTTCCTGCATCTATTCGGTGCGCGGCGCCGGTGGCTACCAGATGTTCGGCATCACGCCGATGCCGATCTTCGATCCGGAGCAGAAGACCAGCTACCTCCGCGATTTCATGGTGTTCTTCCGTCCCGGCGACATCGTCAAGTTCAAGCCGATCGGGCGCGAAGAATACGACCATACGGTCGAGGACGTCGCCGCCGGCCGGTTCGCGCCGGCAATCAGCGACGTCACCTTCGACCTGCGCGAATTCCAGAAGGACATCGACGGCTACAACGCCAGGCTGGAGGGCATGATCAATGGCCGTTAAGGTACTCAATCCGGGGCTTTCGACCACGGTTCAGGATCTTGGCCGTCCGGGCTATTTTCATCTCGGCATCCCGATCGGCGGCGCCATGGACCGGCTGGCGCTGCGCGCCGCCAACCTGATCGTCGGCAATGACGAGGGAGCGGCCGGCCTCGAGGCGGTGTTCATCGGGCCGCATCTCGAATTCACCCGCGACGCGCTAATCGCGGTCACCGGCGCCGACATGCCGATAAAGCTCGACGGCGAGGAACAGCCGTCCTGGACCGCGCTGAAGGTAAGGGCAGGCCAGGTGCTGAGCTTCGGTTTCCTTAAGACCGGCGCGCGCATCTACATCGCGATCGCCGGCGGCATCGACGTGCCGATCGCGCTCGGCAGCCGCTCGACTTACCCGATCGGCGCGCTGGGCGGCTTCAAGGGCCGCGCCATCGCCAAGGACGACGAGCTGCCGGTCGGCACCGCCGCCGCCGGCAAGGAAGGGCGCAGCATTCCGGAAGCGCTGCGCCGGCGGCCGGGAATGCCGGCCGAACTGCGGGTTCTGCCGGGTCTCTATTGGCACCGTGTCACCGAGGAGACGCACCGGAACTTCTTCGACGACCAGTGGAAGGTGGCGCCCGAGGCCGACCGCATGGGCTACCGATTTCGCGGCGGCCGGCCGTTGCAATTCGTCGAGCGCGACCAGCCCTTCGGGGCCGGCTCGGATCCATCGAACATCGTCGACAGTTGCTACCCCTACGGCTCGATCCAGGTGCCGGGCGGCACCGAGCCGATCATCCTGCATCGCGATGCGGTCTCGGGCGGCGGCTACTTCATGGTCGGCACCGTCGTCTCGGCCGACATGGATCTGATCGGCCAATTGCAGCCGAACACACCGACATCTTTCGTCAAGGTCGACATGGACGGCGCGCTGAAAGCCCGCGCCGACCGGGCAGCATTGCTCGACAGGATCAGGAGCGTTTTCGACTGACATTTGGGCATTTGGGCAACTGGCATTTGGGTAAGTGCGGCCGAACCGTCCGGAAGACGGCGGCCGATAACAAGAAAGGGGAATGGCATGAGAAATCTCGGAAAAATGATGCTTGCAACGGCGGCAACCCTAGTTGCCGGCGCCGCCTACGCCGCCGACTGGTATCCCTACGACGCCGCCAAGATCGAGCCGGCCTTTGCCGCCGACGGCAAGTCGGTTGATGTCACCTACGAGCCGCTCGACAAGGCGACGAAGCCCTGGAACATCTGCGTCTCGTTTCCGCACATGAAGGACGCCTATTGGCTCGGCGTCGACTACGGCGTTGCCGAGGAGGCCAAGCGGCTCGGCGTCAAGATGAACCTGTCCGAGGCCGGCGGCTATACGGAGCTCGACAAGCAGATTTCGCAGATCGAGGATTGCGTCGCATCGGCGGCTCGGTCGCATCGTTCCGCCGACGCCTCAACAACCTCGTCTCGGAAGTCCGCAAGAAGGACATCCGGTGATCGACGTCATCAACGGCATCTCGTCGCCGGATATTTCGGCGAAGTCGCTGGTGTCGTTCTATACGATGGGTTCGGAAGCCGGCGCCTATCTCGCCAAGAAGCATCCGGCTGGCAGCGACGAGGTCGAGGTGGGCTGGTTCCCCGGACCGGCGGGCGCCGGCTGGGTGAGCGCGGCTAACGAAGGCTTCCTCGCCGCCGTCAAGGGTTCCGCGGTCAAGGTGCTGGAGCCGAAGTTCGGCGACACCGGCAAGGAAGTGCAGCTCAAGCTGGTCGAGGACGCGCTGCAGGCCAATCCGAACATCCGCTACATCGCCGGCACCGCAGTGACGGCGGAGGCGGCGCAGGGCATCATTCGCGAGCGCGGCCTGCAAGGCCAGGTCGATCTGCTCTCGTTCTACATGACGCCCGGCGTCTACGAGGGTATCAAGCGCGGTTTCATCCTCGCTTCGCCGGCCGACTCGATGGTCATCCAGGGCCGCATTGCCGTGGATCAGGCCGTGCGCATCCTGGAAGGCAAGGATTACGTCAAGCATGTCGGCCCGAAGATCTTTGTCGTGGATCCGTCCAACATCAACGACGTTTCGCCGACGAACATCCTGCCGCCGGATGGCTACAAGCCGGTCTTCAACGTGAACTGAACGCGACGTTCCGTTTCGGTCCCGCCAGGCAAGGCGGGACCGGACCGGTCTTTTGTTTGAGCATCGGATTTTCCCAAAAACCGGTTGCTCTGGATCCCAGGCAAAAATGGACGACACAAACCCACCGCTCGTGGAAATGACCCGGATCTCGAAGGAGTTTCCCGGCGTCAAGGCGCTCGACGGCGTCGATTTCACGCTTGAGCGCGGCGAGGTTCATGTGCTGTTCGGCGAGAACGGCGCCGGAAAGTCGACGCTGATCTCGATCCTCTCCGGCCTTTACAGGCCGACATCGGGGTCTTTGCGGATCGATGGCGAAGAGGCCGATCTGCGCTCCGTGCACGACGCTGCCAAACATGGCATCGGCACGGTGTTCCAGGAATTCTCGCTGATCCCGACATTGCGCGTTTTCGAGAACGTCTATCTCGGCCGCGAGCTCAAGCGCGGTCCCTTGACCGACCGGCGCGCCATGGTCGAGGGCGCGCGCAAGCTGTTTCGGGATCTGGGCTTCGAGATCGACATCCGCCGCCGCGTTTCCACCCTGTCGCGCGCCGAGCAGCAGATGGTGGAGATCGCCAAGGTGTTCCTGGCCAAGGCGCAGGTCCTGATCCTCGACGAGCCGACCGCCTCGCTCACCGAGAAGGAGACGCGCAAGCTCTTCGCGTTCATCGCCAAGGCGAAGGCCGACGGCGTCGGCATCATCTACATCTCGCATCGCATCCAGGAATTCCGCGAGATCGCCGACAATATCAGCGTGCTTCGCGACGGCCGGCTGATCGGCACGGTGTCGGCGCGCGACACGTCGGAGAAGGCGCTGGTCGAGCTGATGACCGGCCGGGCGATCGACCAGATCTATCCTGAGATCGGCCGCCAGAGCGATGGCCGGACACTGATGACACTGCGCCAGATGCATGGCGCCGGCTTCCACGGCGTCGATATCGATGTGCGCGCCGGCGAGGTTCTTGGCATTGCCGGCCTGGTCGGAAGCGGCAAGTCGCGGATCTGGCGCAGCGTGCTTGGACTGCAGCCGATCCGGGCCGGGACGGTCACGCTGAACGGGCGCGACGTGACCCATGCGGCGACAAGGCATATGCTGCGAGGCGGCGTCTACTACCTGCCGCCGGACCGCAAGAGCGAGGGCCTGCAACTGGCGGCGACAGCGCGCGAAAACATCAAGCTCAGCCTGCTTGGCCGTGTCGATACGGCGGGCCGCTTCGGCTTCGTTGCGCCGCGCCGCATCAAGGCTTTGGCCGACAAGATCGGCGAACGCGTCGGCATTGCCTCGGGCCATATGGGCCGGATTGTCTCGAAGCTTTCAGGCGGCAACCAGCAGAAGGTGCTGTTCGGCAAGGGATTTGGCGAGGAGCGGGACATCTACATCTTCGACGAGCCGACAGTCGGCGTCGACATGGGCACGCGCGCCGCGCTCTACCGGCTGATCAAGGAGATCGCCGAGGCCGGCAAGGCGGTGGTGGTGATCTCTTCCGACCTGCCGGAGGTGATGAACCTTGCGCACCGCCTGCTGGTTTTCTCGAAGGGCAGGGTGTCGGCCGAACTCACCGGCGCCGAGATCGCGGAGGAGAATGTGCTGAAACATTTCTTTGCGGAGACGGGGATCCAATCATGACCATTCAGAGCAGCCAAGCCGGGGATGCAGAGGCGCCACGCGGCCCCGCCATCCTGCTGGCAGCCATCAAGTCGGTGTTCCTGCGCGTCGGGGTGCTGCCGTTTTTCCTCGTCGTTTCGCTGATCGTCTTTTCACTGATCTCGAACCAGTTCCTGTCGATCCAGAACCTCACCAATGTCGCCAGGCAGTCGGTCTATCTGGTCCTCGTCTCGCTGGGGCAGATGCTGGTTCTCATCACCGGAGGCTTCGACCTGTCGGTCGGCACGGCAATCGCCATGACCTCGGTCGTGTCGGCGCTGGCGATGGTCGCGCTGGCGCCGCTGATGCCTGATATGATCTGGCTGGTGATCCTGCTTGGCGCCGGCGCCGGCCTGGGCGCCGCGCTGCTGATCGGATGCCTGAACGGGCTCGGCATCGCCCAGTTCGATGTCTCGCCGTTCATCATGACACTTGGCGTGCAGTCGGTCGGCGCGGGGATCGCGCTGTTCCTGACCGGCGGCGTTCCCGTGGCCGGGCTGCCCTATGATTTCGGCAATTTCTTCGGCTTCGGGCGGGTGCTCGGCGTCCCCGTGCCGGTGATGATCGCCTTGCTGGCAATCGTTGCCATCTGGCTGGTGATGAACCGGACGAAACTCGGCTCTCACATCTACGCGGTTGGCGGCAATGTAAGGGCAGCCAACCTTTCAGGCGTCAACACCAAGCGGGTGCTGTTCCTGGCCTATGTGCTGTGCGCGCTGCTGGCCTCTCTCGCGGGCCTTCTGCTCACGGCGCGCGTCGAGTCCGGTGAAAGCAATCTCGGCGGCACGATCGCGCTGGAATCGATCGCCGCCTGCGTCATCGGCGGCGTTTCCCTGCGAGGCGGGCTCGGGCGTGTGGAGAATGTCGTTCTCGGCGCCTTCTTCATCGTGCTGCTGAAGAACGGCATGAACATCGCCCAGATCGGCTCGTATATGCAGATGGTGCTGCTTGGCTCGCTGCTGGTGCTCGCCGTCATCCTCGACCAGTTCCGCTACCGCATGCTGGTTGGCGAGAGCTGACCAGTCAAACCCGACAATCGAAAGGAAAGACCCATGTTTTCCTCAACCTATCCCGTGCTTGCGGATCAGGCTTTTTCCGGCCGGACGGCGCTCAGGAATGGTGTTCTGGCCATTGCCGGATCGCTGGCGCTGTGGCTGTCGGCCAAGCTGCAGGTGCCGTTCTATCCGGTGCCGATGACCATGCAGACCTTCGTTGTCCTAGTGATCGGAACGGCTTTCGGATGGCGCCTCGGCGCTGCGACGATCGCGCTCTATCTCGCCGAAGGCGCGCTCGGGCTTCCGGTTTTCGCCGGAACGCCCGAAAAAGGCATCGGCCTCGCCTATATGGCCGGCCCGACCGGCGGCTACCTCCTCGGCTATCTGCCCGCCGCAGCGCTTTGCGGTTTCCTCGCCAAGCGTGGCTGGGACCGCAGGATCGTCACCATGGCGCTTTCCATGCTTTTGGGGACCGTCGTCATCTATGCCTTCGGGCTTTCCTGGCTGGGCGCCGTCTTAGGATGGGACAAGCCGATCCTTGCCTGGGGCCTCACACCGTTCATCCTCGGCGACCTGCTCAAGCTGGCACTTGCCGCCGCAGTGCTGCCGCTGGCGTGGAAGTTCGCCGGCCATCTCGATCGCTGAAATCGGCCTGCTGCAGGAAGGACCTCTCGCGTGTCCAGCCAAGATGGAGAGCGGCTCTATGTGGCGACGTCGCTGGCCGACGCGCTTGCCGCCCTTGCCGAGCGGGGAGGGGCAGCAAGCGTGCTTGCCGGAGCGACCTGGATCATGCGGGCTCCGCTCAGGCACGAGCCGCAGGATCTGTCCTATGTGGCGATTTCAGGGATCGACGAGTTGCGCCGCGTCGAAGTTCTCGATCACGAGATCAGCATCGGAGCCTGTGTCACCCATGCGGAACTGGCGAACGCGCTTGCATCCTCGCCCGAATGCAGCGCGCTGGCGCAGGCTGCCGGCAGTTCCGCAAATCCGGCAGTCCGCCATGTCGCCACGATTGGCGGAAACCTCTGCGCTTCGGCCTTCGCGGCGGCGGATCTCGTGCCCGCCCTGATTTGCCTCGACGCCGAACTCGAAATCGCAAGACCAGGCGGGTCCGAACGGATGACGGTCGAGCGTTTTCTGGAGATCAGGGCAGGCATCGTACCCGGCTGTCTGGTCCGCCGCGTGATTGTCCCCCGCACGACGCGACGCTCGGCGCATATAAGGCTGCCTCTGCGCAAGGCGGGAGATTATCCCGTGGCGTCAGTCAGTCTGGCCGCCACGCCGGGGCCGACCGGCCTCGTAGAAAGCGCCAGAGTGGCAGTCGGCTCGGTCGAGCCGGCCGCGCGCCGCTGGACGCAGCTCGAAGCAGGTCTTGTCGGCCGTGCCCTCGACCCGCGCTATGCCGCCGAGCAGGCCGAGCGCCTGTGCGGCGATTTTTCGGGCCGCGACGGCATCGAGGCGCCTGGCTGGTATCGCGTGAAAGTTCTGCCGAGCCTGGTGCGCCGCGCTGTCGTCGCCCTGCAAGAGCAGTCCTGAAGTCGAGAAGGGATCAAGCCGATGTCCTTGCGTCTCAACGTCAATGGTGAAGACCGGTTTTCGCTCGCCGAGCCGCTGACGCCGCTTGTCGATGTGCTGAGGGATGAATTCCATCTGACTGGGGCGAAGATTGTCTGCCGCGAAGGCTTCTGCGGCGCCTGTACCGTGTTGCTGGACGGGCGCCCGGTGATGTCCTGCCTTGTGCCCGTGGGGCTGGCGGCGGATTGCGAGGTGCGCACGGTCGAGTCGCTGGCGACGGACGGCGTTCTTTCGCCATTGCAGCAGGCGATGGAACAGCACGACGCGGTGCAATGCGGAATGTGCTTTCCCGGTATGCTGATGAGCCTGACCAGCTTTCTTGAGCGCGAGCCGAATCCAAGCCGCGACGACATAAAGGCCGCCCTTGCCGGGAATATCTGCCGCTGCACCGGATATGAGCGTATCGTCGACGCGGCCTTGTCCGTCGTCCGGGCCGAATGAGTTCAGAGGCAAAAAGCATGTCGGACACCTCAACCGCGACCATGGACTTTCCGAGGCGCGATGCCCGCGACAAGCTGCAGGGTCGCACGCGCTATACCGTCGATCAGGGACGCCCCGGCATGCTTCACGCCGTGCAACTGCGCGCCGAGGTGGCGTCGGCGCGGATCCTGCGCATCGACACGTCAGTGGCGCGCAAGATGCCCGGCGTCCGCGCCATCGTGACGGCCGAGGATTCGCCCGCGCGCCACGGCATAGGCATCGCCGACCATTCCTTGTTCGCGACCGGCTGCATCCGCTACGATGGCGAGCCGATCGCGGCCGTCGCCGCCGAGACCCTGGTGCAGGCCAAGGCCGCCGCCGCGGCGATCATCGTCGAACTGGAACCATTGCCGGCGGTGATCACCATGGCGGACGCGCTGGCGCCGGATGCGCCGCTGGTCCATCCCGATTGGCGGGACTACGAGGTCCTGCTCGAAGGCGGCGCGCATGCCGGCAACGTGGCTTGGGAAGCAACGGTCGTGCGCGGCGACACCGATGCGGCGTTCGCACGCGACGATATCGAGATCGTCGACTCTTGCTTCCGGATCGGCCGGCAGAACCATTTGTCCTTCGAGCCGCGCGCCGTCGTCGCCTCCTACGAAGACGGGCGGTTCCATATCGAGACGTCGACGCAGGTGCCCTGGACCGTCCGGAACGTCACCGCGCGCCTTGTCGGCGTGCCAGCGTCGCATGTTCGGGTTACCGTGCCGGCGGTTGGCGGTGGATTCGGGCTCAAGTTCGACTGCTCGCTCGAGCCCTTCGCAGCGCTTCTGGCGCGCGCCGCAGGAAGGCCGGTCAAGCTCGTCAATTCACGCGAGGAGGAGATGCTGACCTGCCTCTCGCGCGAAAACGCCGAGATCCGCATCCGCTCGGCCGTGACCAGGCAAGGCGAGATCGTCGGGCGCGAGGCCGTGGTGCTGATGGATTGCGGCGCCTATGGCGGCGAACAGATTTTTCTCACGACCATGACCGCCCACACGCTGGGCGGCAACTACCGGCTCGGCTCGGTGAAAATCTCGACCCGCGCCATCTACACCAACACCGCGCCGAACGGTGCGTTCCGGGCCTGTAACGGCGTTTACAACACCTTCGCGCTGGAGCGGCATACGGATGAGATCTGCGCCGCCATCGGCATGGAACCCCTGGAGTTTCGCCGGCGCAATGTGCTGGGCGACAAGGACCTTGGCGCGACCGGGCAGGTGTTCGAAGGCGATGTTCTCAGGCCAATGCTCGATCGCATGGCCGAATTGCGCGAGGCCAAGCCGTCGAAAAAACATCTGGCGGGGGAGAGGCTGTATGGGCGCGCCACGACGGTCGGCACTTGGTTCATCTTTGTCGGTCCGTCGGCGGCAACGGTCAACCTCAACCCGGACGGCAGCGCGACGCTGGTGACCTCCGGCGTCGAGATCGGCTCAGGCTCGATGATGCAGTCGCTGCCGCAGATCGTCGCCAGCACGCTTGGCCTGCGGCCGCAAGACGTCGTCGTGCGCACCGCCGACACGGATGCCGGCGGTTTCGATCTCGGCGTCGGCGGCGGCAGGACGACCGTTTCGCTGGGCGCCGCCAGCCTTGCCGCCGCCGTCGAGGTCCGCAAGAAGCTGCTGCATGTCGCCTCGGACATGCTGGAGGCTTCCTCCGAGGATCTCGTTCTCGAAAACGGGCGCGTCGAGATCCTTGGCATCAAGGGATCCGGAACGACGATCGAGAAGGTTGCCGAGCGCGCGCAACGGGTGACAGGTCCGATCTCGGGAAGCGGCGCCTTCACCGGGCCTGGCGTGGCGGCGATGCCGGGCTGCGCGGCCGGCCACTTCATCGACGCCATCGATATTCCGGTCTTTGCGGTGCATGACTGCGAAGTGGCCGTCGACCCCGAAACCGGACATGTCGAGGTGTTGAGCTATACGGTCGTCCAGGATGTCGGGCGGGCGCTCAATCCCCGCGCCATCTACGGACAGATACAGGGCGGCGTCGTGCAGGGCCTGGGTTATGCCTTGCATGAGGAGATCTCCATCGGCGGCAATGGCCGCATCTGCCAGGCCGGCCTGGAGACCTACCGGGTGCCGCTTGCACAGGATGTCGTACCGGTCGAGATCAGCCTGTACGAAGGGGCGCCGTCGATCGGGCCGCTGGGCACGAAGGGGGCCGGCGAGGTTCCGATCCTCAACGTCGCCGCGACAATCGCCTGCGCCGTTTCCAACGCCACCGGCCGCCGCGTCCAGGAGATACCGTTGACGCCGCCGCGTGTCCTGGAATTGCTGCTCGGCAACAACCAGCCTCTGGATTTCCCTCACATCGCCGACACATGGCGCGACAATGTGATTGCGCCGGGGGATTGAACAGCCAGTCCGATTACCTGGAGCCGGCCCCTGTCCTGACTGGACGGCGCTGGCGGGCATATGCCACGCAGGCGTCTACCGTGCTGACGCAGAGCCCATCGCGGTGGTTCGGCAGATTGTTGTCGCCCGCATAGGCGACCTCGGCAACACGGCCATCGACCATTCGAATTTGCGTGTTGCAGTAGCCGCCAGGATTGACGTTCAGGGATCCTCCGACCGTCGGGATCGCACCCACGGCCAAGGTTGGAATCACGACGTTGAGATTGCCGCGTTGAACGGTGCGCTGATAGGTCCAGATCTGGGCTGATCCGCCCGCATCGGCGGTGGCTGTCGGAAAGCCGGCGCACATTCGAACGTCCGCCTCGCTGAGACCGACCATCTCCTTGCGGGCCGCCGCCGTCGTTGTGTCCTCCTTCGAGATGTCGGACGTGTCGTCGGGGGCGACGCAGGAGGACAGGATGGAACTGCCGGCCAAGAGAACAAGAAGGACAAGCTTTCGCATGCGGGAAAATATCATACCGGCTGTTGTGATTTGTGCTGGCCCCGAGAACCTTAGTTAGGCAAGCAGACAACCGAGTCAACCTGCACAACTTCACGATGTCGTTGTCGTGCCGCTGAGCGCACCGGCCGTATTGACGGAATTTGCTGTCGGCGTTGGCATGTCGTCCGCGTGCAGTTCAGGCTGCCCCGATGCCCACGGACTTAAAGCGTTGCCGGTACCTTTGCGGCGTCACGCCGACACCAGCGGCTTTGGCAGAAATGTCGCTATGCTTCATCCGTCCTCTTCTTGCGTTGACGCCGTTGCTAGAAGCCTACTCCGGGCCGCCATTCGCCCGTACTCGCGCATGACGTGTACAAATCGCGCAGCGCTACGGCGTGTCCCTCACCACCTCCAAGGGGGGCTTGCTCTTTTTTGAGGCCTCGTAAGCCTGATGTGCGGCGGCCTCGGTCCCTCCGCCACCCTCGACGTGAACGGTCGGATAGGCGATTTTGATGCCGTTTTCCGCGAAAGCCGTCTTGATCATCATGAGGGCGCGTCGGCTGATCGGGAATTGGGTGCCAGGCTTCGTCGTCAACTTCATCCGCAGGATGACCGCGAAATCGCCAAAACTATCGATGCCCTGCATCTTGAGCGGTTCGATCGTGTCGCCTGCAAACTCCGGATCGGCGGCCAGCTCCTGGCCGATCTTCTTGATGAGCTTGCGCGCCAAGTCGACGTCGGAGTCGTAGGTCACGCCAATCGTCATCTTGTCGATCACCCAATCCCGGCTCATGTTCTGGATCGCCCCGAGCTCACCGAACGGGACGGTGTAGACGGGGCCGCGATGATGGCGCAGCCGAACCGACCGCAGGCTGAATGATTCGACCGTGCCCTTATAGCTGCCGCTCTGGATGTATTCGCCGACCCGAAAAGCGTCGTCCATCATGTAGAACACGCCGCTCAGCACGTCCTTGACCAGGGTCTGCGAGCCGAAACCGATGGCGATGCCGAAGATGCCGGCGCCCGCAATGAGGGGAAGTATCTGCACGCCGAGCCCAGCGAGGATCGTCAGCGCGGTGACGGCGGCTATGAACACGGCAAGGGCGTTGCGGAAGATCGGCAACAGCGTGCGCAGCCGGCCGCTGCGGGCCAGTTCATCGGCGCTGCTCCCATCCGCCGGCGCGAGGTTCATGCGATATTCGATCGACGCCTTCGACAGTTGCCAGAGCAGGTCGGCGATCAGCAGAATGATGATGCCGTTGAGCAGTCCGGTTATCAGGAAGCCGGAGGTTTCGCTGCCGGCGAGGCTCGCAGCCCTAATCCGCCAGATATAAGCGAGCCATGCGACAGCCGCGGCAATGACCACTGCCCTGGCGCCCCTGACAATGAGCACGTCAAGTACGACGCCCATGGCGCCGCTGCGCTTCGTCCTGCCGGCAAAGGCGTGTGCCGCGTCGCCGACGCCGCGCACGGCTGTCGGCAGCACCAGGGTGAAAATCCCGAGCCAGAGGACGCCGAGCAGGCCGGCCACCCAGGCCACCCAGAGCACGATCAGGACCAAGGTGAGAAACGATTGCTTGACCAGAGAGCCTCGCCCGTCGAGCCGTCGCCAGACGACGTCGATCGCGGTTGCCAGAATGCCAAGCCCGAACAGGAAGGCGGCGAGCTCCGCGACCTCTCGGGAGAAGCCCAGTCCAGGCAAGAGGCTGGCGATCGCCCAGCCGAAAAACAGAAAGCCGGCCACGAGGCTGACCCGCCAACGCCAGAAATGGGTCAATGCCTCACTTTCGAAAAGCGGAGCCGGCTCCGATGCTTCACTCGTCGCGCCGCCGAACGCAAACAGCAATCGGGCTGCCGAGCCAACGGCACGGAACGCGATGAACGCAAGAAGCAAGGTCAGAATGATCCTGCGCAGCAAGGGTGGCCATTCGAATGCCAGGAACGAAACGGTGCTGGCTATGGCAAAGGACAGCAAGGTGACGGCTTCGAAGAGGATTGCCCGACCAACGTCTTCCTGGGTAACCACGCTCCTCGTCCCGGCGAGCCCTCGTTGGACCAGCCACTCGGCTCCGAAGCCGACCGCGATCAAGACCGCCAGGATGCCTATAACCAGCCCTGGCCTGCCGGAGTTTACGTCACGCGAGACAACGTCGGCGGCGCGCGCCAATTCTTCCGGCAGGCGCGGGATCGCGGCGCCGAGCGCGCCGATGCGGGCACGAATACCTGCCTCCAGGCTCAAGATGTTCTCAGAAATAGACAGGCCGGGCTCGTCCGTGGCCGCTGGAATCTTTCCCTCGAGCCATGCCTTTAGTTCCGGATCGGACAAAAGCTCGAGGAACTGCTTCGCCTTTTCGGGCGGGACGTCGGGAGACGACTGTTGAGCGAGCGAAGCTCCCTGCAAGAGCGCTAGCAAGAGCACGGCGACAACTGGCAAGAACCCGATGCGGACGAGCATGTTCTTCATGAGTCCCCCGCGTTTTTAACGCCGCAGCCGTTTCCGCACATAGCAGCCACTCGCCCTTTATAGGCAACTGTGCTGGCGATGCTACGTCTCCGGGAAGACATCGGCAAGGATGTTTTCGTCAAACAGTAACGTGCATAAAGACAGCCGCCTTGCTAAAACTTGAACGCCCGCTGCAATCCTCCCCATCGTCAGGGGATGGCATGATCACGGTCATCGACCGGCCTGGAATGGGTGTGGACCTCATCCCCGAAGGCGCCGAGCGCTATCTTGCACAGGATGATGCGGGCTTTTTCGGCTGATCTTGATTATGCAGTATTTGGGCCTTGTCTATTTCGATGAAATACCGGAGCAATTGATAATCGATGGGGACTGATTCGGAGCTCATTCATGCGCGGCGTGCAAGCAGCATTCGCTGCAATGATACTGTTCGCCTCAGTCACTCCCGGACTCGCCGATAATAGTTCCCCCTTCATCTATTTTGCAACCGAAGATCCTTTCGCTGGCGGCCAACCGACGAAGAACGATATCTATGTTTTTGGCGGCGTCTTCACGACCGGGTCCTTCGGAGACACGATCAACGTCTTCGCGGCCGACTATACGGACAGTTACATGGTCGGAGCCGCATACGGCCGCGACTTCACCGATATTGGCGCCGGGTTCGTTCTTGGCGGCGTGACCGGAGCCGCCATAAGGTTTGGCGATGACGACGATACGTCCGGAGAATTTTGGGCCGGCGTGCGGCTTCGCCATCAGGGTCTTGTCATCGGCGATCTGGCGATTGCGCCCGCGCTGACGGCTGGATTCAGTGCCGTTACAGGCCCTACCGAGATCGAGCGCGCTCGCGAAATCCGTTACGACGGCGATGCATCATTCCTCGGTTTCGTCGGTGCGGAGCTTTCGTTCAGAGTCAGGCAAGCTCCCAATGTCGAGCTAGTCTACCAACTCCACCATAGATCCGGCGCCGACGGTACATTTGGAAACATGAATGAGGGTTCCAATGCGAATACGCTTGGAATCCGTTATCGCTTCTGAAGGCGCGCCGCCGTCGGATTGCCCTATCCGGCCCTGACGATGCGAAACCCTTCAAGCTCCGCAACGATCGGCAGGCCCTTCCATCGCTCTATGTCGTGCAGGATGATCAGTTGCCCGAGATCGCCGCCGATCTCGGTGTTGATGCGATCGATGGTCTTCAGCTGCTCCCAGACGCTGCCGACGGCATTGTTCAGCGGCGCGTAGACGCCGTCATGCTTGTGTCCGGTGATCTGCCGGCTCGAATAAACACAATCGCCGGAGATGACCAGTCTGCCTCGTGCGGACTGGACGATGACGAACTGCTGTCCGATCGTATGGCCGCTTCCCAGCCGCACATGGATGCCCGGCAGCACATCGTCCTTGTCGCCGTCGATCAGCGAGACGCGGTGTTCGACCGATGCATCGAGGGCGGCGCGCAGCGTGTCCGGATCGATGATGGCGGTGAGATAACCGAAGCGGGGCGGCAATGCGATCGCCTCATACCAGGAGAGCAACTCGCTTTTCTGGATGTGGAGATTGGCGTTCGGGAACTCGGCGATCGAGCCCATGTGATCGAAATGCGCATGGGTTACAAAAATGTCCGTGATGGCGTCGGGTCCGATGCCAAGCTCGGCCAGCATCCGAACCGGCGAAACCCAGTTGGGAATGTCGAATTTCAGCGAGAAGGCGTCGCTCGATTCCTGGATAAACCCGGTGTCGACCAGCACGTTGCGGTCGCCACGCTTCAAAAGGACGAAGGAAAAGGGCAGATCGACCTTGCCATCGTCATACATGCCGGCGACGAGATCCACCCAGGGCTGCTGCTTAGATCGGGCGAATTCGATGACATAGACTTCCCAGGGCTTGTTGTTGCTTGTCATCGCTTCCTCCTTCAGCGCTCCGCCAGCGAGCGGCCGAGACTGGCCATGCCCACGGCGATGATCAGAATGGCGCCCTGCAGCACATATTGCGAGAAGGTCGGCGCGCCGAAAATGTTGAGGCCGTTGAAGCCGAAGGCGATGATGAGGGCGCCGACCAGCGTGCCCAGCACGTGGAATTCGCCGTCGCGCAGCGTCGCCGAGCCAAGGAACACCGCCGCGAAGGCGGTGAGCAGATAGGAGTCGGCGGCACTTGCCGTGCCGCTGCCGAGGCGCGAGGCAAGCAGTATTCCGGTCAGTGCGGCGCACATTCCCGAAATGACGAAGCCGAGGATCTTGATGCGGTCGACATTCACGCCGGCAAGGCGCGCGGCCACGGCATTGCCGCCCACGGCCTGGATCTCCTGGCCGAGCGGTGTCCGCTCGACCAGAAGCCAAAGCCCGCCGAGAACGAGGATCATGACGATGATGTTGTTGGGGATGCCGAACAGCCAGCGGCCAAGGGAAAGCTGTAGGAACGCCTCCGGCACGCCCGCCACGATGGGAACGCCGGCGGAATAGGCGAAGGCAAGACCAGTCAGGATCGTTCCGACGCCGAGCGTCGCAATGACGGAATTGACCTTGACCTTGGTGACGATGAAGCCGTTGACGAGACCGATCACCGCGCCCAGTGCGATGACGATGACCACCGCGAGCGGAATTGGCAGCTTGTCATGGACGACAAGGCCGGTGATCAGAATGCCGTGCAGGCTGGCGGCGAAGCCTATCGACAGGTCGAGTTCGCCAACGACCACGGCAAGCGTCAGCCCGCCGGCAATGATCATGGCCAGCGAGGCCTGGTTCAGCACATTGGTGAAATTGCCCACGGTGGGAAAGGCGTGCGGCGACAGGATCGAAAATGTGACGATCATCGCCAGAAGTCCGATGATTGTCCCGTAACGGGCAAAGATGCCGAGCACCGCCTTGGTTCCGGGCGACAGACGCCGGGCGCTAATCGCAACATCGCTCATGCGGGATGATCCTCCATCAGGGCTTCCGGTTCGATATAGCTTGCTTCGACGATCGCCTTTCGCGACACCGCCGGGCCGGTCAGCTCGCGAACGATGCGGCCTTCCGCCATGACCAGAACGCGGTCGCACAAATCAGGGAGTTCATCCGGTTCCGACGAGATCACCAGAACCGCCATTCCGGACTCTGCCTGCTGGCGGATCAGCCGGTGGATCTCTGCGCGCGCGCCGATATCGACGCCTCGCGTCGGCTCGTCGAGGATCAGCACTTTCGGCGTGCGCTGGAGCCAGCGGCCGATCGCAACCTTCTGCTGATTGCCGCCGCTGAGGCGGCCAACCGGCGTGCTTGCACTTCGCGCCTTTATCGACAGGGAGCGGATCGTCTCGCCGGCCATCGACGTGCGGGCGCGGCGGTTCATCAGCGGCAGGTATCGGCCAAAAGCAATCTTGTCGAGATTGGCGATGCCTAGATTGAAGGCGATGCTCTTGGAGAGAAAGAGCGCTTCCGCCCGGCGCTCCTCCGGGACCAGTCCAAGCCCGGCCTGGACCGCCGCCGCGGGGGAGGCGGGTGCATAGGGCCGGCCCCCCAGCATCATCTCGCCGCTGTCGGGCCGATCCGCCCCGAAGAGCAGCCGGGCGAGTTCGGTTCGCCCGGCGCCGACAAGGCCGCCGATGCCCAAGACTTCGCCGGCGTGAAGCTGAAGGCTGACGCCGCGGACGTTCGGCGCCCGCGCCAGCTTCTTCGCTTGCATCACGACATCGCCGCGCTGCCGTGTCGTGGCTGTCCTTTGGGGATCGCGAATTGCGCCGCCGACGATCGCCTCGACCAGCGCAGGGCGGTTGAGCGCGTCTCCGGCAAGCTCGGCCACGGAGCGGCCGTCGCGAAAGACCGATACGCGCGTGCACAGGCTCAGGATCTCGTCCAGCCGGTGCGAGATGTAGAGCACCGCCACCCCCGACGCGGAAAGATCGCGCACGATCGCGAACAGCCGTTCCGCCTCGCTGGCGGCAAGCGATGCCGTCGGCTCATCCATGACAATCAGCCGCGCCTTGCGCACCAAAGCGCGGCAAATGTTGATCAGCCATATCTCGGCCGTCGAAAGGCCCTTCACGCCGCCGTTGAGCGGGGCCGATATGCCGACGCGCCTGGCGATCGGCGCAACGTCGCGCGCGATCGCACGCCAGTCGGTCAGCCCGAAGCGGGTTTTCTTCGGGACGCCCAGCATGATGTTCTGCAGCACGGTCATGCCCGGCACAAAGGCAAGCTCCTGATGAATGAAGCTCATGCCGAGCTCGGTCGCCCGCTGCGGCGTGCCAATCTCCTGGCTGTGGCCGTCGAGCTCGAGACGGCCGGCATCGGGGTGGTTCAGCCCGGCCAGGATACGGATGAAGGTCGACTTGCCTGCGCCGTTGGCGCCGACAAGACCATGGATTTCGCCGGGCGCAATGTCGAGCGACACGCCCTTCAGCGCCTGCGTGCCGCCGAAGGCCTTTGCGATATCGCGCGCGACCAGGAATGGAGTTGTCATTTCAGCGCCGCCTGGCTGCGGCGCACCCCTTGAGAACGCCGCCTCCAAACCAAATCCTACTTTATGGCTTCCGGATGGTCCTCGAGAAAGGCATCAGCAGTCTCCTTGGTCACCAGCACCGCCGGAACCTCGGCTGCCTTGGCTTGCCAGGCGGCGCCCGCGTCCTTGATGTCCTTCAGCATTTTGACCATGTTGTAGCCTTCGGTGAAGCTGTCCTGCCAGGCCGTCGCGGTCATGAAGCCGTTCTTGATGTTCTCCAGCGCCTGGGCATTGCCATTGATGCCGTAAACGAGAACGTCGTCGCGTCCCTGGGCGCGCAGCGAACCGATGGCGCCAATGGCCGGGTCGTCCCAGCATCCCCAGATCGCCAGGTTCTCCTTGCCGGCCGGATGCGAAGCCAGCCATGCATTCGCGTATTGGGCGCCGTCCTCGAAATAGCCGGGGATGCGCACTTCGTTCTTGATGACGGTGATCTCGGGATGTTTGGCGACGATCTCGTCCATCACGACTTCGCGGTTGCGGCAGACTTCGCCGGTCCGGTAGGTGAGGGCCAGGATCGAACCCTTGCCGCCCATTTTCTCGACCATGAGATCGACGACCGGTATCGCCATCGGGCCGCCCGAGCCGTTGGTGGCGGCAACGGTCGAGCCAAGCCCGCCGCCCCAGGTCACCACAGGTATTCCAGCGTCGCCCGCGGCGGCCAGACCGGCGCCGATCGACGAATAGGGAAATACCATGTCGATGATCGCATGCGCCTTGAGCTGCGCGAAATTTTGGATCGCCGCGTTCGCCTGGTCGGCACTGCCGGCGGCATCCACAACGTTGGTCTTCCAGCCAAGCTCATCGGCTGCCTTCGTGGCGCCCTGGATGTAGCGGACATTGTTGGCTTCGGTGGCGCTGATGGACACGATGCCAAGCAGCGGCTTGTCCTGCGCGGCAGCGCCAGCCGTCACGAGCGAGAGCACTCCGGCGGCGATGATGCAAGCTAGATTTCTCATGGGTTCTCCTCCTTCACCTGATCTGCCGCCAGAGCCTCTTGGCAGCAAACCGTTTCGCTAACGTCACGCAAAATGCGATCCAATGCAAGCATGAATCCGCTGGACACGGCCATAAATCTGAACCAGACTTCAGCGAAACGATTAGCTATCAGGGCAAAATGGCCACCATCAAAGACGTTGCCAGAAAGGCGGGCGTATCGACTGCGACGGTCTCGGCCGTCATGAACGATACTGCCTTCGTCAGCCCCGAACTGAGGGCTCGTGTCGTTACCGCCATTCGCGAGCTGCGCTACGAACCGTCGCTGGCTGCCCGCAATCTGCGCCGCAGCCGCAGCCAGTTGATCGCCCTTGCGGTGGCCGA
This sequence comes from Mesorhizobium sp. M9A.F.Ca.ET.002.03.1.2, assembly GCF_003952365.1. NCBI lineage: Bacteria > Pseudomonadati > Pseudomonadota > Alphaproteobacteria > Hyphomicrobiales > Phyllobacteriaceae > Mesorhizobium > Mesorhizobium sp. M9A.F.Ca.ET.002.03.1.2. The sequence goes on along the minus strand of NZ_CP034443.1, from coordinate 5,975,535 downwards.
TCTCTCGAACCCGTTCTACGCGCGCATCGTCTGGTCGGCGGAGGCGGCTGTCGCGGCGTGGGGCTATTCGCTCGTGCTGTTCAACAGCGATGAAAAGCCCGATACGGAACGGCGCATCCTGTCGCGAATTCGCACTCTTGGCTGCGACGGAATGGTCCTGGTACCGGTGGGCGCGGCAAATCAATATCAGCCACACGAGTTCGATGGCATCGCGACCGTTCTTCTGGGGCGATCGATCGAAGGCAACAGCGCCGATACGGTGACTATCGACAATCGGGAAGCCGGCAGACAGGCCGCCGACTACCTGCTCGACCTTGGACATCGCCGCATAGGCTCGATCACCGGTCCGATGCAGCTGTCGACCAGCAAGGGCAGGCTTGATGGCATGATCGATGCGATGGCCGCGCGAGGACTTGCACCGCAACCTGGTCATATCAGGTCCGGCGAATTTCGCGAGGAAGCCGCCTATTCGGTCGCTCGCGACATGATGAGTTCGCCCGACCGCCCGACGGCGATCTATGTCGCGAACGGCGTCATGGCGATCGGCGTGATGCGCGCCGTTGCCGATCTTGGCCTGCGCTGTCCGCAGGACATCTCGATCGCCTCGACGGACACGGTCGCGGGCGCCGGCGGCTTGAAGCCGCGACTGACGAGAACGGAGCACCCCATCGCCGACATGACCAACGAAGCGCTGCGCCTGCTCGTCGATCGCATCGAGGAAAGGGTATCGGAGCCCGTGCGCAGCATCGTTTTCCAGCCGGCTCTGATCGTCGGGGAAAGTTGCATGCCGCTGCGCGAGAATGCCGGTTGACGGTTTCCCGCCGCGGACGGCGGGATGTCGGTCGTTGGCGCTCCGCGCGATGGCCTTAAAATTAAACGCTTTCGAGATAGGTCTCGAGTTCGAAGTCGCTGACATTGAGCGCGAACGTATTCAGCTCCTGCCGTTTGCAGGCGATGAAAGAGTCGCGCAGGATGGCCGGAAATATCGCCGCCACATGCGCCCCGCTCTCGAAGCTGGCGATCGCGGAGGCCCAGTCCGGCGGCAGCTTGGCCGGCTGAAGTCCTTGCCCGTCTCTGCCCGCTGGATCGCCAGGCGACAATTGCCCTTCGATGCCGATGAGTGCGGCGCCCAGGATGGCCGCAAGCACGAGGTACGGATTGGCGTCGGCGCCGGCGACGCGATGCTCGATCCGGCGCGCGCCCGTCGGTCCGCCGGGGATGCGGATCGCGACCATGCGGTTCTCATAACCCCAGGCAACCGCGGTCGGCGCATAGGACCTGGGACGCAGCCTGCGGTAGGAATTGAAGTGCGGCGCGAACACCAGCGTGCTTTCGGCCATGGCTGCGAGCAGACCGCCGACGGCATGGCGCATGACGTCCGAACCCTGGTCGCTGCCGTCGTCGAAGACATTGCGGCCTTCGGCGTCGGTCAGGCTGAAATGGACGTGAAAGCCGTTGCCGGCGCGGTCGCCATAAGGCTTCGCCATGAAGCAGGCGGCAAAGCCGTGCTTGCGGGCGATGCCCTTGACGGTGCGCTTGAACAGAACGGCGTCGTCGGCGGCGCGCAAGGCGTCCGCGACATGGTTCAGATTGATCTCGAACTGGCCGACGCCGTTCTCGGCGATCGCGGTGTCGACGGGAATGCCTTGCATGCGGCAGGCGCCGTAAACATCGTGGATAAAGGCTTCGAAGTCGTCGATCTCGTCGATCGACAGGGCTGCGTCGGAATCGAGACGACGCCCTGTTACCGGCGAGACCGGCCCGATCGGCCGCTGCGATTGCGGGTCGACCAGATAGAACTCCAGTTCCGTAGCCGTGACCGGGGTCAGGCCCAGAGCCTTGTAGCGATCGAGGATACGGGCCAGCGCCCGCCGCGGGTCGCCCAGGAACGGCGCGCCGGTTTCATCGGCCAGCCAGAGCGGGACAAGCGCTGTCGGGTGCGCCGTCCAGCTCACCGGTAGGATGCCGCGTCCCGTCCACTGGCAAAGGCCGTCGGCGTCGCCGGTGCCGAAAACCAGCGTGTTGCCCTCGATATCCTCGCCCCAGATGTCGAGCCCGACCAGCGAATAGGGCATGCGCAGCTTGCCCTCCAGCGCCTTGCGTGCCTGCTCGACCGGGATGCGCTTGCCGCGCATGATGCCGTTGAGGTCGCACACCGCGGCCCGCAGGCTTTGGATGTCGTCCCTGCTTTCAAGCCACTTCAATACGTCCGCGATTGCATCGCCCAATTTCAACCCCTGGTTTTTTCCGAGGTGCCGTAGCCCTGGCCGGTTACGATATCTCTATAGCTTGTGGATTTCTGAAAACCGCTCTGGCTGTTACCAGAGGATTTCCTTTATTTTTTCAATTCACTAGCTGGGATATCGGGCGGCATTTCAAGACCAATTGCGCGATTTGCGATCGCAATATAGCGGTAGGGCCAGGTAAAGCCAAGCCGCATCTGAGCCGCCGTCAGTGCCGCGTCTCCGGGAATTGACGTGTTGCAAGAGATGCGTCGCGCCGTCGTTATGTCGCGCACGATGGCGGCGCGGGCGCGCACCCCGTCCTGAGCTTCGATCGCGGCGACGCTCCTCTGGTAATCGATGCGGAATGCGGCGAGGCCAGGTTCCTGAGAAACGGGCCGACCTGCATCCACACCGTCTCGATCAGGAAGATCATCTGCTCGTTGCCGCAGTGGCGATAGATCGAGAACTTGAAGTTGTAGTTCTTCCGCAGATAGTCGTCGATGTCGCCCTTGCGGGCAGCCTCGGTCAGCTCGGTGCAATGGCGGCGGATCGCCCGCAGATTGTTGCCATTGATCAGCGCCGCGGCAAGCTCGGTCGCGGAGCCTTCGAGGATTGTTCGCACGGCGGTCAATTGCGAGAATCTTTCGGCCGAGATGATCGGCACCTCCACGCTGCCGTTCGGCATCGGGCTCAGCGCACGCAGCGCCTGCAGCCGCATGAAGGCGCTGCGCACCGGCATGTCGCTGGTGCCCAGTTCCTTGGCGAGCTTGCGCGAGGTCAGCTTCTGGCCGGGCGCGAACTGTCCCGACATCAATGCCCTGACGAGTTCCAGATAGACTTTCTCATGCAGGGGCACAGTGTCGACGGCGGTCAACCCGAAATGCGTTTTATCGGCCATTGGCGGTGCGCTACTTCATTCGTTCTGAAATCTACGCAGCTGGCTACATCTGCCGCTGGAAATGTTGGCTGGCCGAACGCGGCGCGAGGCCGAAGTCAGCGATTTTTCAAGCACATGATAGACGCTCCAAGCGCAGCGCCGCAAGCCGCGTCATCGCTCCTGTTTCGGTGGCGCGCCATTCCGATCCGTCAAATGCCGGGGTTGGACGCTTTAGGGCCGATCTTCAGTGGCGCGTCGTTTTCATCCGGATTGGGGACAGGAGCTTCGTCGGGGAGTCTGTCCGGGTCCGGCTCACGCACCGGCTTCGGTTCAGGAAACGGCGGTGGCGAGGGCGCTGGAGTGGGCGTTGGTTCGGGAGTGGGAAGAATGGCCATGGTGTGATTTCCTTCCGCTCGCTGCACTGTGTCTCGGCGGGTCATCGACGTCGGGCGGGATTTTGACGCCACCCCTTTTCGACCGGTTTCGCTCTACGGGCTGATGCACGCAGAACGATCACGCGTGCCTATGGTTCCGATGGGGCCTTCAGTGATCCCGCAAGGCATCAGGCATGGCAGGACGGCGCCATCAGAAAAGTGATCGAATAGTCCGCGCACAAAGGCCTTGTCGGCTTCGTGGGGCGCCATAATTTCCATTTCAGGTGGGGCGAACTCACCTGCTGAAAGGGTGGAGCGAACTCACCTGCTGAATAGGAGGCGGCCGTGAAACACCAAACACTTGACCAACTGCATGCCGTTGCCGACGTTCACGCTGAAGCAACAGACCTAGTAGCGACTCGAAGCCAGCGTCTCGAACGTTGGGCGAAACTGCTGGAGCAAAATCCCGATCGGCGTCTCGAAGCGCTGACGGGCACCGAATACAAGTCTCCTGAGATACGCGAAAAAATGCGTGACAACGACTCACCTCTCACTGTTGCCTTCGAGGATCCGATTTTTCGTGCGCAAGGCTTGAGGGATGACACCTACGGCGAAGCCAGGCGCTTCTTCGAACTGACGGATTGGCAGTTGCACGAAATCGTTTGTCATTGCCATGTCGGCGCCACGATACGAGCGCGGTGGGCCGCCTCTCGCGTCCGTGCCGCAAAGTCCGAGAGGTTCGGTTTCTTCGCCTGGCTGCGTGGAACATTCATGCATTGACGTAGCGGGCATTGACGTAGCGGGCATCGACGCTACGGGCCGGCAGTTCGGAAGATGGAGGCGGCGGGCGACATCATTTCCACGCCTCGCATCAATGGGCGTTGATGACGGATATGCCGTTCGGCGGCGATCCGCCATCGGCGAAGCTCGATACCATTGGCATGGGCGGATTCAGTCGGCGGGCGCGGTGTAGCGGCGATGGACCGCTTCCGCGATGGCGGCGCGGCTTTTACGCGGATCGAGACTATCGTCGTCCTCGATAACAGCCGCTTCCTCCGCAAGTCCCTTGTCCTTGACCTGGTTGCGGAACCAGGCCGAATAGTCGCCCGCACGCAAGTGATGCTCCCAGGTGCGGTCGTCGATTCCCTCGGCGATTTGCAGGAACATCATGAGATTTTGCGCTTTCAGGTTGAGCGTGCCGTCAGCGCCGCGGAAATAGAAACTGTTTTCGCCAAGATCACCTTCGGCGTATTTGCGCTTATGACGCTTGAGTTCCTGCCGGGGACGCTCGACCGAGATCGGCCTTGCGGGTTCGGTTGTCGACCGGTTCCAATACAAGACCTTGTTCTCCGATGGCGGCACGACGCCCTCAGGCACGTCCTCGCCAATTGCGGCACAGAAGCTCTCGACGACCTTGTCGGATTCCGGGCCAAGAGCCAGCACCGTGTCGACGCCCGCCAACACATCCCGCGAAACCAGATCGGGATGAACTGTGATCAGAATCGTCGCCGAAAGGCTTTTTGGCAGCGCAAAAGATGTGCCATCGCGCGCGTGCGGCAGCAGGTGGTGCGCCTCGTCGATGATCAGCCAATGCGGGCGTCCGGTGCGGGCGCGAAGCGCGGCAAGCTCCGGCAGCAGCTTGGCGAAGGCGTTTGGCCGCTCCCCGGTCTTGATGCCCAGCATGTTGACGGCGACATTGTTGGACGGCTTGGACAAAAGGTCGAAGATTTCGCGCGAGCTCGGCGGGCTTTTGGCGTCGCCAACCACCAGCACGTCCTCCAGCTCCTCGTAGTCGCCCTCCGGGTCGAGCACGCAAAACTGGAAGCCTTGCTCGACGAAGCGCTCGGTCAGAGCGGTGGCGAGGGTGGATTTTCCGATCCCCGACGTGCCGGCCAGCAGGACACTGCCACCGCGCGGTGAAAGATGCATCACTGCGCCCGATCCATCGTCCGCGCCAATTTCGATGCGTTGCCGCGCCGTGTCCAGCAAGGCGGCGTCCTGCGAGATGAGGGCCTCGATCAACTCCCTGACGCCCGCGCCGCGGGCGCCATTCGTCACGTGATCCGCCGTCTCCCTGACCTTTGGCAGTGCATTGGCAACTGCAACGCCGACGCCGACGGCGCGCAGAAAGGCATGGTCGTTCTCCGCATCGCCGATGCCGACGACATTGTGGGCGGACAACTCCAGATCCTCCAGGGCAGCCGCCAGACCGGTCGCCTTGTTGACCCCGCTTGGCAGCACCATCACGGCACCCTTGTTGAAGATGATCTCCAGCTCCAGACCAAGGTCCCTGATCACTTCCAGCACGATGGTCTCGTTAGGCTCCCTGGTGGCGACGACGGAACGTCCCATCGACAGGGGCAAAACCTTGCGCATCATCAGCCTGTCGACGAATTCCGCCGGAGGGGCAGGCGCCAGGATCCGCATCTTCTTCGAAGCCGGCGTGTAGACGAGCGCGCCATTTTCGGCGACGACCTTGTCGAAAATGCCAAGCTCCGGGAAAACGGATTCGAGGTCGGCAAGCTCGCGACCGGTCACCATTATCAACTTGCGGCCGGTTTCCTTCAACCGCTCGAGCGCGGCACGGGTCGCATCGGAAACGATCCCGTTTTCCGCGAGTGTGCCATCGTAGTCAGTGGCTAGAGCAAGAGCATACATGGAACCATTATCGGCAGTCCAAAGCCGACCTGAGATGCTTGCTCGCCGAGCCGAGCGGAAAGCAACCTGCTCCGGTGACTTCCATTGGCCGAATCCCGTTAGCGTTCATCAGGGCTGATTGGTTCCAACGGCGCTGGCTGCCGATTGTTCCCGGCGGCGGAAGGCAAGAGCAGCGGAAGCGTGGCTTTTGGTTGAGCATCGGTTTTCCCAATCCGCTACCCACGTTCTAGCCGATGATCCTGAATCCGTTCGGCTCCTGGCCGGGATCGACGTCCTGGGATGTCACGCCGGAGACCGACGCTCCGTTCGGCCCTTTCCAGAACCGGTCCATCATCGTCGAAACCGCGCCTTCGGCGCCGACGATCAGTGCCGTTACGGATCCGTCATACTCGTTGCGAACCCATCCCGACAGGCCGAGCTTCTCGGCCTCGGTCCGTGTCCACACGCGAAAACAGACGCCTTGCACCCTTCCACTGAGCCTGACGCGTACCGCCTTGCGCTCGTTCTCCATGGTCACCTCCGTGCTGATGGTTTGCATACCTTCAACTCCCCGGCGGCGAAAAAGGCTCCGTCATCGCATTTTTAAAGGTTCAGGCTGCCTGGCAGTCCGATGAAGACGTCCGTTTGCATCTTGCCGGCAACGGAACCATGCGGCGGCGGCCTTGTTTAAGGACGGACAGCTGCAGGTTGCTGGGTCTCGGAGCCACGGTTTCATGACCAATCATTCTACACCGGAAGGCGCCATCCCGGCATCCGTTCCGACGATCGATGCAAAAGCGGAGCCGACGCTTCAGCATGCCGAGGCCGAGGTCTTCTACACAGAGGCGATCCGCGAACTCGCTGCGACGGACATTCCCTTTCTTGTCGCCGGCACCTACGCGGTGAGCGCCTATACGGGTGTCACGCGCCGGACGAAGGATCTCGACATCTTCTGCAAGGCCGGCGACTACGCCCGCATCCTCGCCCATTTCAAGCAGGCCGGTTATGCGGTCGAGATCTTGGATGACCGGTGGCTCGGCAAGGTCTTCAAGGGCACGCATTTCTTTGACGTCATATTCGCATCGGCGAACGGCACCATGCCTGTCAGCGACCTGTGGCTGGAGCACGCACGGCAAATCGATTTGCTGGGCAGCCGGGTGCGGATTGTCGGTCCGACGGAGCTTATCTGGTCCAAGTGCTTCATCCAGGACAGAGGCCGCCATGACGGCGCCGACGTCGCCCATACCATCCTCAAGGCGCAGGATCAGATCGACTGGCACCGGCTCCTATCCTACCTCGAAGTTCACTGGGAGGTGCTGTTGATGCAGCTTCTGCATTTCCGATGGATCTATCCGAGCGAGCGCGATCATGTGCCCGCCTGGCTGCTCGACGAATTACTCGACCGTCTCGCCAAGCAGAGGGAGTTGCCTACTCCCCGGATGAAGATCTGCCGCGGACGACTGCTTTCGCCGACCGACTATGAGATCGACGTGAAGGAATGGGGCTTTGCCGGCGTCGGCGGAACGGGGGAATTCCGCGATGGCTGAAAAAGCGGCAAGAGCTGGGAACGGTGGCGCCGTGAAGATCGCGGCCGTCGGCGACCTGCATGTGCACGAAGACGCCCAGGCCTCCTGCCGCGATCTCTTCGGCGAGGTCTCGCGCGAAGCAGACGTTCTCGTGCTCACCGGCGACCTCACCAATCTCGGCAAGCCCCGTGAGGCCGAAATCCTTGCGGAGGATTTGCGCGCCTGCGCAATCCCGGTCGTCGCCGTGCTCGGCAATCACGATTATGAATCCGGCGCGGTCGACGAGGTCAGCGCCATTCTTCGGCAGGCGGGCGTCCATCTCCTCGACGGCCAGGCGACGGAAATCAGGGAGGTCGGCTTTGTCGGCGTGAAAGGTTTCATTGGCGGCTTTGGATCACGCATGCTCGGCTCCTTCGGCGAGCCGGCGATCAAGGCCATGGTTGCTGAAAGCGTCAGCGAATCGATGCGGCTCGAAAACGCAATGCGGCAGGTCCGCACCAAACGCACGCTCGTCGTCCTGCACTACGCTCCGGTCGTCGAAACGGTCGCCGGCGAGCCATTGGAGATTTTTCCGTTCCTGGGCTCGTCGCGGCTGGCGGAGACGATCGATCGGTTCAAGGTCAGCGCCGTGGTGCACGGCCACGCGCATCGCGGCGTCTATGAAGGTCGCACGCCCGGCGGCGCCCCGGTTTATAACGTCGCCATGCACGTGTCGAAGCCGACCGGCCGTCCCTACGCGTTGCTTGAAATCTGAAAGACCTGCACGTCGTTAGCGGTCGATCTCGCCGAACACGATATCGAGCGACCCGATGATGGCGGCGACATCGGCGATCATATGCCCCCGCGACAGAAAATCCATCGCCTGCAGATGGGCGAAGGACGGTGCGCGAATCTTGCAACGATAGGGAATGTTGCTCCCGTCCGAAACCAGATAGACGCCGAACTCGCCCTTCGGCGCTTCCACGGCGGCGTAGACTTCTCCTTCGGGCACGCGATGCCCTTCGGTATAGAGCTTGAAATGGTGGATTGTCGCTTCCATCGAGCGTTTCATGGTCGCCCGCGGCGGCGGCGTGATCTTCTGGTTCGCAACAGCGACCGGCCCCCGGCCTTCCGGCGAGCGCAATTTCTCCAGGCATTGCTTCATGATGCGGACCGACTGGCGCATTTCCTCCATGCGGACGAGATAGCGGTCATAGCAGTCGCCATTTTTGCCGACGGGAATGTCGAAATCCATCTCGGGATAGCATTCATAGGGCTGTGCCTTGCGCAGGTCCCATGCCGCACCCGACCCGCGCACCATCGGGCCGGAGAAGCCCCAGGCCCAGGCGTCGTCCTGCCCGATCACACCGACATCGACATTGCGCTGCTTGAAGATGCGGTTGCCGGTGAGCAATTCGTCGAGATTGTCGCAGACCTTGAGGAACGGATCGCAGAAAGCCCAGATGTCATCCAGAAGCTTTGGAGTCAGGTCCTGGTGCACGCCGCCGACCCTGAAATAATTCGCATGCATGCGGGCGCCGGAGGCGCGCTCGTAGAAGACCATCAGCTTCTCGCGCTCGGCGAAACCCCAAAGCGGCGGGGTCAGCGCGCCGATATCCATGGCCTGTGTCGTGACGTTGAGGAGATGCGACAAGAGCCGGCCGATTTCGCAAAAGAGGACACGGATGAGCTGTCCGCGCCTGGGAATCGATATTTCGAGCAGCTTCTCGGCGGCGAGGCAGAACGCATGCTCCTGGTTCATCGGCGCGACATAGTCGAGCCGGTCGAAATAGGGCAGGGCCTGCAGATAGTTCTTGTACTCGATGAGTTTTTCCGTACCGCGGTGGAGCAGGCCGATATGAGGATCGGCGCGGTCGACGATCTCGCCGTCGAGTTCCAGCACCAGCCGCAGGACGCCGTGAGCAGACGGATGCTGCGGCCCGAAGTTGAGGGTGAAGTTGCGAACTGCGGCTTCGACCATGACGGTGCTCCGCTATACTGCGTTTTTCACGGCCGAAGCCGAGTTGTCCGGTCCGCCATGCCCGGACCGCCGATCAAGTCGTCGTCTGGATGATCAGCGTCAGCATGCCGTCGCCGTCGACGTTGGCAGCGACAACCTGCGAGGAATCGAGCCCGTTCGCCGCCAGCGCCGATGCTGCCTGCGGCGACGCATCGATCGAGCTCTGCAGGGTAAGCAGATCTTCAACGCTGGTCTGAGTGATCACGGCCTCGGCTTGAGTCTTGAGTTCCGGAGGCAAATCCTCGAGCGCGACGATCGCAATGCCGGTAAAGTTCTGGTCGGTGAAACCTTGATCCGGCACGGCTTGATCCGGCGGCGTTTGGTCAGGCAGCATGGGATCGGGCGGCATCGGATCGGGCAGGGGCTCCTGGGCCGGGGGCGGGATTTGGGGAAGCTGCGGGTCGGTGGATTGCGCGTGAATCGGCTGCGCGAGGGCCAACCCCGAAAGGGCGGCAATTGTCGTCAATATGCGCATGATCTTTCCTTCCGTTTGCGCGAGGAGGACCACTCGGTGACCACTCAACCGTTGTGCCGGATTATGGTTCCCGGTCCGTCGCATCGCCCGGTCCGTCACACTGGTTGAGGCCCTGTCCGGATCCCTCGCGCGCAGTGGAAAGATGGAACGATTCCGACAGGCGTTCATTCTTCCTCGATCACACCTTGATCACAGGATCGGCGGGGCGCTGGACCTCGAGGAGAAAATCATGAGAATCAGCGAGTGCATGACACAGAATGTTCAGGTCGCCAGTCCGGACCAATCCTTGCAGGATGCCGCACGAGCCATGGCCGATCTTGACGCCGGTGTTCTGCCCGTCGGTGAGAATGACCGGCTGGTCGGGATGATCACGGACCGCGACATTGCCGTCCGTGGGATCGCGGAGGGCAAAGGCCCCGACGCCCAGGTCAGGGACGTTATGAGCGCCGAGGTACGATGCTGCTTTGACGACCAGGAAGTCGACGATGTCCTTCAGCACATGGGCAATCTCAAACTGCGGCGACTGCCGGTGATCAGCCGCGACCGACGGTTGGTTGGCATTGTCTCGCTCGGCGATCTCGCCACGAATGGCGAGGCGGCCTGGGCCGGCGAAGCGCTGGGCGGCATTTCGCAGCCGGGCGGCGACCATTCGCAGACGGCGCATTGATGGGTCATATGTGAGCTTGAAGTTCCTGCTCCATCGACGGCATTCGACGCTCAGGAATTTCGAATCCAAAACCGCATCGGATTCACGCCTTCGCAAGCCGACGTCGCGGTCCGCAACGCGCCATTCGGCGGCACCGGCCGGCGGAGGCTGCGGCTGCCGTTGAGGAAGCCGGCGATCCTCGTCGCCGACTTTGCCGAGGCGAAGGTTAGCAGCCGACCGTGACGGACGACGGGCTCGCCGCTCTCATTGTCCCAGATCTCGAACCGGCAGCTTGGGTTCGGTATGGCCTCGAAACGGTCCTTCATATCGATGATCCCTGTCGTTTGGTTGCCTCGGGCGGTCTAGAATGCCAGGGCTGGCTTCCGGTGCGCCTCTCGCGCTGTCCGCCGTCATGGAGCCGACGGTTCCGGGAACTCGAAGCCTCCGATCGTCGACTGTGATCGACGGGCCGAGGTTCTGCTATCCCGGCTTACGGATGGCTTACGGGCGTTTTTGGCTGCGCTCTTAGCAGCGGGCGCTCGCTCGCTCGGTGTCGCCTCGATTAGCTTGCCTTCGGCGGCGCGAGGCGCTGCACAACGTGGTCGGCGATCGCCAGGCTTGACGTCAGGCCAGGGCTCTCGATGCCGAACAGATTGACCAGACCCTCCACGCCGTGCACCGCCGCGTCCTGGATGACGAAGTCGGCATTGGCTTCGCTGGGACCGGAGAGTTTTGGCCGGATGCCGCTATAGGCCGGCTGCAGGCTGCCATCGGCCAGGTCCGGCCAGTATTTGCGGATTTCGTTGTAGAAGCGTTCGCCGCGAGCCGGGTCGACGCGATAGTCGAGTTGATCCGTCCATTCGACATCCGGCCCGAAGCGGGCGACGCCATCGAGGTCGAGCGTCAGATGCACGCCGAGCCCACCGGGTTCGGGCACGGGATAGACCAGCCGCGAGAAGGGCGCCCGGCCGGCGACCGAAAAATAGTTGCCCTTGGCGTAGCGAAGTTTTGGCACGAATTGCGGGTCGAGCCCGTCAAGCGAGCCGGCAAGCCCCGTGGCGCCAAGCCCGGCGGCGTTGAAGAAGCGCATGGTGGCGATTTCAAAGCGCTCGCCGCTGGTGACGTCGATCGTATCGAGAACGATGCGGCCCCGCTCGGCCCGCTCGATGCGGCCGGAGACGACGCGGGTGTTGAGGCTGAGCGCCGCCCCGTGCTCCTCGGCATCGCCCAGCAGCGCAAGCATCAGGGCGTGGCTGTCGATGATGCCGGTGGCGGGGGACAGCAGGGCCGAAGTGCACAGCAGCCTGGGCTCCAGCCTGCGCGCCGCTGCCGCGGTCAAGGGCGTCAGGTCGCCCGCGCCGCAAGCAGATGCGTTGGCTCGGATGGAAGCGAGCACCGGCTCCTGTTCGGCATCCGTCGCGACGATGAGCTTGCCGCAGCGCGCATGCGGGACCGCCCGCTCCTCGCAATAACGGTAGAGCTTCTCCCGGCCTGCCAGGCACAACCGCGCCTTCAGCGATCCGGCCGGATAGTAGATGCCGGCATGGATGACCTCGGAATTGCGCGAACTGATCCCGGTGCCGATGGCGTTCTCGGCCTCGAGGATCAGGGTGTCCATGCCGCAACGCGCCATGCCTCGCGCGATCGCGAGGCCAATGACGCCGGCGCCGGCGACGATGCAGTCGACATGGTCCATGATCAGGCCACCTCAGCCTTGTTGTTGTGCCTGCTGGTGAGCCGTTCGAGGGTCATGTCCCGGCGATGCACAGACGGTTTCGCGCAGGTTCTCGCGTTCCAGGCCTCGAAGTCGAAATTCTGCATACGTCTGCGTCCATCCGCCAGCCTCCCGAAATGGCTTGACACCGTTACAGGAAACAGATGCATCAAACAGCATCAATGCAAGAGGGAACCTGCCGATGCGCGCCGAACGGCGGCAGGATCCACGTCCCGCATACAGGACAGGAACCAGCATGGACGCCCGCCCGAATTCTCCCGAAGCCCGCGACATCAGCTACCACATGCATGGCTACACCAATGCCCGCAAGCATCAGGAGGCAGGGCCGCTCGTCATCGAGAAGGGCGACGGCATCTATGTCGAGGATCTGGCCGGTAACCGCTACATCGAGGCGATGGCGGGCCTTTGGAGCGTCGCGGTCGGTTTTTCCGAGAAGCGGCTGGTCGATGCGGCGGTGCGCCAGATGTCGAAGCTGCCTTACTATCACGACTTCGGCTCCAAATCGCATTCGCCGCTGATCGATCTTGCCGAGAAGCTTGTGCAGATGGCGCCGGTGCCGATGAGCAAGGCGTATTTCACCAATTCCGGCTCCGAGGCCAACGATACGGCCATGAAGATGATCTGGTACCGGTCGAATGCGCTCGGCCAGCCGGGACGCAAGAAGATCATCAGCCGCAATCGCGGCTATCACGGCGTCACCATCGCCGCGGCGAGCCTGACTGGACTGCCCAACAACCATATTTCGTTCGATCTGCCGATCGCCAATGTGCTGCACATTTCGACGCCGCACCACTGGCGCGAGGCGCTGCCGGGCGAGAGCGAACAGCAGTTTTCGAGCCGGCTTGCCGACGACTTGGAAAAGCTGATCCTGGCCGAGGGCCCGGAAACCATCGCCGCCTTCTTCGGCGAACCGATCATGGGCGCTGGCGGCGTCATCGTGCCGCCGGCCGGCTACTGGGAGAAGATCCAGGCGGTGCTGTCGAAATACGGCATCCTGCTCGTCGCCGACGAGGTCATCTGCGGCTTTGGCAGGACAGGCGAGATGTTCGGGTCGCAGACCTTCGGCATCAAGCCCGACATCATGGTGCTCTCCAAACAAATCTCGTCTTCCTACCTGCCGATCTCGGCGCTCCTCATCAACGAGAAAGTGTTCGAGCCGATTGCCGACGAAAGCAACCGAATCGGCACCTTCGGTCACGGCTTCACCGGCGGCGGCCATCCCGTTGCGGCGGCGGTCGCGTTCGAAAACCTGAAGCTGATCGAGGAGCGCGACCTTGTCGGCAATGCGCGCACGGTCGGCGCGCATATGCAGAAGCGGTTACGCAAGCTTGCTTCGCACCCGCTTGTCGGCGAGGTACGCGGCGTCGGCCTGATCGCGGCGGTCGAACTGGTCGGCGACAAGGCGAACAAGACGCCGTGGGGCGACGTCGGCGCGCTGGGCGGGCTCGTCAACGGCTTCATGCAGCAGAACGGCGTCATCTCGCGCAACATGGGCGATGCGCTGGCCTTCTGCCCGCCGCTGATCATCACCGAGCCGCAGGTCGATCAGATGATCGACGCGTTTGAAAGATCGCTCGAAGCCGCCGGCAAGCAGGTCGGATCACAGAGCTGATCGGGGTCGTCGGAACGAAGAGGCTGGAGCGCCACAAGGCCATGTCGCGCTCGACCTCACCGTATCGGTGAACAGCCCAAGCCTGCCATGGTCCTGTCTGCCGGCGCTACGTGGCGCTCCCAACGGCATCTGGAACCACTACCAGCTTGCCGACAAAATCCTTGGCGATGAAATCCGCCTGGGCGCGATGGAAATCGGACAGCCTGTAGACGCCGCCGACCAGCGGCCGGATCTTCTTGTCCTCGATGTAGCGGACGATACGGCGAAAGTCCGCCCGCGTGCCCTGGCTCGAGCCATGCAGCTGCAATTGCTTCAGGTACATGGTCCTGAGATCGAGCTGCACGACCGGGCCTGCGATGGCGCCGGCCGTCGTGTAGCGGCCTTCGGGCCGAAGAATGCGCAACAGGTCGTTGAAAATCGCGCCGCCGACGAGGTCGGCAACCACGTCGATCGGCTTGCCGCCGGTCGCCTCGTTGACCGCCGCGGGCAGGTCGGCGACGCCACGGGTGATCACCGCCTCGGCGCCGATGTCGCGCACGGCCTGTTCCTTGCCCTTGCCGACGACGGCATAGGGGATGGCGCCGCGCGCCCGCGCCAGCTGCACGATGCCCGAGCCGACGCCGCCCGACGCGCCGGTGACCAGCACGCGCTCGCCGGCCCTCAATGCGGCGCGTTCCAGCATCTGTTCGCCGGTGAGATAGGCGCAGCAGAAGGTGGCAAGTTCGACATCGGTCAGTTCGGTGTCGACGACATGCGCGTTCTCGGCCGGCACGGCCTGGTATTCGGCATAACCGCCATCGCGGCCATGGCCCATATAGTCAATGTCGGCGAGCGAATCGTCGTCGCGGTTGTAGATGGAGAAGTCGACCATCACCCGCTCGCCGATACGATCAGGCGAGACGCCGTCGCCGACGGCGACGATGTGGCCGACCGTGTCGGTGCCCTGGATGCGCGGGAAAGTCAGCGTGTTGCCTTGCCGCCGCCAGGTCGACACGGCGGCAGCGTCTTCTTCCGTGCCATACGCGCCCTGGCGCACCCAGACATCGGTGTTGTTCATACCGCAGGCAGTGACCTTGACCAGCACCTCGCCCGGCGCGGGCGAGGGCACTTTCACGTCGGTGCGGTAGACGAGCTTTTCTGGTCCGCCGTGCCCGGTGAGGAGTACGGCGGCCATAGTGGCGGGGAGGGTTTTGGTCATGGCATTCATGTCGGTTTCAGATGTTCGCAAACACGCTCTTCACCGCATCGGCCGTCTTCGCCACGACGATGTCGGCCTCTTCGCGGGTGAGGCACAGCGGCGGCGCGAAGCCGAGGATGTCGCCCTGCGGCATGGCGCGTCCGATGACGCCGCGCTCGCCAAGGGCGGTGGCGATCTGCGGCCCGATTTTCTGCGAGGCGTCGAAGAACACCCGGTCGTCCTTGTCGGCGACGAATTCGACCGCCGCCAGCATGCCGTCGCCGCGCACCTCGCCGACGTTTTTGTGACCGCCGACGGCCTTCGCCAGTTCGGCACGGAAATAGGCGCCGGTCTCGCCGGCGTTCCTCACCAGGTCCATCTCGTCGATCAGTTCCAGATTGGCCACCCCGGCGGCAACGCAGATCGGATGCGCCGAATAGGTCCAGCCATGACCTATGCTGCCGAGCTTGTCGGAACCCTGCACCAGCACCTGCCAGACCTTGTCCGAGACGATGACGCCCGACAGCGGCGCATAGGCCGAGGTCAGGCCCTTGGCGATGGTGATCAGGTCGGGCTTGATGCCGTAATGGTCGGACCCGAACATGGTGCCCAGCCGGCCGAAGCCGGTGACCACTTCGTCGGCGACCAGCAGCACATCGTATTTCTTCAGCACGCCTTGAATCTTCTCCCAATAGGAGGTGGGCGGCGGCACGATGCCGCCGGTGCCGAGGATCGGCTCGCCGATGAAGGCGGCGACCGTGTCCGGGCCTTCGGCGAGGATCATCTCCTCGAGCTTGTCGGCGCAGTGTTGGGAAAACTGCTCCTCGCTCAGCGAACGGTCGGCGCGGCGGAAATAATAGGGCGCCTCGGTGTGCAGGATCGGCGCGCGCGGCAGGTCGAAGGCGTTGTGGAACAGGTCGAGCCCGGTCAGTGATCCCGTCATGACGCCGGAGCCGTGATAGCCGCGCCAGCGCGAGATGATCTTCTTCTTCTCTGGCCGGCCGAGCACGTTGTTATAATACCAGATCAGCTTGATGTTGGTTTCGTTGGCATCGGAACCGGAGAGGCCGAAATAGACCCGCGACATGCCTTGCGGCGCCCGATCGATGATCATTTTGGCAAGCGTGATCGACGCCTCGGTGCCGTGGCCGACATAGGCATGGTAATAGGCGAGGTTCCTGGCTTGCGCGGCAATCGCGTCAGCGATCTTCTGACGGCCATAGCCGACATTGACGCAATAGAGGCCGGCGAATGCATCGATGCTCTTGCGCCCATTATTGTCCCAGATGGTGACGCCTTCGCCACCGGCGATCACGCGGGTTGGCGATTCACCGCGCGCGTGGGTGCCCATATGGGTCGAGGGATGGAAGAAGTGGTCGCGGTCCCAGGCGGCGAGTTCGTTGGACTGGTCGAGCATTTTTTTTACTCCTGAGGAAAAGTGTCGGGCGCGGTTCTAGGCGACGTCCAGGCAGAGATATTTAAGATCGGTAAAGGCTTCGAGCCCGTGGCGCGAGCCCTCGCGGCCGATGCCGGACTGCTTGACGCCGCCGAACGGGATCGGGGCGCCGGTGATCTTCACGCGGTTGATGGCGACCATACCGTAGTCGAGCGCGCGGCCCATGCGCAATTGGCGGGCGCCGTTGTCGGTGACGACATAGGCGACGAGGCCGTATTCGGTGGCATTGGCGCGGGCGACGACCTCGTCTTCGCTGTCGAAGGGCGTCACGGCGGCGACCGGACCAAAGGTTTCCTCGCGCATGATCAGCGCGCCGTCTCCAACATCGGCGAGCAGCGTCGGCTGGTAGAACAGCGGCCCGGCCGGATGCCGCTTGCCGCCGGTGAGGCAGCGCGCGCCGCCAGCCAGCGCATCGGCGACCTGCTCCTCGATCTTCTTGATGCCGCGCTCGTGCATCAACGGCCCGATGTCGGTGTCGTCGACCAGGCCATTGCCGGTTCGCAACGCCTCGATGCGCCTGGCAAAGGCGGCGCAAAAGCGATCGTAAAGCGGGCGTTGGACATAGATGCGGTTGGCGGCGAGGCAATCCTGGCCGGACGTGGCGAATTTGGCATCGACGGCGATGGTCACAGCCTTGTCAAGATCGGCGTCGGCGAAGACGATCAGCGGGGCGTGGCCGCCGAGCTCCATCACCAGCCGCTTCGTCGTCGCAGCACTTTGCGCGGCGATCAGCCTGCCGATTTCGGTCGAGCCGGTGAAGCTCATGGCGCGAATGCGAGCGTCTTCGCACATGCGCCCAACAATGGTCGAAGCCTTGCCGGTGAGAACGTTGAAGACGCCTGCCGGCAGGCCGGCGCGTTCGCCGAGTTCGGCCAGCGCCAGTGCCGACAGCGGCGTTTCCGACGAAGGATGCGCCACAACGGTGCAGCCGGCGGCAAGGGCGGCCGCCGCCTTGCGGGTCAGCATGGCCGCAGGAAAATTCCACGGGGTGACGACGCCGACGACGCCGAGCGGTTCGCGCCGCACCATCATCTCGGCATCAGGCAAATGGCTGGTGACGCTTTCGGCGTTGAGGCGTTTTGCCTCCTCGGCATACCATTCGACGAAGGAGGCAGCGTAGTCGATCTCGCCAAGCGATTCCTTGAGCGGCTTGCCCTGTTCGAGTGTCATCAAGAGCGCCAGGTCATCCTTGGCAGCGATGATCAGGTCGAACCATTTTCGCAGGATCTTCGAGCGTTCCTGCGGCAAAAGTCCCCGCCAGGCGAGAAAGGCGCGGGATGCCGCATCGATCGCCTTGCTCGTCTGCCTGATATCGAGTGCGGCAACCCAGGCGACAGTGGCGCCTGTGGCCGGATCGGTCACCTCGAAACTCTCGGCGGCCTCGCTCGCCGTCCAGTGGCCGTCGACATAGGCGAGTTCGCGCAGCAGCCGGCGGTCGGCAAGGCGATCAAGCGCTTCGTGGCGTAGTGGGCGAGCAAAATGCGCGGACATCGATCAAGTCTCCCGGTGTCGAGGCGATGCGGAGAGACTAGTCGCGCGGTGCAGACAGAGAGGCTGTTTCAGTGCCCGCGCGTAGAAAGATTGTCTCTATTGGGCTGCCGGAACGGACGATCTCTCTGGCCCTACCGTGGAGATTGGCTGAACCTCCTCAGCTTCGTCATCCCTGGGCGAAGCAGGAGCGAAGCTCCGTCGCGGAGACCCTGGGATCCATTCCGTGACCTTCGCTGAGGAATGCAGCGGAGCAGAATTCTGCACCGTGGCGGTGTTCTGATGTCGCGGCATGGATCCAGGGGTCTGCACCGCGTCGCTTCGCTCCTTGCTTCGCCCCAGGATGACGAAGTAACGGACGTTTCGGCCAATCTCCTGGGTGTGCGATCTGGCAATTTCGATTGGCCTCACGACTGCATCGGCGACAGATCGGCCACCGGAAGGACAATCTCCTCCTTCACCGTCTTGGTGACGATGTAGGTGAAGTAACGGTCGATGCCGATCTCGCGTTCGAGCAACGCGTCGACGAGCCGCTGGTAGGCGTCGATGTCGCGCGCCATCACTTTCAGCAGATAGTCGACGCCGCCGCCCACCGACCAGCAGGCGATGATTTCGGGGACGTCGCGGATGACGCGCTCGAAACGATCGAAATCGGCCTGGCGGTGGCTGGCCAGCGTCACCTCCATCAGTACGGTGGCGACCGGCGCGACGGCGCGCATCGCGATCCTTGCGTGATAGCCGGAGACGATGCCGGCCTTTTCCAGCTTGCGCAGCCGCATCCAGCACGGCGTCGGCGACAGGCCGACCTTGTCGGCGAGCGCCAGCTTGGTGATGCGGCCGTCGCGCTGGACCGCGTCGAGGATTTTGAGGTCGATCGGATCGAGTTTCGGTGCGGCCATGAGCGTCCACTTTTTCGTCGCCGACACCATGACGGCGCATTATTTCGATTGTCAATTGCACTGATTTCGATCTCTAATAAGTCATGACATTGTGGCGTCCAGATCCCGCGCTCATCCGGCGGCCGGCCTATCAGTCGCTTGCCGACCAGTTCGCGCGCGCCATCCATGACGGGCGGCTGGCCAACGGCGCGCGGCTGCCGACGCATCGCCGGCTGGCCGACGACCTGAAGCTCTCGGTGCAGACAGTCAGTCGTGCCTATGAGGAACTGATCCGCCGGGGCCTGGTCTCCGGCGAGATCGGCCGCGGCAGCTTCGTGCAGACGCAGCGCCGCGAGCCGGAGCCGCCATACCTGCCGGAGCGCCTTGGCGAGATCATCGATCTCTCCATCCTGAAGCCGGTCTGCGAGCCGATGCATCTGGAGCGGCTGAAGCAGGCGCTTGGCTGGCTGGCCGAGAACCTGCCGTCGAGCTCGGCGCTGTCGTTCCGGCCGAACATGGTGTTCCCGCGTCACCGCGCGGTGGCGGTCGAGTGGCTGCGGCTGTGCGGTCTCGATGTGTCCGCGCAGAATGTCAGCCTGACCAACGGCGCCACAGCCGGGATGACGGTGGCGCTGATGAGCGTGGCGCCGCCCGGTTCGACCGTCGCCACCGAGGCGATCGGCCACCACACGCTGATCCCGCTGGCGCGCTATCTCGGTTTCAACCTCGAGGGCCTGCCGATCGACGACAACGGCCTCATCCCGGAGGCGCTCGACGAGGCGTGCCGGCTTTCCGACATCCGCGCCGTGTTCGTGCAGCCCTCGGTGATCAACCCGACCGCAACGCTGATGGACGCCGCGCGGCGCGAGCAGATCGCCGCGGTGGCGCGCAGGCACGACATCGCCATCATCGAAAACGATGTGCTCGGCCCGCTGGTCGAAGGCCGTCCGCCGCCGGTCGCCGCCTTCGCGCCCGAGCGCACGCTCTATGTCACTTCCTTCACCAAGATCGTGGTGCCGGGACTGCGCATCGGCTATCTCGCGGCGCCCGACCGTTATGTCGCCGCCGTCGCCAACCGGCATCTCGTCTCCAACTGGATGGCAACGCCGCTGGTGGCGGAGATCGCCACCAAATGGGTGACCGACGGCACGGCGATGGAACTCGTGCGCTGGCAGCGTTCGGCGCTGCGGCGGCGGCAGGAGATCGCGGCGCAAGTGCTTGCCGGGGTCGACTATCGCGTCCATCGCGACGGATTGCATCTGTGGCTGCAGCTGCCGGGCGACCGCGCCGAGGAGAGTTTCGTCTCACAGGCCCGACTGCAGGGCGTGGCGATCGCGCCAGGCACATCGTTCCGCATCTCGGCGGCGCCCTGGCAGCCGGCGGTTCGTATCTCGCTGGGCTCGACCACCGAGGGAGAGTTGCGCGCCGGCCTCAGCGTCGTCACCAAGCTTCTGCTCGGCGATCCGGAGCATCTTCTGCTGGCTATTTAGCTGGCGATTTGCTGCAAAACTGTGCGGAATCGAAAACATTGTAATGATATTATTTTACCGATTGACATGATTTGCCGCGTTCCGCATCGTTAGGGCACAGGCCCTTCTCCAGAACGGGGAAATTCAGTGTCCGCGCCCATCATCAAGATCGACGCCATTTCGAAGAGCTTCGGCACCTTCAAGGTACTGGACGGCCTGTCGATGCAGGTCATGCCGCGCGAGAAGCTGGCGCTGATCGGCCCATCCGGCTCGGGCAAGACGACGATCCTGCGCATCCTGATGACGCTGGAGAGGATCGACAGCGGCCACATCCAGATCGACGGCGAGCAGCTTTACCACATGGAGCGCAACGGTCAGTTGCTGGCTGCCGACGAACGGCACCTGGCAAGAATGCGCCAGAAGATCGGCATGGTCTTCCAGCTGTTCAACCTGTTTCCGCACAAAAGCGTCATCGACAACGTCACGCTGGCGCCGATCCTGACCAAGGGCATGCCGCGCGCCGCCGCCGAAAAACGGGCGATGGAACTGCTCGACATGGTCGGCATGGCCGACAAGGCTAAAAGCATGCCTGCGCAGCTCTCCGGCGGGCAGAAGCAGCGTGTGGCGATTGCCCGGGCACTCGCATTGCAGCCCAGGATCATGCTGTTCGACGAGGTGACATCGGCGCTCGATCCGGAACTGGTCGAGGAGGTGCTGAACGTCTTGTGGCGGCTCTGCTCCGAGACCGACATGACCATGCTGCTGGTCACCCACGAAATGGGTTTTGCCCATGATTTCGCCGACCGGGTGCTGTTCTTCGATCGCGGCAGAATAGTCGAGGAAGGCAAGCCCGACGAGATTTTCCGCAATCCCAAGCAGGAGCGCACGCAAGGCTTCCTGAAGAAGATCATCGCGGCCGGACATCGTGTCTGACCGTCATGTCAGAGGCGGCAAAGCCGTCTCGACCAAAGCAAACCAAGAAGAGAAGCAAGGAGTTGGGAACAATGAAGAAACTTGGCATTCTGGCAGGCGTGGCCGGTGTAGCACTGACCGCGATCCTGGCCGCCTCGACAGCGGGATCAGCCGACGAAGGCAAGCTCGAAGAGCTCAAGGCACAGGGCTTCGCCCGCGTCGCCATTGCCAATGAGCCGCCCTATACGGCGGTTGCGGCCGACGGCAAGGTTTCGGGCGCGGCGCCCGATGTGGCGCGCGAAATCTTCAAGCGCCTCGGCGTCAACGACATCGTCGCCTCGATCTCGGAATATGGCGCCATGATCCCCGGCCTGCAGGCCGGCCGTTTCGATGTCGTCACCGCAGGCCTGTTCATGAAGCCGGAGCGTTGCGCTGCGGTCGTCTATTCGGAGCCGGTGCTGTGCGACGCCGAGGCGATGCTGGTCAAGAAGGGCAATCCGAAGGGCTTCAAGAGCTACGAGGATGTTGCCAAGGACACGAGCGCGACGATCGGGGCGCCGGGCGGCGGCACCGAGGAGAAGCTGGCGCTCACTGCCGGCGTGCCGCGTGACCGCGTCATCGTCGTGCCGGACGGCCAGAGCGGCCTGAAGATGCTGCAGGACGGCCGCATCGACGCCTATTCGCTGCCGGTGCTGTCGATCAACGATCTGGTCAAGAAGGCCAACGATCCGAACCTCGAAGTCGTCGCCCCGGTGGTCGGCGCGCCGGTCTATTGTGACGGCGCGGCCTTCAAGAAGGGCGACGAGGCGCTGCGCGACGCCTATGACGTCGAGTTGGCCAAGCTGAAGGAGTCCGGTGAATTCGCCAAGATCATCGAGCCCTACGGCTTCTCGGCGGCGGCGGCGATGTCGACGAGCCGCGACAAACTCTGCTCGGCGAAGTAGGCGCTGCCCCCTCATCCGGCCGCTTCGCCGGCCACCTTCTCCCCAATGGGGAGAAGAGGCTGGCGCCGGCGTTGCAAGCTTCCTCTCCCCTCGGGGAGAGGTCGCCCGAGCGAAGCGGAGGGCGGGTGAGGGGGACTTCGACAAACGTCCAGGTAGGACAATTCACCAATGACCCAATGGTCCGGCTATTTCGGCCTGATATTGCAGGGAGCGCTGATCACCATCGAGCTGACGCTGATGGGGTCGGTGCTTGCCCTGGTCATGGCCTTTCTCGCCGGGTTGGGGCGGCTGTCGCGTTTTTTCGCCATTCGGGCGCTGGCTACCGCCTATATCGAATTCTTCCGCGGCACGTCGATCTTCGTGCAGCTGTTCTGGGCCTATTTCGTGCTGCCTTTTGCCGGCCTATCGCTGACGCCGCTGCAGGCCGGCGTGCTGGCGCTCGGCCTCAATGTCGGCGCCTATGCGGCGGAGGTGGTGCGCGGCGCCATCCAGTCGATCGGCCGCGAACAGTACGAGGCCTGCACCGCGCTCAATCTCGGCCGCTGGCAAGCCATGCGCCATGTCATCCTGCCGCAGGCGCTGCTGGTCATGCTGCCGACCTTCGGCAACAACGCCATCGAATTGCTCAAGGCCACCGCCGTCGTCTCGCTCATCTCGCTCACCGACCTGACCTTCCAGGCGCAAGTGGTGCGCTCGCAGACCGGCAACACGCTGGTGCCGTTCACCACCATCCTGATCATCTATTTCGTCCTTGCGCTGATCATTTCTTGGGGCGTGCGTTCGCTCGAACGCCGCATGGCGCGCGGCCTCGACGGGGTGCGCGTCTGATGGAGTGGGCCCTGTAATGGAATGGGATTGGAATTTCGTCCGGGAAATCATGCCGACGCTGATCCAGGGCGTGAAGATCACCATCCTGGCGACGCTGCTCGGCTCGGTTCTGGCGGCGATCGTCGGGCTGGCCATCGCGCTGGCGCGGCGCTCGCCGAACAGGGGCTTGTCGCGCACCGTCGGCTTCCTTGCCGAGTTCATCCGCGGCACGCCGCTCTTGGTGCAGCTCTATTTCATCTTCTACGTGCTGCCCGACATCGGCATTCTCTTGCCGCCGCTGGTGGCGGGCGTCATCGGCCTCGGCCTGCACTACGGCACCTATACGGCCGAGGTCTACCGGGCAGGCATCGACAATGTGCCGCGCGGCCAGTGGGAAGCCGCCAAGGCCTGCAATCTCAACGCCAGGCAGACTTGGACGCACATTATCATGCCGCAGGCGATTCCACCGATGATCCCGGCGCTTGCCAACTACTTCATCGCCATGTTCAAGGAGACGCCGCTGCTGTCGGCGATCACCGTGCTGGAACTGATGAACCAGGCCAAGAGCGTCGCCAACACCTATTACCGCTATGTCGAGCCGATGACGCTGGTCGGCGCCTTCTTCCTCGTCATCAGCCTATTCTCGGTCGTCCTGCTGCGCTGGCTGGAGCATCGCTACGGCAAGATCGAGAGGTAGCCCTTCATGAGACCCTTGCCCGAAATCAGACTGACGCCGACACGGCCGGCGCTCGATGCGCGTCCCCTGGAAAAGCGCGTCGGCTTGATCATCCTTGCCACCGACCATACGACCGAACCGGATTTTCGCCGCATGGTGGCGAGCGACCGGATCGGCGTCTATGTCGCGCGCATCCCCTACGCCAATCCGACGACGCCGGAGAGTTTGCGCAAGATGCAGCCGTCGCTGACGGCGGGCGCGGCACTCATCCTGCCCGATGAGCCGCTCGATGCGATCTGCTATTCCTGCACCTCGGCCTCCGTGGTCATCGGCGATGCCGAGATCGAGGCGGCGGTGCAGGCGGCCAAGCCCGGCGTGCCTGTGGTCACGCCGCCGATGGCAGGAGTGCGCGGCTTGAAGGCGCTGGGCGCCAGGACGATCAGCATCCTCACCCCCTACACGGTCGAGACCAGCCGGCCAATGGCCGCCTATTTTGTGGCGCACGGTTTCGAGATCGCCAGCTTCACCTGCCTCGGCTTCGAGGACGATCGCGAGATGGCACGGATTGCGCTGGCGTCGCTGGTCGATCTGGCACGCGAGGCGACCGATGCGCAAGCGGACGCGCTGTTCGTCTCCTGCACGGCGCTGCGGGCAGCACTTGCCGTGGTCGGCATGGAAGAGGCGATCGGCCGCCCGGTCGTCACCAGCAACCAGGCGACAGCCTGGAATTGCCTGCGGCTGTGCGGCGACGACGAGCCGCGCGCCGAGTTCGGCCGTCTGATGACGCTGCCTTTGAATTGATCGCGGAGCAAAGGTCATGACCGCGAACGACATCACTCTCTCCGATATCCGCGCGGCGCGCGAGCGCGTCGCAGGTAAGGTCGAGCGCACGCCGACCGTGCTTTCCCCGAGTCTTTCCGGGCATTTGGGTGCGCCTGTTTATCTCAAGCTCGAACATCGGCAGACCACCGGCAGCTTCAAACTGCGCGGTGCCTCGAATGCCATCGCGTCGCTGAACACCGAGGAGAAGGCGCGCGGCGTGGTCGCCGCCTCGACCGGCAATCACGGCCGGGCGCTGGCGCATGCGGCGAAGCTTGAGGGCATGCGTGCGACGATCTGCATGTCGCGGCTGGTGCGGCAGAATAAGCTCGACGAGATCCGCCGGCTCGGCGCCGAAATCCGTATCGTCGGCAACAGCCAGGACGATGCGCAGCAGGAGGTCGAACGGCTGGTCGCGGAAGACGGGCTGGTGATGCTGCCGCCCTTCGACCATCCTGATATCATAGCCGGGCAAGGGACGCTCGGGCTGGAGATCATCGAGCAGGTTGCGGATGCCGCCCTGGTGCTGGTGCCGCTTTCCGGCGGCGGGCTGGCGGCGGGTGTCGCCGCGGCTGTGAAGGGCGTCAGCCCCGGCACCAAGGTCATCGGCGTTTCGATGGCGCGGGGTGCCGCGATGAAGGCGAGCCTCGACGCCGGCCGGCCGGTGCTGGTCGAGGAACTGCCGACGCTGGCGGATTCGCTCGGCGGCGGCATAGGCCTCGACAACCGGCTGACCTTCTCCATGTGCCGCGACCTGCTCGACGACGTGATCCTGCTCAGCGAGGACGAGATCGCCGCCGGCATCCGCCATGCCTACGAACAGGAGCGCGAGATCGTCGAGGGCGCCGGCGCGGTCGGCATCGCCGCCGTGCTTGCTGGCAAGGTCAGGGCGAGCGGACCCACTGTGCTCATCCTGTCGGGCCGCAACATCGACATGACGCTGCACAGGAAAGTCGTTTGCGGCGAAGCAATTGAGGAGCGCGCCGCATGAGCCGGATGACGATACTCACCGAAGCCGACTTGCGCGCGATCGTGAAGCTCGATCTCGACGCCGTCGCCTGCGTCGAAAATGCGTTCCGCGCGCTTGCCACCTTGCCGGTGGCGATGCCGCCGATCCTGCGGCTCGACATTCCCGAGCATCGCGGCGAGGTCGACGTCAAGACCGCCTATGTGCCAGGCATTGACGGTTTTGCGATCAAGATCAGCCCCGGCTTCTTCGACAATCCGAAGCTCGGCCTGCCCAGCGTCAACGGCATGATGGTGTTGCTGTCGTCAAAAACCGGACTGGTCGAGGCGCTGCTGCTCGACAACGGTTATCTAACCGATATCCGCACAGCGGCGGCCGGAGCGGTCGCTGCGAAACATCTTTCGCGAGCTGATTCATCGATTGCCGCGATCTTCGGCGCCGGCGTCCAGGCGGGACTGCAACTCGAGGCGCTGATGCTGGTGCGGCCGATCAGCGAGGCCCGCATCTGGGCCAGGGACGCCGTCAAGGCCGAGGCTGCGGCGGATACATTGCGCGAAAGACTGGGCATCGCCGTGCGTGCCGAACCCGACGCGGCAAAGGCAGCGGCCGGCGCCGACATCATCGTTACCACGACGCCGTCGACCGAGCCGCTGATCAAGGCCGGTTTTATTGCGGCCGGCCAGCACATCACCGCCATGGGTTCCGACGCCGAGCACAAGAACGAGATCGCGCCGGCGATCCTGCGCATGGCCGATCTCTACGTCGCCGACAGCGCGAAACAGGCGCGGCTGCTGGGCGAACTGCATCATGCCATCGCGGCGGGCGTGATGGCGGCCGATGCCGAAATTACCGAGCTCGGCCAGATCATCGCCGGCGAAAGACACGGCCGGCGCTCTCCCAGCGACATCACCATCGCCGACCTCACCGGCACCGGCGTGCAGGACACGGCGATCGCCACGCTCGCCCGCGACCGTGCCCGGGCGGCGAACGCAGGTACGATTTTCGAAAGCTGATGCTGGCCGCAAGGCCCAACAAACAAGGACCAAGAACAATGCAGCCCAACCTGAAATTTTCGCGCGGCGAATATGCGGACCGCCTCGCCAAGACCCGAAAAGCCATGGCGGCCAAGGGCGTCGATCTCCTGATTGTCAGCGATCCGTCCAACATGGCCTGGCTGACCGGCTATGACGGCTGGTCGTTCTACGTGCACCAGGCCGTCATCGTGCCGCCGTCGGGCGAGCCTTTATGGTACGGGCGCGGCCAGGACGCCAACGGCGCCAAGCGCACCGCCTATCTCGCGCACGACAACATCGTTGGCTATGCCGACCATTATGTGCAGTCGACCGAGCGCCACCCGATGGACTACCTCGCCAGCGTGCTCAGCGATCGCGGCTGGGGCAAGCTCAGCATCGGGGTCGAGATGGACAATTACTGGTTCTCGGCCGCTGCCTTCGCTTCGCTGCAGAAACACATGCCCAGCGCCCGCTTCGTCGACGCCACGGCACTCGTTAACTGGCAGCGCGCGGTGAAGAGCCCGACCGAGATCGATTATATGCGCAAGGCGGCCCGCATCGTCGAAGCGATGCACCAGCGCATCGTCGACAGAATAGAAGTCGGCATGCGCAAATGCGATCTGGTCGCCGAGATCTATGATGCCGGCACGCGCGGCGTCGACGGCATCGGCGGCGACTATCCGGCGATCGTGCCGCTGCTGCCGTCGGGCGCTGACGCGTCGGCGCCGCATCTGACCTGGGACGACAAGCCGATGAAATCGGGCGAGGGCACCTTCTTCGAGATCGCCGGCTGCTACAACAGGTACCACTGTCCTCTTTCCCGGACTGTGTTCCTTGGCAAACCCACGCAGGAATTCCTCGACGCCGAGAAGGCGACGCTGGAAGGCATGGAGGCAGGGCTTGCGGCGGCAAAGCCCGGCAACACATGCGAGGACATCGCCAACGCCTTCTTCGCGGTGCTGAAGAGATACGGCATCGTCAAGGACAACCGCACTGGCTATCCGATCGGGCTGTCCTATCCGCCGGACTGGGGCGAACGCACGATGAGCCTGCGCCCCGGCGACCGCACCGAGCTGAAGCCCGGCATGACCTTCCACTTCATGACCGGCCTGTGGCTGGAGACGATGGGGCTCGAGATTACCGAATCCATCCTGATCACCGAGACCGGCGTCGAGTGCCTGGCCAATGTGCCGCGCAAGTTGGTGGTGAAGAATTGAACCCGATGTCCAGCCTTCGCCCTTCGCCGATCACGCCGACCGTAGACTTCGACCGCGACGGCGTGCAGCACGGTTTCCTGCGGTTGCCTTACAGCCGTGACGACTCAGCCTGGGGATCGGTGATGATCCCGATTTGCGTGATCCGCAACGGCAACGGGCCGAGCGCGTTGCTCACCGGCGGCAATCATGGCGACGAATATGAGGGTCCGCTGGCGCTCTACGATCTCGCCCGCACGCTCGATCCCAGGCACGTCAGCGGCACGGTGATCATCGTGCCGGCGATGAACTATCCGGCGTTCCGTGCCGGCACCCGCACTTCGCCGATCGACAAGGGCAACCTGAACCGCAGCTTTCCCGGCCGGCCCGACGGCACGGTGACCGAGAAGATCGCGGATTACTTCCAGCGCGAATTGCTGCCGCGCACCGACATCGCGCTCGACTTCCATTCCGGCGGCAGGACGCTCGACTTCGTGCCGTTCTGCGCCGCCCATATCCGGCCCGACAAGGTTCTGGAAGCGAAAGGCTTCGGGGCGGTCGAAGCGTTCTCGGCGCCGTGGTCGATGAAGATGCTGGAAATCGACGCCGTCGGCATGTTCGACACCGCCGCCGAAGAAATGGGGAAGCTGTTCATCACCACCGAGCTCGGAGGGGGTGGTACGTCCCGCGCGGAAACGGTACGGATCGCCCGTCGCGGCGTACTCAATGTGCTGCGCCATGCCGGCATCGTCGCCGGTGCGGTCGAGATGCAGCCGACCCGCTGGCTGGACATGCCGTCGGGCGATTGCTTTTCGTTCGCCGAGGACGACGGGATGATCGAGACGATGATCGATCTCGGCGAGCCGGTGGAAGAGGGCCAGGTTGTGGCGCGCATCCACTCCATCGGCCGCACCGGCGCGGCACCTCAGGAGATCAGGGCAAGAATGTCCGGCCTTCTGACCGCGCGGCATTTCCCCGGACTGGTCAAGGCGGGCGACTGCGCCGCCGTGGTCGCCGTGCTGGTCGACTGAAGCCAGCCAGACTCAGGTTTGGTCGTTCTGCCGTGCGGTGTCGCCCTCGAAGCCGCAACGCCAATAGGCGACCACGAGATGCGCGTCGCGCTCCAGCTTCCGGTCCTGCCTGAGATAGGACCGGATGGCGCGGAAGCTCTTGTGCTCGCAGCCGACCCAGGCGAAGACGCTGCGCCTGTCTTTGGGCCAAGGCACGTTCCGGACCGCGTCCTGGAGCAAAACGGATTTGCCTGAGGCCACGCCGTTCCTGTGCAGCCATTTTATGTCCAGCGTGGCCTGCGAAACCAGCTTCTGCTCCTCGTCGCCATTGGCGACCTCGATGCGGACCACGGCGTGCACGCCGGCCGGCAGCGCCTCCACTATGCGGCCGATCGCGGGCAGGGCGGTCTCGTCGCCGGCAAGCAGGCACCAGTCGGCCGAGGGGACGTCGCCGCCGCCCGGCCCGGTCATCCCGACGATGTCGCCGATGCGTGCGTTGGCCGCAAAGCGTGCGCCGGGCATGCCGTCGCCATCATGCAATACGAAGTCGATATCGACTTCGCCTTTTTCGACGTCGATGCGGCGGATGGTGTAGACGCGTACGTCCGGCCGCCGTTCCGCTTCGGGCCATGCCGGACGGCCGTCCTCGCCGGTCACAGGCCAGGCCGGTACGGCACCATCCCTGGGAAACAGCAGACGAACATGAAGCCCGCCCGTCGCGAAGCGCCCAAGGTCGTTTCCGGCCAAGGTCAGCCGCTGCATATGCGGCGTTACGCTGGCGGTTCGCACAACGCGCATCTCGCGGAAATAAGGCAGCTTCTGGCCCGCTGCGCCGTCGCCTTGCCAGATGATGCTGGGGTTTTCCGCCGAGGCGAAATGCAGCAGATGCTCGGCGATGGCGAGCTTCACATAGGCCAGGGACGTCTCGTCTCTGCCTTCGGCAAGAACCTTCAGGCAGTGTTGGCTGGCTTCCATGCTGGCCGAACCGAAGGCCGTGTCGATGCGGCTGCAGGCGCCGTCGACGGCGACATCGCCATGATCGGCAAAATGCGCGCAGAGCCGCTTCATGATGTCTTGCGGACGAGACAGCACAATGTCGGCGGATGCCTTGAGATTCCTCGGCATTTCAACCATGGCGCGGCACTCCTTTTGCGAGCAGATGGACGAGATAAGGTCCGCCAAGCAGCGAGGCGAACAGGCCGACGGGCAATTCGTATGGAAAAGCCACCATGCGCGACAGCCAGTCCGACACGATCATCAGTAGCGCGCCGACAAGGACCGCGCCGGCGAGGTGAACGGGCGCGCGGGCAAAGCCGACCAGCCGAGCAAGGTGCGGCGCGATGAGGCCGACGAAGCTCAGCGGCCCGACGAACAACGCGGCAAGCGCGGTCAGGATCGCGGCGAGAACGATCAGCATCAGCCGACCGCCCGCGACCGGCAGGCCCAGCCCGCGCGCGGTATCTGCGCCAAGTGGCAGGATGTCGAGCCAGCGGGTGGCGAGAAACAGCGGCAGCGTCAGCAGTACCAGGCAAGCGACCATGATCCAGGCATCGATGCCGGTCGCCTGGCTGGTCGAGCCGCTGAGCCAGCGCAACAGGACGTAGGACTGCGCATTTCCCATCGCGATCGTGGCGGTGATGAGGGCGCTGCACAGCGCGCTCATGGCGATGCCGGCAAGCAGCAATCGCTCGGCGCCGAATTTCGCCCGTGCGGCGATTGCCAGCATGGCGATCAGCACCGCCAGCGAGCCGAAAACGGAGCCGGTGAATTGCCAGCCGGGCCCCGCCGTCGCGCTGACCATCAAGACCGCGGTCAGGCCGGCGCCGGCGCCGGTGCCGACCCCCAGCACCTCGGGGCTTGCCAACGGATTGCCGGTGATGCGCTGGATGACGACGCCCGCCGCCGCAAGCATGGCGCCGGCGGCTGCCGCCGCGCCGATCCGCGGCGCACGCCAGGCTGCGAGATCGGAGAGCATCTCGCCGCCGGCGACCGACCAGCCCGCCGGACCGCGCCCGACAACGAGCGCCGCCACCGCCGCGACAAGCGCCAGCAGAAACAACAGCAGGATGATCAGCTGAGGATGAACGGCCCTGCGCGGGGAAGTGCCTGATGTGCTGAGGCTCGGCCATTCGAGCAGGCGCAGCCTCGGCAGCAGCCAGAGCAGAATCGGGCCGCCCAGCAGCGCCGTGCCCGCGCCGGTCGGGATCCGCTCGCCGCCGGTGCCGGCCGCGAGCTGCACCAGCCCATCCGTCAGCCACAGCAGGATGGCGCCGATCAGGGGCGCGGCCAGCAGCTTTTGCGCCAACGAACGGGCGCCTGAAAGCGTGGCGAGCGCGGGTGCTGCAAGGCCGACAAAGCCAATGACGCCGACCTCGGCGACCACGGTGGACGCCATCCATACGGCAAGCGCAATGACGAGAAAGCGGCTTGTGTGGCGCGCGATGCCGAGACTGCGCGCCGTGGCGTCGTCGAGGCCAAGGATCGTCAGGGGCCTGAGCAGCAGCAGTGCGGCCACGGCGCCGACCGCCAGCCTGGTCGACAAGGCGACGGCCGGCCCCCAGTCCTGCTGGACCAGCGATCCGCCGCCCCAGATGAACAGCGAGAACAGATAGTCGCCATTGGCGAGGATCAGGGCGGCGCTGATGGAACTCGCGGTCAACGCCACCATCATTCCGGCAAGCACGACGGAGACCGGCTCAAGCGCGCGCTGCCAGGTCAGCGACAGCACCAGCAGCACCGCAGCAATGCCGCCGGCAAAGGCGACCGGCCCTTGCGACCGCTCCATCAGGAACGGCGCGTAGACGGAAGCCGCCGTCATCGCCAGCTGCGCGCCCGACGAGATGCCGAGCGTCGACGGTTCGGCCAGCGGGTTGCGCAGCACGTGCTGCAGCAAAAGCCCGGACAGGCCGAGAACGGCGCCCGCCAGTACCGCCACCGCCGCGCGCGGCACCGTGCTGTAGAGAAGAATGACACGGTCGAGATCGATGCCGTTGCCCGGCAGTGCGGTCGGCCACTGTATGCTGACGCGCCATGCGAACAGGAGTGCCGCCACCCCGGCCAAAAGACCCCAGAGCGCGATCGGCGGCAGCGCATGTCCGGTCACGGCGCGCTCAGTCATCGCACGGTCAGCCATGGATCTGCCCAAGTGCCGCTGTCGCCAGCCGTGCGAAGCGGCGCGCCGAGGGCAGGCAGCCAAAATGATTGATCGGCTCCAGCAGGGCGACACGGCCCTCGCGGCCCGCCGGCAATGCGTTCCACAGCGCATTTGCGGGCAGCGAACGGCCGACATCGGCCGGAAGCGGCGAGACGACGAGGATCGATGCATCGGGAACACGCGCCAGCGCTTCCAGCCCGACCGGAGCGGCGGCGCTGTAGCTCGTCTCGTCGGCCCAGGCATTCTCCAAGCCGAGACGCAGCAGCACGTCGCCAAACATGGAATCCCGGCCAAAGGCGCGGAAATGGCGTGAATCGCCGAGGCTGATGACGAAGACCGGCCGTCCGGAGGCGGACGGTGGTGTGGCGCGCAACCGCGTGATTTCGACTGATGTCTCGTCGACATAGCGCTTCGCCTCGGCCTGTCGCCCGAGCTTTTCGCCAAGCGCCAGCGTCGCCGCTTCGGCGAGCGGGTAGGGCGGCACGCCAGGTTCGTAGACCGTTTGCGCAAAGACCGGCGCGATGCGCTCGAGTATCGGGCGCTGGTATTCGTAGAAGCTGGAGATGGCGATAAGGTCTGGCGCGACGATGCGCAGCAGCTCGTAATTGGGCGTGCCGCGCAGCCCGAGATCGGTCACGGATCGAGGGACGGTCGGTTCGATCGCGATCTTTCGGAACTGGATGAGCTCGGTCGCCGCGACCGGCTCGATGCCAAGCGCGATCATGGTTTCCAGCATGCCCCAGTCGATTGCGGTAACGCGCAGCGGTGCGGCCCGACCGGCGATCGGCGGCAGCAGGGCTGTGGCCGCCAGCGCAAGCACCTGCCTTCTGTTGAGCAGATGGTTCATCGCCGGCGGATTTGGCACAGAACTACCAAGTCGTGTGGGCCTTCAGCTTGAACGAGCGGCCTTCGCCGTAGGAACAGGTCACAAGCGTCTGGCAACTGGCCACATAGGTCTTGTCGAAGAGATTGGTGATGTTCAGGTCGACGCCCCAGTTCTCCTTCTCGTAACCGAGCTTCAGATCGGCCAGCGTGACGGCCGGCACCTTCCATTTGTTGTCGTTATCGGCCCAGGAGGAGCCGATATGACGCACGCCGGCGCCAATCGAGATGCCGTCATACCAATCGCCGCGGAAGGTGTAGTCGACGGATGCCGAGGCCATGACTTCGGGCACGATGAAAGGTGTCTTGCCGATCAGGTCGGGGTCGTCGCTCTTGGTGAAGTCGATATCATAGGCGGTCAGCGCCGCAGTCACCCTGAGATCCTCGGTGACGTTGACCTTGCCTTCGAGCTCAACACCGCGCGAACGTATCTCATCGGCCTGGACCTGGGCAAACGGGTCGGTGTCGCTTGCCATGGCCACATTCTGGCGCGTCAGGTCGAAGAGCGACAGGGTGAACAGGCCGTCGATGAAGGTCGGCTCATATTTGATGCCGACCTCGTACTGCACGCCCTCTTCCGGCTTGAACAGATCGCCATTCGCGTCGGTTCCGATGATCGGATTGAAGAAGGTGGCGATGCTGGCATAGGGGGTGAGGCCGTTGCCGAATTCATAAGCGAGACCGGCGCGGCCGGAGAAATCGCCGCCGGTCCTGCTCTCGGTGCTGGAGGCCGGGCTGTAGTAGGTCGGGCGGTTGTCGGCTTCGAGCCAGGCGCGGTCATAGCGGCCGTTCAGCGTCACCAGCCAGCCATCGCCAAAGCGCAACTGGTCCTGGACGTAGAAGCCGAGCTGTTTTTGCGTCAGGTCCTGGTTGAGATAGCTGACGCGCGGCGTCAGCGGCGAGCCGTAGATAGGGTCGAACGCATCGATGGGATTGGCATTGTCGGGGTCGTAGAGGCCAGACGACTGGACGTGGTCGATGTTGTAATATTTGTAGTCGAGGCCCGCCAGCAGCGTGTGTTCGACGGGGCCGGTCTCAACCTTGCCCTCGATCTGCAAATCGGACAGGAATGTCATGACGTCGCTGTCGTGGCCGAAGTTGATACGGTTGAGCTCAGTGGGACTGGCTGTGGGGTCCGCATCTCTGGCCCAGCCATTGGGATAGACGCTGACCTCGTCGATGGATGCCGCGTCGAAGCGCATGTTGGAACGCACCGTCCAGTCATTGTCGAAAGTGTGCTCGAACTCGTAGCCGATCGAGCCCTGTTCGCGCTTGTAGAGATCGATATCAGGCTCGGTGAAATTCGCGTCGGGGTCGATACGGCCAAAGTTCACGCCGTCGACGATCCGGTCCGTCACCGTTCCCTGATAGGGCAGGAAACCGCCACCATTGTGGGTCTCGTCGATATGGCTGAAATTGGCCAGGACCGTCAGCCGGGTCTGCTCGTCGGGCTGCCAGATAATGCTGGGCGAAATAAAACCGCGCCAGCCATCCTGCAGGTCGCTATAGGTGTCGCCGCCGGCGACGCGGCCGTTGACGCGGTAGCTGACCACGCCGTCCTTGGCCACGTCGCCGATATCGAAGCCGAGATAGACATTGCCGGCGTCGTTGACGCCGGTCTCGACATATCGCTGCCTGCCGTCAGGACGCTTGCTGACATAGTTGATGATGCCGCCCGGATTGCTGCCGCCATAGAGCACGGAGGCGGGGCCTTTCAGCACCTCGATGCGCTCGAGCCCGAAGGAATCGACATAAAAGCCGCCGAAGCCGTAGCTGAACAGCTGCAATCCATCCATGTAGACGCCGGTGGCGGTCGCCTGGAAGCCGCGGATGAACAGCCAGTTGGTGTCGCTGTCGGGGCCGAAGGGCTGCGCGAAAACACCGGCGGTGTATCGCAGCGCTTCGTCGGCCTTCTGCGCGCCCTGATCGTCGATTTCCTGCCGGCCGATCACCGAGACGGATTGCGGAATTTCGGTGAGTTCGGTCGCGGTCTTGGAGCCGGTCTTGGTCTTCTTGGCGACGACGCCGTCGACCGGTCCGGTCGCGCTGTCGCCGGCCTCGCCCTCGACCACCACGGGTTCGAGCTGGACGTTGTCCTGCTGCGCGAACACGGTCATGGGCGGGATCAAAGCGATAGCGGCGCCTGCCAGGAGCGGCTTCATCCGGCAGATTCTGTTCATAAGGCAAACCCCAGGTTCTCGAAACGCATATACCTGACTGTTTACCTCAGCTTATTTGCGGGTCATTGGATGGATTTGCGCGGTTTGTCGGTTTTTGTCCCAAAAGGCGGACATTGCGACTTGATGTTGCGGAAATAAGCGCGTCGCGCCCGTTGCCGGCACTCTTTATCCACGCACCTGGCGTCAATCCGACCACGGATTTGAACACCCGCGTCAGATGGGCCTGATCGAAAAAGCCGGTCGCTTCGGCGATATCGCCAAGTGAGGCGGATTCGCGCAACATCATGGCCTGGATTTTGCGGATCCGTGCCTGCATCTGCCAACGGTGCGGCGGTATACCGGTAGCCGCCTTGAATGCATGGCTAGTGGCGGTTTCCGACAGGCCGGTCAGCGCGGCCAGATCGGCGAGACGGATCTTGCCCAGGCAATGCGCGTCGATGTAGTCGGTGACCAGGCGCAACTTCCGACGAGACAGCGGCGTGCGGCGCCGCTGCCCGCCCGGTTGGCCGATTTCGAAAAGTCCGGCGAACAATGCATTCAGCAAGCCCTCGCCATAGAGATCGTGCATCGGCTGGCCGCTGTCGCATTCGGCCGCGATCAGGCCGGCAAGCATGGCGATCCGGTCGTCACGAAACTGGAACCGCGACACATGCAAGGCGTCGCGGTCCAGGCTGCCGCCGAAGCGGCGCGTCAGCGCTGCCTCGTCGAAATGCAGATCGAGGTGCTTGATGCGGCGCAGGCCCTCGACCCTGCCCCTGATGGGCACTCCCGCCGGTATATAGGCCATGGAAAATGCCCGGTCGTGACGGCGCAATTCGCCCCGCGCTCCTTCGACGAAAAAGGCGCCGTCGCCGTCCACATCCAGCGCGACAAAGAGCCGGGGGTCGGGAGAAACATAATAGCCTTCCGCCTTTTCCCCGCACGCAACATCCCAGAGGTCGGCGACAACGCCGTCCCAGACATGCCCTTTGAGGCCGCCAATGACGGAAAAACCTTGGATACGACTTTCCATGCGTGGGGCGAAGGCCACTTCCCGTTTCCCTGTAATGGCATGATCCATTCGCCTTGATATATTTCATGACAGAAATTATCAAGTTTTGGTGGGATCAACAGGAATGCAGCACCCGAGCCGAGGGCACCGCGCCCGTCGGCGCTCTCACAAACAGCTTACGAGTGTCACTCGATCAGCAGCAAGCCGCGCTTTCTGTCGCCATCGCTATCGATTGTGTCCATGGCAGAGAACAGGCGCTCACGCTCGATCAGCCAGGGTTTGTAGTCCTCGTTGACATCGAGGACAAAGACCATGTCCTCGGCCTCCAAATAGCCTCCGATCGGGGAAAAATGGCCGACACCGGCGCCGAAAATCTTCTCACGGGTAAAGTTGACGATGTAGCGGCGGCCGGGATCGTTGGCGCGCTTCATGTGCTCGCGAAACGCGCCGGCGCTGAGATTGCGAAGCACCGAGACTTTCCGCTTGGTATTCGTTCGAGCGACCTCGGCCACTTCGTCCAGCGTAAGCCCGATGATGCAATAGCCTGTCCAACACTTTCCGGTTCCATCGAGGACTTCGGCTTCGGTTGTCTCCTCCTCGCCGACTGAGCGGAATGCGTTTGCAATGCTTGCCGGGCCGCACCGCGACCCGTTTGATTGCCATGTAACCTCGGCATTGAACGTGGCTGCCACAGGCAGCTTCCAGGCGCTGACAATCAATTCAGGGGTGCGGGTAACCGACGACTGGATTGCGTCTTGCGAAACTCTGGACTGGCCAGCAATCAAAAGTGCGGCGCCGCCCAGCAGGCCGACGACGACAATCACACTGCCGACAATCACACCGAAAGCGAGACTGCGCCTCATTGCTGAACCTCGCAGCAGCAACAGGACAATGAAGAAAAGGCGCCGCAACGTCAATCAGCGCCGCATCCCGCCGTCAGCCATCCGGTGCAACAGATCTCGTGGATCGGTCGGCCTTCACAGGGCCTTCTGCCGGAACTTCGAATGACAATCCGAGCAATCCTGCAGGATAAGATGCAGGAGGTGCTCGGCGGGAGCCTTGGCAGGATCGGCTTCCGCCACTGCCGGCCGCTTGCCAAGCAGGCTGCCGCCGCCCATCGCCGGGCCGGAACCCATCCTCATGTCGTCGGTAATATCAGGGGGCGCCCGCTCGGCCTTGGCGGCCAGCGTGCTCGCCAGCGTCGCCATGTGACGGGCCAGCGCCTCGAATTCCGGACGAGCCTGATCGATTTCCAACTTGGCGCCCGAAGGCGCACCTAAGCTCGCGCTGGGAAATTCGGTAATGAGGGCAGGGCCGGCGCGGGCGCGGATGGTCTCGGCCGCCGCCTTGAAGGCCGCGGCATCATAGGCCTGCCTGCCGTCGAACATCCCGGCGATTGTCTTGGCCGCTGCAGCCATCTCCTTCATCGACGCCTGGCGCGCCTTGACGATTGCATCGCGGCCGGCGTGCGTTGCGGCGACCGCGGCGGAGGCGCAGGCAAACGAGAGCATCGCTGCGGCGGCCCATTTCACTGGACCATGCCTTCTCCCGCCAGTTCGTCGATGATTGGGCAGTCCGGCCGCTCGTCGCCATGGCAGTGCTCAACCAAATGATGCAGCAGGTGGCGCAATCCGGCCAGTTCGGCGATCTTCCTGTCGATCTCCACCAGCTTGGCCCCGGCAATGGCCTTGACGTCGGCGCTTTCGCGGTTCCTGTCGTGGTAGAGCGACAGCAACTGGCGGCACTCGTCGACCGAAAATCCCAGGCTGCGCGAGCGCTGCAGAAACCGCAGGCGGTGGATGTCGGCCACCGAATAGTCGCGATAGCCATTGTCTGTCCGGGCCGGGCGCAAAAGCCCGATGTCCTCATAGTAACGTATCGTCTTGGACGGCAGGCCGGATTTTTCGGAAGCGATGCCGATGTTCATGGTTGTAGATCTCCGTTTGCAAGGAAATAGACCTTCCAGCAGCTGGAAGGTCAACCACCTTGGTGGAATTTCACATGGCGAGCCGCAGCATTGTGGCAATTGCCGCCGGAACACTGGCCGTCGGAACACTTGGAGCCGCCGCGGTGCGGTGCCGGAGCCGATGGTGCTTGCGAACGCAGCATCGCCTGGCAAAAGCGCGTGCTGATCGCGGGATGAAACCAGCTTTCGGAAACGTTTGTCGAAACAACGCTCAAACCTGATGTCTGACTCCGGGTGTTGATCAGTAAAGACCTCCGGCGGTGGCCCCACGCTACACCGTGCACACGCTGAGGAGACAGAATATGCCGGCCAAAGCCTATATCAACCGGATCGCGATCGCGGTGCCGGAGCACGAGGTTCATCAATTCTATCTGCGTTTCGCGGCCTCCATGCTTGCGCCCGATCGCCGAAGAATTTTCGAACGCATGGCCGATCTTGCCGGCATCGAGCGCCGCTATTCCTGCTTTGCACCTGCCATCGACCCCGAAGGACCATCTGCCGATCGTGCCGGGACCTTTATCCGGGGCGCCTTTCCTGGAACGGCTGTGAGAATGGCAATGTTCGGAGATGCCGCACCTGCTCTGGCGCAAAAATGCATCGACGGTTTGCGGCTTGGCGATAACGCTTGCCGCGTCACCCATCTCATCGTCACCACCTGCACTGGTTTTTCGGCGCCGGGCATCGACCTGGAGCTGGTTGCGCGATGCGGCCTCTCGGACAGGGTCGAACGCACGATGATCGGGTTCATGGGCTGCTATGCGGCAATCAACGGCCTGAAGCTTGCCCGCCACATCGTCCGCTCGGACCCGCACGCCAAGGTCCTTCTGGTCAATATCGAACTCTGCACGATGCATCTGTGCGAAACCACCGAGCTGGAAAAGCTGCTGTCGTTCTGCCTCTGGGGCGATGGCTGTGCGGCCGCGCTCGTCACCGCCGAGCCGGCCGGCATCGAGCTCGCCAGCTTTCACTGCATCGTGGCGCACGAGCGGCGGGATCTGATGAGTTGGAGCATTCGCGACCACGGGTTCGAAATGGTTCTTTCCGGCCAGGTCCCGGCAGCGATTCATGACGCGTTGCGGAGCAACCAGGATGCCATCCTCGGCGGCCGGACACCGGAAACGATCGACCTTTGGGCCGTTCACCCGGGTGGACGTTCGATTCTCGACGCCGTCGAAAGGGCTCTGAAACTCGCGCCCACCGCGCTTGAGCCATCGCGCGAGGTGTTACGCCAGTACGGAAACATGTCGTCCGCGACCGTCATGTTCGTGATGAAAGAGATGTTGAAGGCGCCGTCGGGCCTGCTCGGCTGCGGCATGTCGTTCGGACCTGGGCTGACTGCCGAAACCATGCTTTTTCGAACAGTGTCATGAGCGGGCTGGAGCACCGCCTGCTTGCGCCGGAAATCCTCGACGGACTTGCGGCCGATGACCCGCAAGCGCTGGCCGCGCGCCGCGACCTCCGTCGCATCAACGCGCTGATGTTTCAGGCCAAGATCATGGCGTCGCTGCTCAGGAAATTCGTGCCAAAGCCGCCGCGCCGGATTCTGGAGATCGGCGCCGGCGATGGCAGGTTCATGCTGGCGGTAGCACGGCGCATGGCCAGGCATTGGCCTAAGGTCGAGTTGGTAATGCTCGACCGCGTCGACCTCATCACCGCCCAGCTGCGCAGCGATTTTGACAGGCTGGGATGGACGGTCGAAGCGATCACCGCCGATGTCTTCGATTGGGCAGAGATGGCCGACGATGAGCGCTTCGATGCGATCACCGTCAATCTGTTTCTGCATCATTTCGACGATGCCGAGCTCGTGCATCTGTTTTCGCTGATGGAGCCGAAAGCCCCGTTGCTCCTGGCGACAGAGCCGGTGCGGACGAAACTGGCAATGGCCGCGGCCCGTCTTCTGCCGGCAATCGGCGCCAATGACATCACACGAAACGACGCGGCTCAAAGCGTGCGTGCCGGCTTTCGCGGCAGCGAGCTTTCCGCTCTCTGGCTTGCGGCAAACGGTAAACCGGTAGAGGAACGGCGCGCCGGCCTTTTTTCTCATATTTTTGTCGGCGCCAGCGCCGGTAATGACCCATGACGCGATTGTCGACCCATGATGCGATCATCATAGGTGCCGGCCCGGCGGGCACATCCGTCGCGCTCACGCTGGCCCGACACGGGTGGGCCGTGGCCATTGTCGAAAAGAGCACGTTCCCGCGCCGCAAGGTCTGCGGCGAATACATGTCGGCAAGCAATCTTGCGCTTTTGGACCAACTGGAGGTCGGCGACGCGTGGCGTG
Source organism: Mesorhizobium sp. M9A.F.Ca.ET.002.03.1.2 (assembly GCF_003952365.1). Classification (NCBI taxonomy): domain Bacteria; kingdom Pseudomonadati; phylum Pseudomonadota; class Alphaproteobacteria; order Hyphomicrobiales; family Phyllobacteriaceae; genus Mesorhizobium; species Mesorhizobium sp. M9A.F.Ca.ET.002.03.1.2. The sequence continues at coordinate 5,935,166 of NZ_CP034443.1, read as the reverse complement.
CCAATGCCGGTCCCGAAATCCGCCGTGTCGGTTTCTTTTCCGGCGAAACTGGCGTCGAGGCGCCAATGCCTCATGCGAAAGATGGCTTCGGCCGGGCGCTCGGCCGGGACATCCTCGACTGTCTGCTTTTGCAGGCGGCGCGATTTGCCGGCGTCGAAATCTTTCAACCCTACCGCGCCGTCGCCATCGACCGGGATGGCGAGACGCAAATGGTGCGAATTCAAGCCGGAAACGAAACGGCGATGTTGCGTGCGCCGGTGATTGTCGCCGCACACGGTTCCTGGGAACCAGGAGCGCTGCCCAGCCAGCTTGGAAAGAGCAACCGCCCTTCGGACCTGCTCGGCTTCAAGGCGCATTTCACCGGGTCATCCCTGGCGCCTGATTTGATGCCTCTGCTGGTGTTTCCGGGCGGCTATGGCGGCATGGTCTCGGCGGATCATGGCCGGCTGTCGATCTCGTGCTGCATTCGGCGCGATATGCTCGCGCGGTTGCGCGAACGCCGCGGCCCAAACGAGAGCCATGTGACGGCTGCCGATGCAGTTTTCCGCCATCTCATTGACTCATGCCGGGGTGTGAGGGGCGCCCTGGAGTCAGCTCATCCCGACGGTCCGTGGCTAGCCGCAGGTCCGATCCGGCCGGGAATTCGCCCCTGCTACGAAGGGGATATCTTCCGCGTCGGCAATGCGGCCGGAGAGTCTCATCCAATCATCGCCGAGGGCATCTCGATGGCGCTTCAGTCCGGCTGGCTGCTGACTTCGGAACTCGCAGGCGCATCAGACGACCGTCCAGGGCGCGAAGCTGCGGGCAGGCGCTATGAGGCGGCCTGGAAAAGGCTATTTTCGACGCGGATCTACGCCGCTGCTGCTATTGCCGGAATTGCCCTTCGCCCCGGTAGCGCCACCTTGATGGCGGCAATTGTCAGGAATTTCCCGCAGGCACTGACATTGGGCGCGCATCTAAGCGGCAAGACAAAGCCGGTTCCCGGCTTTGTCTGACAGGGGTGCGGTGTGTCATGCCGAGCACCACAGTGTTAGCTCCGTCACTTCGGGCAATCTTCCATATCCGAAGTGCCACTGGTGGTGTTTGTATCCATGTTGGCCCCCGCCATGTCCTTGCACCGGTCACCCGTGCCGTCAGAGCCCGGGGTTGAATTCGTTGCGTTTGGATCGACCGGAGTTGGGCTATCGGTGCCAGGAGGAGTGGTGGGGTCTCCATTAAAGTTGTATCGCCGATTGCGATAACTACCCAGCGAGCGTTTTTCGGAGTTGTTCCGTGAGACCGAAATCGTGATCGATGGCAATCCAAGCCGCAATGCCGGCGAAAACCGCTGGCGAGCGCGGCCTTTTTCGGTTTCGATGGAACAACATCCGCCGGCCACAGTTGGAAGCACAGTCGTTCTACTCCAGCGACTATGAAAGCCGTTCGCGCGGCATTCGGACAAAGACCCCGCGCTTCCTCCCTGCGGGGTCTTTTTCTGTCGCTGCAGGAATATTCAGGGGAATTTGGAGCGCCCCCGGAACGGGCCGGCCGGCTACGCTATTGAAGGCCGCAGTTCATGGCTCGTCGATATCCTGCTTTGAGGGGTTACGCGCGATAGCACGCTCCTCCTCGTCGTCCGGCAGCGCCTCGTCGCTATCCTGGTACGGATTGTCGTCGTCTTCCTCGGGCAGCTCAGCCTCCTTCTCGAGGTCGTAGCGAATGTCGCCGTTTCCCGGCACGCTGTCCGGTAGAATCTTGCTGCCTTTGATCGCGTCCCAATCCTGCTGTTCGATAGTCGGGCCTTCGGGCGGATCGTCAGGTTTTCCACGCGGTGCCATCGGAGCTCTCCTATGCATTGGTGGGTCGTATGTCTAACTCTTCGAACCGCCGCGTAGTTCCTCGATCAAACCTGCGAGATCATTTTACACCGATCCAGCAACCACCTCGCCATCCCGGTTTGGCTCGCTGGTGGGACTTTTTACCCGGGCCTTTAGTCCCTGGGAGAACCAACCGTTAGACGGGGATTACAAAAGTTGAACATGATCGGGGAACACTCCTTCTGTCTTGCTGTTGGGTTGCCAGCGCATTCCCGCGCATTCGCAAGAGGAGAAAACGATGAAACGCATCCTTTTGGCGTCGGTCATGCTGGCGGCATCGGCTGGGCTTTCACTGGCCCAGACGACGACCGGAACCTCGACGACCATGCCCAGCACCACCGATCAGGGGACCAACTCCACCACCGATCAGGAAACTGACTCGACCATCACCAGCGGCACCAATCCGAACTCGGCCAAGGATTGCGCACCTGGTCAGCAGACCGGCAGCGCGCAAGAGGCCGCTCCTGGTCAGCAGGACACGGACGCCAAGACCGCAGCTCCCGGTCAAATGAAGAAGACGACCGAAGGTTGTTAATCGGTAAATCGCTACAGGCCGGAATTGCCGGCCTATAGCTCGCCATTCTCGTCAACAAAGAAGCGATGGTGCGGGCCCGTCAGCGCGGCTTGAGAATTTGGTCCGTGCGCCCTCGATATGAACGACATCCGTGCCGGGGACGGTCACAGGCAGGCCGGCGAGCAAGCCGCCGACGCTGTCCTCCTGCATTCCTCGCGAACCACGCAGCCATCCAACCGCCGACGCGCGCGGCAATAGCGGCCAGCAATCGACTACGAACTTGCGTGACCCCTAATATAAGAGCACACTTCGAAACAGGTGGAGGGAAACGTCCAAAAAGCAATCGGGAGGAAAGCCATGAACAGCATGAGCCTCACCACGCTTGAACGCGGCAAGACGACGGTCGAAGCAGCGGCCCTGGAGGCGCTTTCGGCACGGTTGCGCGGCACCGCGCTGACGGAAGGCGACGCCGGCTATGACGACGCACGCAGCATCTGGAATGCCATGATCGACCGCCGGCCCGGGCTGATCGTGCGCTGCGCCGGCGCCGCCGACGTTATCGCTGCCGTCAATTTTGCCAGGGAAAACAGGCTTCTCGTCGCGGTTCGCGGCGGCGGCCACAACATTGCCGGCAGTGCTGTCTGCGACGGCGGCCTGATGATCGATCTGTCGCCGATGAAGTCGGTGCGGGTTGATCCGGCGACGCGGCGGGCATGGGTGGAACCCGGCGCGACACTCGCCGATGTAGACGCGGAAACCCAGGCCTTCGAACTGGCGGTGCCGACCGGCATCAACTCGACCACAGGTATATCGGGCCTGACGCTGGGCGGCGGCTTCGGCTGGATCACGCGGAAGTTCGGCCTGACCATCGACAATCTTCTTTGCATGGATGTGGTTACCGCCGACGGTAAGCTGCTGCGCGCCAGCCAGACGGAAAATCCGGACCTGTTCTGGGCACTGCGCGGCGGCGGCGGCAATTTCGGCATCGTCACGGCTTTCGAATTCAAGCTCCACCATGTCGGCCCGCAAGTGCTGTCGGGGCTTGTCATTCATCCCTTCGCCGATGCCGAAAACGTGTTGCGGGAGTATCGCGCAGCGCTCGAGGTGGCCTCCGACGAGCTGACCTGCTGGGTGGTCATGCGGCAAGCACCGCCGCTGCCGTTCCTGCCGGCCGAATGGCATGGCAAGGAGGTGCTGGTTCTGGCCATGTGCTATTGCGGCGATCTCGAGGAAGGGGAAAAGGCGACGCAAAGGCTTCGCGCCATCGGGACGCCGATCGCCGATGTCGTCGGTCCCAACCCGTTCGCCGGATGGCAGCAGGCTTTCGATCCGCTGCTTGCGCCCGGCGCCCGCAACTACTGGAAGAGCCATGACTTCACCGCGCTTTCCGACAGCGCGGTCGAGGTCGTCACGGCGGCGATATCCAGGCTTCCCGGCCCCGAATGCGAAGTATTCTTCGGCCATGTCGGCGGTGCAGCGGGCCGCGTGGCAGCGGATGCGACGGCGTTTCCGCAGCGCAGCGCGCATTACGTCATGAATGTTCACGCCCGCTGGCGTGAACCGGAAATGGACCGCGCCTGCATCGACTGGGCGCGCGGCGTTTATGAGGCGGCCAAGCCCTATGCCGCCGGCACGGCCTATGTGAACTTCATGCCCGAGGACGAGGTCGACCGGGTCGAAGAAGCCTATGGTGGCAACTATCGGCGGCTTCTGGAAATCAAGCAGCGATACGACCCGCTGAACCTGTTCCGCATGAACCAGAATTTGCGGCCGGCGGAAAACCTGCGCGCCGCATAGGGGTATGCGTGCAATGACAAGGCCCGCGTCTCCGACGGAGGACGCGGACCGGTCAGGTGTTGCCTCTCGCACGATCCTTGCCGACCGACGGGAGCCTTCCCAGCATTGTCAGACTTTTCGGTTTGCGAAAGCCAGAAGCGTCGTTTTATTGACTCGGCCGGCAAAAACGGGCAGCAAAGCCTGATACGGAGGGCATTTCCGCCATTTTCATAGTCGTGGAGGGAGCTTTTTTGATATCGACCTTCGCCCAATCGGCGATCGGTAGAGGAATTGGTTAACCAAGTTTGTCCATCTTTTGAATCAGTCGGCAACAGACGCGAAGCGTGCAGGGGGCACCAGGCGAACTGTGATCGTAACGGATGCGAGGGCGCAAGCCGGCAGGCCGATTGAGAGTGGTTGTATGGCGTTTGTGCGTTTGAAAGACCGGGGTGACGATCCTCAATCTGGATTGACTTCGATGAGGCCCGGCCTGCGCTGGGTCGCGGTTCCGGCCGTTGGCGTTGCGATCGCTTTGTGGTCGGTGGCGACCATGGCCGGCCTCTATTCAGTGGGGACCTCGCTCACCGCTGCCTCCAACAGTCTTCCGCCAGGCCTGCTCGCGCCGCGCACCATCGCGCTCGCCGATCCCCGGCGCACCTCTGCCGATTCAGGGGTCAATTCACGGGCGCCGTCACTGGCAAGCCGGCAGCGTCAGGTGTCGCTGCTCAATCGATGCGATGCCGGTTGCGTGCACGCCGCCGCAAGATTCGTGCATGAAGGCAAGATGGCGCGTCTCAAGCCGCTGGCGCGGTCGAACAATATTGCGCCTTTCACCTCGCATGACGCCCGCTTCGACGACGTGGTGGCGAAAGCCGCGCTGTCGCCTGAAAAACTTGCTGCTGCCTTTGCCCACGTCACCGCAGCGCCTCTTATGCTCGCCAGCCTGCCGGCGGCTGCGCGCTTTGCGGAGCCGGTGCGCCTGCCCGACCAGAACGGCCCGGCCTCGGTGCGCTTCGGGCCGGAGGTCGCGGAGATCGAACGCTCCTCCCGTCTGGCGCTGGCGCTTGCGAACGTGTCGACGGAAGAGACGATCGATGTGCTGCCGGCAGCTGTTACGGCAAGCGAGCCTTCCGCTCTACAGGAGCCGCAAGAGGCTGAGGTTCAGGTGGCCTCGCTTCCGCCGCAAGACGAGATGCCTGATAGCATTCCCTTGCCGACCTGGCGCCCGCGGGCGGAAATCGATCAGCCAGCCGCGGCGCCCAAGGTCCAGTCACCCAAGGCCCGCAACAAGCTGCAGACCGCCGATGCACCGCCGGTCGAGAGGCCCCAGGCGCCAGCCTTGTCGCCGAGGAGTTCGTCACCAGCCGCCGTGCCGGGCAAACCAGGCAAGTTGGCCAAGCGCTCGAAGGCCCAGGCCGCAGACATGCTGGCCTATGCCAAACCCGACAGGCCCGCGGGCGGGGCTTTCCGCAACCTGTTCAGCACGCCCGGCGCGGGCAGTGGCGTCGCCGTCTACGACATCTCGGCGAAAACCGTCTATATGCCGGACGGTTCGCGGCTCGAGGCGCATTCGGGACGGGGCTCGATGGCCGACCAGCCGCGCTACGCCAACCTGAAGAATGTCGGCCCGACACCGCCCCACACCTACGATTTGAGGCTGCGCGAATCGCGCTTCCATGGGGTGGAGGCGCTGCGTCTCATTCCCGTCGATGGCAAGAACAAATACGGCCGCGACGGCTTTCTTGCCCACACCTACCTGCTGCGCGGCGGCCGCGCGGAATCGAGCGGCTGCGTCGCTTTCAAGGACTATGCCCGTTTCCTCGCCGCTTTCAAGAAAGGCAAGATCAAACGCCTCGTGGTGCGCGGCTAACCAAGCCGCTGATGCAGGTCGCGTCGAAAGGGCGCGGCGCGTAGGCGCCGCTGCATCCTTTGGCTGCTGTCACGTTTTCAGCAGATTGTCAGCAGCCCGCCTCGGAAAGCGTTTTCAATCCTGTCCGGGGATACTATGAGTGACCGGTACCGGGCGGCGCTTCAACCGATCAAGAGGATGTCATGACTTTACGCGCTGTCGTTTGGGGTGAGAATATCCACGAGCGGACCAATGAGGTGGTTGCGGGGATCTATCCCGAGGGCATGCACGCAACGATCGCCAACGCGCTGAAGCTCGACCCCGGCATTTCCGTGTCGTGGGCGACGCTCGAGCAGCCGGACCATGGCCTGCCGGCCGACCGTTTGGCGCAAACCGATGTCCTTGTGTGGTGGGGACACAAGGACCATGGCGCCGTCGCCGACGAAGTCGTCGAGCGCGTGGCGCGCCGCGTCTGGGAAGGCATGGGGCTGATCGTGCTTCATTCCGGCCATTTCTCGAAGATATTCAAGAAGCTGATGGGCACGCCCTGCACGCTGAAATGGCGCGAGGCGGGCGAGCGCGAGCGGCTTTGGGTGACGAGCCCCAACCATCCGATCGCGGCAGGGATCGGCGAGTATTTCGAGCTCGAGAACGAGGAGATGTATGGCGAGCAGTTCGCCGTGCCGGAGCCGTTGGAAACGGTTTTCATCTCCTGGTTCCAGGGCGGCGAAGTCTTCCGGTCGGGGCTGACTTATCGCCGGGGTGCGGGCAACATCTTCTATTTCAGGCCCGGCCACGAGACCTACCCGACCTATCACGACAGCAACGTGCAGAAGGTGCTGCGCAATGCGGTGAAATGGGCGCACAATCCGCAGGGCGCAAATCCAGCCATCCTCGATGCGCCGAACGTGCCGGTGGAAAAGGCTCTCGAGCCGATCGTCGAGCGCGGCGGAAAACTTCATGCCGAGGGTGAAGCCGGCTACCGCTAGCCCATGACCCGACCTTCGGTTCGGAAAATCCATGGTCAAACAAGAAGATAGAGCCCTATCCTGAGGATAAGAATCATGCGTCTCTTGATACTCGGCACCGGCTGGATGGCGGAGGAGCACGCCAGGCAGTTCAGCAAGATCGAGGGCGTCGAACTGATCGGCGCCGTCGATGTCGACCGCGCGCGTGTCGACAAGTTTTCGGACAGCTACGGTATTCCCAACCGGTTCACGTCGCTGGAAGACGCGCTCGCATGGGACAAGTTCGACGCGGCGGCGAACGTGACGCCGGATCGCATCCACCATCCGACCACCATGAAGCTGATCGCGGCGGGCAAGCCGGTGCTGTGCGAAAAACCGCTGGCCGAAAATTTTGAGAAGGCCAGTGAAATGGCGGACGCTGCCGAACGGGCCGGCATCATCAACATGGTCAACCTGACCTATCGCAATGTGGCGGCGCTGCAGAAGGCGCGCGCCATGGTGCTCGCCGGCGAGATCGGCCAGATCCGGCACGTTGAGGCGTCCTATCTGCAGAGCTGGCTGGTTTCCAAATTCTGGGGCGACTGGCGCACGGATCCGAAATGGCTCTGGCGCCTGTCGCGCGGTCACGGCTCCAATGGCGTGCTGGGCGATGTCGGCATCCACATCCTCGATTTCGCCAGCTATGGCGCCGCACTCGACATCGACCATGTGTTCTGCCGTCTCAAGGCCTTCGACAAGGCGCCGGGCAACCGGATCGGCGACTACGAGCTCGACGCCAATGACAGCTTCACCATGGCGCTGGATTTCTCCAACGGCGCGTTCGGTGTGGTGCATGCCAGCCGCTGGGCGACCGGCCACCTCAACGAACTGCGCCTGCGCATCTATGGCGACAAGGGCGGGATCGAAGTCGTTCACAATCTGAACGGCTCGGAGCTGAAAGCGTGCATGGGCGAGAACATCGAGACCGCGAGCTGGCAGGTCCTTGATGCCGGAACGGTGCCGACCAACTATCAGCGCTTTATCGATACGGTCCGTAACGGCATCCAGCCCGAACCGTCGTTTCGCCATGCTGCCGAATTGCAGAAGGTGCTGGACCTTGCCGTGGTCTCGGATGAGAAGCGGGCAGAACTCAGGGCTCACGCCGACACAGCATGATGTCGTCCTTCCAGTCCTGAGAGGCTGAGCCTGCTAGCGCGGCTTCTCGATCCCCGGAATGCCGCCGATCCGCTGGGCGAGAAAGTCGACCAGCAGCCGGACCCGGGCAATGCCGGCGCGCTCCGGGACGATCAGCATGCTCAGCGGTACGGGAGGCGGGGAATAGTCCGGCAGGATCGCTTCCAGCCGGCCGGCTTCGAGGAGATCGTCGACAAGCCAGTGATGGGCAGGTGCGATACCGCGGCCGGCGACAAGGGCTTCGCGCGCGGCAAGCCCATGGTCGACCCGAAATCGGCCGCCAAAAGGCACCGCATGGCGCTCGCCGCCCGGCCCCTGCAGGGCGAGCGTGTCGCTTCCCGCGATGTTCGACATCCGGATGCCTTCATGGCTGGGCAGATCCTGCGGGACAGCCGGTGTGCCCCGCGCCGCCAGATAGGCCGGCGCCGCCACCAGCAGGCGCCGCGACCGGCCGAGCGCCCGTAGCCTCATCGAGCTGTCGGTGAGGGGACCGAGGCGAAGCGCGATATCGACGCCCTCCCGCACAAGGTCGATGCGCTCGTCGGTGAGGCTGAGATCGACCCCGATGTCGGGATAGCGGTCCTGAAAGGCGAAGATCAGCCGGCTGACGTGCAAGACCCCGAGCGCCGCCGTGCAGGATATCCGGATCGTGCCGGCCGACGCGCCGCGCGTGCCCCGCGCCTCATCGCCGGCCTGCTCAACGAGGCGCAGGATCTGGACGCTGTCGGCATAGTAACGGCTGCCTTCGTCGGTCATCGTGACACGCCGGGTTGTCCTGCTGAGCAAGGGCACGCCGACGGCCGCCTCGAGCTCCCGCAGATGCCGCGTGATCGTCGACTGCCCAACTCCGAGTTCGCGCGCCACCGCCGACAGGCTGCCGCGCTCGGCGACGCGGATGAAGGTGCGCATGCGCTCGAGTGTGACGTCCGACCTATCCATTATTCGGCATAATCTTATGCATTGTCTACATGTAGCGGATCATCTCGGAGCTGGCTACCTTCAAGGTCCATCGTCCTTCTTCGGAGTTGACCCATGAAAGTCCTGCTTGTTTTTGCTCATCCTGAACCGCGGTCGCTCAACGGCGCGCTGCGTGACGTCGCCATCAGGGAACTCGAGGCGCAAGGCCACGAGGTGCGGGTGTCGGACCTCTATGCCGACGGCTGGAAAGCCGAGGTGGACCGTGCCGACTTTCCGTCGTGGCCGCCCGAAGCGCGCTTGCTGCCGGGTGGAGCGTCCAAAAAGGCTTTCGCGACCAACACACTGACCGACGACGTCAAAGCGGAGATCGACAAGCTGCTGTGGGCCGACACCTTGATCCTCCAGTTCCCGCTGTGGTGGTACGCCATGCCGGCGATCCTCAAGGGCTGGGTCGACCGGGTGTACGCCTACGGCTTCGCCTACGGCGTCGGCGAGCACAGCGACAAGCGATGGGGCGACCGTTTTGGCGAGGGAACGCTCGCCGGCAAGCGCGCGATGCTGATCGTGACCACCGGCGGCTGGGAAGAGCATTACTCCGCCCGCGGCGTCAACGGCCCGATCGACGACCTGCTGTTCCCCATCAATCACGGGATCCTTTATTATCCGGGCTACGACGTGCTTCCGCCGTTCGTGGTCTACAGAGTGGATCGTTTCGGCGAGGCCGATTTCGAGCCCGTTGCCGAGCGCCTGCGCGAAAGGATGCGGACGCTCGAAACAATACCACCCATTCCCTATCGGCAGCAGAATGGCGGGGACTACCACATCCCGAGCATGCAGCTTCGCCCCGAACTGGGCGATCCGGGCGCCGCTGGCTTCGCGCTTCACGAGGATCGCGCCGGCGCAACCGCTAAGACGGGGACATCGCGTCCCACCTTGCGGGACGTGGCCTGACGCAGGACCATGATGATGGTCGGCAAGGAGCCAGGCGCCTAAGAGGATGCTCGGCGGTCCGCTCGAAAGATCGCCACCGCGGCGGCCGTCAGCGCGGCATTGCCTGATGCAATCGTGCCGTCCGGAAGCGCCTTGCCGTCCTCCAGCCCGACGCGCGTCGACCAGCGCCGCTCCACCGCCCGGTGCACGAACGGCCAGACAGTGGCGTTTTCGCCGTGCAGCAGGATGGCGCGACGCATCCCAGCGCGGTCAAGCACGACCGCGATGCCGTCGCTGACCGCCCACGCCTCGTCGAGGTTCTGTTCCGAAATCTCGATCAGGATGCGCAGCGCCAGACTGTCATCGTCCAGGTGGACCAGGCGCTCGGCGTCGGCGATTGAGGCGAGCCCCGCTTCGATGCCGACGCCGCGCTGCCGCAGGCGCTTCATGACGGCAGGCGCGGCAGTCTCGCTGAGATTGACCGAGGCATAGTCGGGCAGTTCGCTCCAGCCGGCGATCGCCGCCAGCGTGCGCTCGTCGTCATTCTCGATCCAGGCGCCGGTCGAGACGCCGATCAGCGTTCCCGGGCAGGCGCGGCGCAGCGCGAGCATCGTCCGGTCCATCGCGTCAGGCGCGAGGCTTTCGCGCCCGTCGAGCCCGCGCGCATGGACGTGCAGCTCGGCCGCACCTGCGGCCACGCATGCGGCGCCGTCGTCCGCCATGGCGTCGGCGTCAAGCGGCAATTGCGGGTGGAAGTCGGCGCTGCGCGCGCCATTGATGCAGGTCTGGACAATCATGGCGATGGCGGCTCGGTTTCATTTGCGGCCAGTCTAGCGCATGGGTCGGAAAACCGGAATCCGTCCTGGTAGAATCCGTCCTGGTATGTGAATCTAACGTTCCTGCCATTTCGCTGGGCATCAGCGGTACTACTTCGAAAACTCGCTGCGCACGATGCCGTGGCGCTGGAGCTTGTCGTAGAAGGTCTTGCGCGGAATCCCCAGCGCCTCGATCGTGCGCCTGACGTCGCCGTCATGACGGCCGAGCGTCTCGCGGATGATGTCGGCCTCGTAGCGCTCCAGCCGCTCCGGCAGTTTCATGGCGGCGTCCGGCTGCACCAGGGCAGGGGGAGGCACCCCAGCATCTTCTTCTTCCAGCCCCAGCACAAAGCGCTCGGCGAAATGCGCGAGTTCGCGCACATTGCCCGGCCAGTCATGCTCCCTGAGATGGCGGTGCACCGAGGCCGGGACAGTCGGCACCGGGCGCCGGAAGCGGGCGGCGGCGCGCTCGGCGAAATAGAAGAACAGCAGAGCGACATCGTCGCGGCGCTCGCGCAGCGGCGGGATGGAGATCGTCACCACGTTGAGCCGGTAGTAGAGGTCCTCGCGGAAAGCGCCGCGCTGGTGCGGATCGCCGAGATCGACCTTGGCGGCGGCGACGACGCGCAAATCCACTGGCCGCAACTCGTTGGTGCCGAGCGGCGTGACCTCGCGCATTTCAAGCACGCGCAGCATCTGCACCTGTGTCGAGACCGGCATGCTTTCGATTTCATCGAGGAACAGCGTGCCGCCGCTGGCGTGCTCGATGCGGCCGATACGCTTCTTCTGCGCGCCGGTGAAGGCGCCCGCCTCATGGCCGAACAATTCGCTCTCGATGACCGTCTCCGGCAGCGTGCCGCAATTCAGCGCGACGAAATTGCCCCCGGCGCGGCGGCTCCAGCGATGCAGGAGGCTCGCCACCACCTCCTTGCCGGAGCCGGTCTCGCCAGTCACCAGCACGTCGACATCGGTGTCGGCGATCTGCCGCAGCGTGCGGCGCAACCTTTCCATCGCCGGCGTCTGGCCGATCAGCGGCAGGCCGTCCTGCGCCTCGCCAGCGGCCTCGCGCAAGGCGCGGTTCTCCATCACCAGGCGGCGTTTTTCCGCCGCCCGCCGCACACTCTGCACCAGCCGGTCGGCGGCGAAGGGTTTGGTGATAAAGTCGTAGGCGCCGTCCTTGATCGCCTTGACGGCCATGGCGATGTCGCCATGCCCGGTGACGAGGATGACGGGAATGTCTTCGTCCAGGTGCAGGACGCGGTCGAAAAGCTGCAGACCGTCGATCTGAGGCATGCGGATATCCGACACCACCACGCCGGCAAAACCGGCGTCGAGCCTGGCCAGCGCGTCGGCCGCCACCGAAAAAGCCGATACCGAAAAACCGGCGAGCTCCAGCGTCTGCGCGGTGGCCTTGAGAAGATCGCTGTCGTCATCGATCAGGATGACCGGTGCTGCGTCGTGGTCCGTCATGCTGCCTTACATCGCTTTTGAAAGTTGGATAGTGAAACGGGTGCCGTCGCCGCCGCTCGAAACCTCGATGCGTCCGCCATAGTCGGCGACGATGTCCTTCGAGATGACGAGGCCGAGGCCGAGGCCTTTTTCCTTGGAGGTGTTGAACGGCGTGAACAGCGATTTAAGAATAGCCGGCGGAATGCCGGGTCCATTGTCGGACACGCTGAGCGTCACACCGTCCGCCGTATCCTCGACCGAAACCTGCACATGAGCGTTGTCGCGGCCGTCCAGCGCTTCCAGCGCATTCTGAAAAAGGTTGATCAGCACCTGTTCGAGCCGGACCCGATTGCCCATGACTTTGAGGCTCGGCGGCGGCAGGTCGATGGCCAGCGCGTCGAGCCGGCCGGCAAAGCGGCTTCTCAACAGCACCACGGCGCCCTCGATGACGCCGCGCAATTCGACAGGCTCGGCGGCTGTGCGGCCTTTGCGGGCAAAGGCCTTCAATTCCTCGGTGATGGTGCCGATGCGCTCGGTAAGTGCTGCGATGGCGCCGAGGTTTTCCTCGGCGGCCCCAGTCTGCTTGCGGTCGAGGAAGGTGCGGGCGTTGTCGGCATAGGCGCGGATGGTGGCGACGGGTTGGTTGATCTCATGGGCGACGCCGGCGGCGACCTGGCCGAGGATGGCCAGCCGATTGGCCTGGACCAGATCCTGCTGCACGATCTGGAGCTTTGCCTCCGTGCTGCGGTGGTCTGATATCTCGGCCTGCAGCCGGTCGCGGGCGCGGCTCAGATCCTCGGTGCGTTCAACGACGCGGCGTTCGAGCTCGGTGCGCGCCGCCTGTTCGGCGGCGATGCGCATTTGCGCCGATTGCCGGCGCCACAAAAGATACGCGGCGAGACCGAGCAGCGGGACGACGACACCCAGTGCCAGCAGCCGCATTTCGCGGGCTGCGGCGGCGATCGGCGCCTCGGCCGGGACGAGATAGTCGAGCCGCCAGGGGGTCGAAGGGACTGGCGCGGAAAGCCTGAGATATTCCGCGTCGCTGCCGCCGGGCGTCACCGCATTGACGATCGACACGTCCGGGCTCAGCGCCTGCGGGCGCGCGATCGGCAAGGGCACCAGCGGTGCATCGCCGAACTGCTGGCTGTCACGGATGGCGGCAAGCTCCGGGCCGGCCAGCGGCGCTACGGTCATGAAGCGCCAGGACGGCACGCTGGTGATCAGGACGACGCCATGCTCGTCGCTGACATAGGCCGGGCGGCTCACCTCGTGCCAGTCGGCCTCGAGCTGATCGAACTCCGCCTTGACGACGACGACGCCGAGCGGTGCGGCAGCATTGCCGACGCGCCGCGAGATGTAGAGGCCGGGGCGCTTGCTGACATTGCCGAGCGCGAAATATTCGGCGGTTCCGGCCTGCATCGCGCCGGAGAAATAGTCGCGGAACCGGTAATCATTGCCGACGAAGCTGATCGGCTCGCGCCAGTTGCTGGAGGCAATCGCCAGTCCGTCGGTGCCGATGACATAGAGCACGGAGGCCTTGGTGCCGGAGACCAGCCCTTCGAGCTTGCGGTTCAGCACATCGATTGCTGCGGCATTCTTCCGCGACAGCGCGTCCTGCACCTGCTGATCCTCCGCCAGCAGCAGGGGCAGGGCGCGCGGGCTTTCCAGCACGGCGCGCAGCAGCGCGACCTTCAGATTGGCATCGGTGCGGCCTTGCGCCGCCAGTGCCCCGACTTCCGTGGTGCGGCCATAGAGACCGGCGCCGTAAAGTGCGGCCGTCGCGATCGCCAGGGCGATGGCCGCAAACAGCAGCCAGGCACGGCGCGCTCGCCTGCCGAGTTGTTCGGGCGTCAACGTCAAGGCAGCGGCGGGGCGTTGCAGCATCGCCTATTTGTGCATGATTTCGCACAAAGCACAATTCGGCTATGCGAATATCCGCACTTTCTATGTGCGAAACGGAATCTTGAATTCGATAATACTCAATAAAATCAAATTGATGGCCTCTTCAGCGCAATGTGGCATGGCGATTGCAAACACGAATTCAGCGGTCGCGAGGCTGCTGAGGGTCAATGCAATTGCTCCGGGAGGTCGAGCTTCTCGATCGGAGCACAATGGAGGACGTCATGCAGACAGCATTCGCTGCCGCCGAGCCGCGCGGCAAACTTCCCTTCTACCGGCATCTCTATGTGCAGGTGCTGGCGGCGATCGCCGCCGGCGTGCTTCTCGGCCACTTCTATCCTGAAACCGGTGAGGCGATGAAGCCGTTCGGCGACGCCTTCATCAAGCTGGTGAAGATGGTGATCGCGCCGGTGATCTTCCTGACGGTGGCGACCGGCATTGCCGGCGTTTCCGACCTGCAGAAGGTCGGCCGCGTCGCTGGCAAGGCGATGATCTACTTCCTGGCATTCTCGACACTGGCGCTGGTCGTCGGCCTGGTCGTCTCGAACGTCGTGCAGCCGGGCGCCGGCATGCACATCAACCCGGCCACGCTCGATCCCACCAAGGTGGCGACCTTTGCCGAGAAGGCGCACGACACAACCATTGTCGGCTTCCTGATGAACGTCATCCCCGACACGATCACCGGCGCTTTCGCGAAGGGCGACATCCTGCAGGTGCTGTTCTTCTCGGTGCTGTTCGGCGTTGCCTTGGCCATGGTCGGCGATCGCGGCCGGCCGGTCGTCGATTTCCTGCAGGCGCTGACGACGCCTATCTTCCGCCTCGTCGCCATCCTGATGAAGGCCGCACCGATCGGCGCCTTCGGCGCCATGGCCTTCACCATCGGCAAATATGGCATCGGCTCGATCGCCAACCTGGCGATGCTGATCGGAACATTCTATCTGACTGCGCTGCTGTTCGTGTTGGTCGTGCTTGGCGCCGTTGCTCGCTACAACGGCTTCTCGATCCTGGCGCTGATCCGCTACATCAAGGAAGAGCTGCTGCTGGTGCTCGGCACCTCGTCCTCGGAGGCGGCACTGCCCGGCCTGATGGCGAAGATGGAGCGCGCCGGCTGCAACCGCTCGGTGGTCGGGCTGGTCATCCCGACCGGCTATTCCTTCAACCTCGACGGCACCAACATCTATATGACGCTGGCCGCGCTGTTCATTGCCCAGGCGACCGACACGCCGCTCACCTTCGGCGACCAGATCCTGCTGCTTGCCGTTGCCATGCTGAGCTCCAAGGGCGCCGCCGGCATCACCGGCGCCGGCTTCATCACGCTGGCCGCGACGCTCTCGGTCGTACCCACGGTGCCGGTCGCCGGCATGGCGCTGATCCTCGGCGTCGACCGCTTCATGTCGGAATGCCGGGCGCTGACCAACTTCATCGGCAACGCGGTGGCGACCGTGGTCGTGGCGCGCTGGGAAGGGGAACTCGACCAGACGAAGTTTGCCGCCGCGATGGCCGGTGACTTGCCGGAGGAAGCCGACCTGTCGCTGCCCGGGCTGCAGGCCGCCTGACCGTTCAGGCTGCATGGTCATATCCCGGAGCCGGCTTGCCGCCGGCTTCGGGATAGAGCACCGGCCTTCTGAGCCGATGGTTACAGGTTCGTATCCTGCCGGTTGCCGCCCGATAGCGGTTGATAGCCGACTATTCCGTAAATCATTTGCTTACACCCAGTTGACTTGCGTAAGCAATATGCTTACATATTGCATGATCAAATCGTTCAAGCACAAGACGCTGGCGGATCTCTTTCAAACCGGAAAGTCCGGGAAGATCGACGCCAGATGCATAGGCGCATTCTTGTCCGGCTTGACCGCCTGGCAGTCTCGGAAAGGCCGGAAGATATGGACCTGCCCGGCTTCGACTTCCACCCTTTGAAGGGCTTCAACCCGACCCGCTACACGGTGCATGTCAACGGGCCGTGGTGCATCACATTCGAATTCGACGCCAATGATGCCGCCCGCGTCGATTTCGAACAGTACCATTGAGGCGGCCAGATTGGAGAAGTCGATTTATGAGCGTGTATGAGCCGATGCGTCCGATGGAGCGCTGCCCATCCCACCCTGGAGCGCTGCTTGACGACATTATCCCGGCAACCGGAAAGACCAAGGTGGAAATCGCCAACCTGCTCGGAATCTCGCGCCAGCAGCTTTACGACATCATCCGCGAGAAGAAGCCGGTGTCGCCGGCCGTCGCGGCCCGCCTTGGGAAGATGTTCGGCGACGGCGCCGCGATCTGGCTGAGGATGCAGGCCGCTTATGACGCGTGGCATGCCGAGCGCGAGGTGGATGTCAGCGCCATCCCGACGCTGCGTGCTGCCTGAGATATAACAGGCTTGTGAATCTTGTTCCGAGACGCGGGGCTTGTTCCGGCCGTATTTAAAGATCACTATCCGCCATGCCTCAAGGCGCCCGTCCGCTTCGATCCCAACCTGATCGTGACCGAAGGCGGCACCATTTCCGTCGGGCTCGGCTGCGGTATCGCCTTGGCCGAACCGTCGGAGCGCTTGCTGCCGCCGCCATACTCTTGACCCGGCTGGCCGGCGTCGAAGGCAATGGCGGCCTCATTGCGAAGTCGCACGCAAGACGTGACCCGTCTCCTGATGGAAAGCCGTTCCTCAGGAAACTCGTCGGACACTTGAAGAGGGGGCAGACCCATGAGCGGATTTGCCGAAGCCGAAGCAAGATGCGAGGTCAGATGCGATGCAACCCGTGCCGAGAATTCCGGTATCCATCATCATCCCGAACTACAATTACGCGCGTTTCCTCAAACGCAGCATCGATAGCGCGCTAGAGCAGGACTACGCGGATGTCGAAGTCATCGTCGTCGACGATGCATCGCGGGACAATTCCACGACAATCATGGAATCATATCGCGACGAGATCCTCGCATGCCCGCGGGCGCAAAATGGCGGGCATGCGGCGGCGTTCAACACAGGCTTTGCGGCAAGCTCCGGCAAGATCGTTCTTTTTCTCGACGCCGACGACTACCTTTATCCGACCGCCGTTTCCACGATCGTCGACATCTGGGACGCGGCAACCGCCCAGGTGCAGTCGAGGCTGCACATCGTCGACGAACGGCAACGCATCAGGGACGTCTTTCCGCCGCCCGAACTCCCCTTCGACAGCGGTGACGTCATGCCGAAACTGCTGCACAAGGGCCGTTACCAGACAACCGTGACCAGCGGGCTGGCCTTTGATCGCGCAACCCTGGAGGCGATCATGCCGATACCCGAGCCGGAGTTCCGCCAGGGCGCCGATGGCTATCTTGCAACGCTGGCGCCGCTTTACGGGCACGTTCAATCCATCGACGAATGCGTCGGCGCCTACCGGATCCACGGCGCCAATCATTCGGTGTTCGGCGAAAAGCTCGCCGAACGGGCTCGCTGGCGGGTCAGGCATGATTTCCAGCGCATGGAGGCGCTGTCGGAGCAGGCCGCCGGGATCGGCCTGACCATCGTACCGTCCGATACCGTCCGCCACGACCCGGTCCACCTGGAAGAGCGGCTGGCGTCGCTGTGCGCGGACAGGCGCCGGCACCCCGTGGCCGACGATTCCCGGCTGACGTTGGGGGCGGCCGGTGCCGTAGCCAGCCTCGAAATGACGGCGTCCCTGCGGCGGCGAGCCGTCCTTGCCGCATGGTTCCTGTCGGTCGGCATGTTGCCGCGAAAAATGGCGATGGCGGTCCTGTCGTGGAAGCTTGACGCATCGTCGAGACCGGCATTCCTTAGCCGTCTGTCCAAAACCATCCGCCACGCCATGGGATAGCCTTGACGGGATGTCATTCGCTTTCGGGAGAGGCTGAGCCCTGACGGCAAACACCAGGGCTCAGGGGATAGCAAGGGATCATGCGGCCTCTGCAAGAGCGCGTTCATTCACGCCGGATTCGCCCAGCTTTGTGAGAGCTTCGTCTGTCGCCACCTCTTCCTGCAGCGTGGTCCTGAGAAGCTGCAGGGCATCCTTCATGCCGAGCTGTTCGGCCCACGCGATGAGCGTGCCGTAGCGGGCTATTTCATAGTGTTCCACAGCCTGTGCCGCGGCAACGAGGCCTGCATCCAACGCCGGAATTCCCTTATACTCTTCGAGTATTTCCGAGCCTTCTTCGAGAATGCCGTCGATGGCGGGGCAGGTCTTGCCGCGAGCCGGCTTTCCGAGAAGGTCGAACACCTGCTCGAGGCGATCGACTTGGCCCTCGGTTTCCATTTGGTGCTTTTCGAACGCGGCCATAACCTCCTTCGCTTCGGCGCCCCTGGCCATTTTGGGCAGAGCCTTCAGTATCTTTTTTTCCGCGTAGTAGAGGTCCTTCAGGCCGTCGAGGAACAGATCCTCGAGGCTTTTGGTCTTCGACGTTGAGGCCTTTTTCGTTGTCGCCATTTTCCGATCTCCCGTTGATGAGCCATCCGCTGTCGGAGGCCCTAGTCAACACCGATCGGCGCAACTTGTTCCGACGAATTTCGGCTTTAGATCCGGCTTGCCTCAGCTCTCAGTGCGCTCCGCGCAGCCTGCCCGCCAAGCTGCGTACCGCCAGCACCAAAACGGTGACGATAATCAGGATCACCGAGAGGGCTGCGATCGCCGGGTCGATGTTGTCGCGCAGGCCCATCCACATCAGCCTGGGCAGCGTGATGGCGTTGACCGAGGTGACGAAAAGGGTGACGCCGATCTCTTCCCATGAGAGCACGAAGGACAGAAGGGCTGATGTGACGATGCCGAACTTGATGTTGGGCATGATGATGCGGGTGGCGCGCTCCCACACCGTGGCGCCGAGGCCGCGCGCGGCGAGGTCGATGCGCCGGTCGAGCTGGCTGAGCGAGACCAGGATCAGCACCGTGGCGAAGGGCACAGTCATCACCGCATGTGCCATGGCGACACCGAGCCAGGTGTCGTAGCCGAAGAACGAGCTGACGCCCGAGATCGAGGTCAGCAGGAAGTAGAGCGTGATCGCCGAGACCACCGGCGGCACCACCATCGGCAGCAGCACGAAGCCGACCAGCGCGGCGGTGAAGCGCGGCTGGAACATCCACACACCAAGGCTGAAGCAGAGCGCCAGCACGGTGGAGAAGGCGCTGCTGACGGCGCCGATCCTGATCGAGAGCAGGATCGAGTTGATCCAGCGCGGATCCTCGATCAGCGCCCGGTAGTGGCGCAGCGACAACTCGCCCGACGGCATCGCCAGCATGCGGCTCGGCGTCAGCGACACCGGGATGACCGCGAGCAGCGGCAACAGCAGGAACAGCGCGACGAGTGCGGCGAGGATCAGCGAGACGGGGCCGGGGCGGTAGGTCGGCATCAGATCATCTGCTTCGGTCTGACATAGCGGAACAGCAGCGCCATCAGCGCACCGACGAACAGCACCAGCACGACGCTGATCGCCGCACCCAGCCCCCAGTCCGGGCTCTGGAAGATGCGGAGGTAGATCAGCTCGGCGATCATCACGCTGCGGCCGCCGCCAAGGATCGCCGGCGTGACGAAGAAGCCCAGCGAAAAGACGAAGACGATCAGCGCCGAGCCGATGATGCCGGAGCGCGTCATCGGCACGAAGACCGACCAGAAGGTGCGCATGCGGCTGGAGCCGAGCCCACGCGCCGCCAAGAGCACGCGGTCGTCGAGGCTGCGCATGGAAGACGCCAGCGGAAACACGGCGAAAGGAATGAGGAAATGCGTCATGCCGACGATGACGCCGAACTCGTTGCGCACCAGTGTCAGCGGTTCGGAGATGAAGCCGATCGCCTGCAGCCATGTGTTGATCAGGCCGCGATTAGAAAGCAGCGCCACCCAGCCGAAGGCGCGGGTCAGCACCGAGATCCAGAACGGCACCAGGATGCAGAACTCGGCGACCACGCGCTGCACCGGCGTGCCGCGCACCCAGACCACGGTGATGGCATAGGCGGCGGCGACCGAAACGATCGTGACGATTGCGGCTATGCGCAGCGTGCGGATGAACACCGACTGCACCAGCGGATCGGTGGCCAGCGCGCCATATTGCCCGAGCCCTGGCGTCGGCAGCGTAAAACTCCATTTGACGACGCCGAGGAACGGCCAGGCATAGGCAAGCACGAGGAACAGGAGCAGCGGCGCCATCAACAGCGCCGCGCCCATCCTGTCGGAAAGATATGCTTTCATCTCGGCCCCGGTTGTCCCGGCTTGTCAGGCGGAAATGATCTTCGTGTATTCGTCGAGTGCTGCCCCGTAATTCTTGGCGTACCACTCCATGTCGAGCGCGATCTGCTTCTTCATGTTCTCGGGGTCGACGGGGTTGATGCGCTTCTTGTCGGCGGGGATCAGCGCGTCGGCGGCCGGGTTGGCCGGGCCCTGGCCGAGCTTGTCGAACATGACCAACTGCTTTTCCGGATCCTGAGCGCTGGCGATGAATTTCATCGCCGCGTCCTTGCCGCCGGGATTGCCCTTGAGCACGGCGAGCGCACCCGGCGAGATCAGGCCCTGGTCCCAGATGAACTTGATCTGGCCGCCGGAATCCTGCTCGATCAGCGAGGCGCGGGTCGACCAGACGATTGCCATCGAAGCCTCGCCGTTGAGCAGAACGCTCTGGCTTTCGGCGCCGCCGCCCCAATAGGCGACGACGTTTTCCTTGAAGGCGGCGATCTTGTCATGTGCGCGCTTGAGGTCGAGCGGATAGAGCTCGGCCGGCGCGATGCCGTCGGCAAGCAATGCCGCTTCCCAGCTCGACACGCCCCATTTGTAGAGCGAGCGCTTGCCGGGGAATTTTGCCACGTCGAAGAAATCGGCCATGCCGGTGGGCGCTTCGCTGCCGTATTTCTCGGAATCATAGGCGATCACGTAGGAGAAGAAATAGGTCGAGGCGGCGTGTTCCCAGCCAAAGCCCTCGCGCATCTTCTTCTTGTCGACAACCGTATAGTCGATCGGCTCCAGCATGCCTTGGCTGCCCAGCGTGATGGCCGAGAACGGGTCGACGTCGACCAGGTCCCAGGTCGGGGCGCCGCTCTTGAACTGTGCGGCGATCGCGCCCTCGGTCGGGCCGGAGCCATCCATCTTGACGGTGATGCCGGTCTCCTTGGTGAAGGCCTGGCCATAGGCCGCGTCATAGGCGGTGATGGCGTCGCCGCCCCAGTTGACCAGCACCAGTTCCTTGGCTTGCGCGAAGGCACCGGTCGAGCGCAGCAGCATCGGCGTGCCGGCCAGCACGAGTGCGGCCAGCTGCGTGAACTGCCGGCGCGAGATCTCGCCGCGCGCCGCCCTGGCGGACAGGGTCTCGATGGCGTGTTTTTTGGTTTCGCTCATCTTTGAATTGCTAGTCATGTCAGTTCCCCTTTTTGTTGTTGGTATTTCGGCGAAAAGTCGGCCTGGCGGATTTCAGCTCCGCCACGCCGATCGTCATTGTCCTCCGTCCGGAAGGAGGAAACCTTTTTCTGCCGGCCATGTCAGCCATACGGAATTGCCCTTGCTGAGTGCCGAGGCGGCGACCTCGTTCGGTACCGAGACCGTCACCTTGGCGCCCTGGCGCGTCGTCAGATCCAGCCGCGTCGCAGCACCAAGATAGGTCGAGGTGGTCGCCGTCGCGGCGATGCCGTTCTCGCCTGCCGCTGCCTCGGGCGCGATCGACATGTATTCGGGCCGGATCGCCAGGATGGCGTTGCTGCCGACGGCGCTGGTGTTGCCGCGCAGGCTCACAGTGCGGTCCTCGCACAGGCCCGTGGCGCCATTGTCGGCGTTGCGCACGCCCTTCAGCGGCAGCATGTTGATCTCGCCGAGGAACTCGGCGACGAAGCGGTTGGCCGGCCGGTCGTAGACCTCGTCCGGCGCACCGACCTGCAGCAATTGGCCGTGGTTGAAGATGGCGACGCGCGACGACAGCGCCAGCGCTTCGCTCTGATCATGGGTGACGAAGACGAAGGTGGTGCCGGTCTCCTGGTGCAGCCGCTTCATCTCGGCCTGCATCTGGCCGCGCAAGCCCTTGTCGAGGGCCGAGAACGGCTCGTCGAGGAGCAGAACACCGGGCTCGAACACCAGGGCACGCGCCAGCGCGACGCGCTGCTGCTGGCCGCCGGACAATTGCGACGGCAGTTTCTTCTCGTGGCCCTTGAGCCCGACGCGCTCGATCATCTCGCCGACACGTCGCTTGATCTCGGCCGACGATTTCTTGCGCACCTTGAGCGGGAAGGCGATGTTGGCCTCGACGCTCATATGCGGGAACAGCGCGTAGCCCTGGAACACCATGCCGGCGGCGCGCTGTTCGGCCGGCCGCTCGGTGATGTCGACGCCGTCGCTGTAAAGGCGCCCGTCGGTGGGTTGGATGAAGCCGGCAAGGATCATCAGGAAGGTGGTCTTGCCCGAACCCGACGGTCCCAGCAAGGTCAGGAACTCGCCGCGGCCGATATCGAGCGTCAGATCGTCCAGCGCACGGAACGAGCCGAAGCTCTTGCCGATCCCGATTGCCTTGATCTCTGCGGCCCGGCCGGGTTGCTGCATCCTGCCTTTGTCCTCAATGCTGGTTGAAATCGTAGGCAGGGCGGCCGCTCACCGCAACCGAATAGTTTTCGCCTGACCGGCAAATTTGATTCATCTGTTGTATGTCTGGGAAAGGCTGGCGCGCTTAAAAATACTGACGACGGCGCTCTCACAAACGTTCGCGATTAGCGAAAGCGACCATGCCTTCGTCATCCTAGGGCGAAGCAAGGAGCGAAGCGACGCGGCGCAGACCCTAGGATCCATGCCGTTGCGTACGAGCGCCGCAGCGGTGCGGAATTCTGCCCTGCCGCGCTCGTCAGCGAACGTCACGGCATGGATCCTCTGGTCAAGCCCGAGGATGACGAATGGAAAGGTTGGCGCCCCGCCTCAATACCTCCCGACCCTGTTCTCCGACAGCTTCGACCTCAACCAGCCGCTGAACGCATCGAGCACCGGGTGGCTCGCCTTGGCGTGCTCTGACACGAGGTAGTAGGAGCGCGGCGAGGGGATCGCGATGTCGAACGGCTTGACCAGCCGGCCTTCGCTCAGCGCCCGGCGGCTGGTCAGTTCGTCGCCCATGGCGATGCCCTGGCCGGCGATCGCCGCCGAGAAGACCAGGTTCATGTCGGAGAAGAAGATGCCGCCCTCGACATCGGGATTCTCGACCTTCGACAGCGCCAGCCAGCGTGCCCAGTCCTCGGTGTCGCCGAGATGCAAGAGATTGGCGCGCAACACGTCGGCCGGCTTGGAAAAGCCGCCGATCTTGTTGAGCAGCGTCGGGCTGCACAGCGGCGTGAACGAGATTTCGCACAGCAGCTCGACGGCGCGGTTCGGCCAGTTGCCGACGCCGAAGGCGATGAAGGCGTCGGCCTCGGCATTGCTGACATCGTCCAGCCTTCGGGGCGTCAGGATGCGCAGCGCGACATCGGGGTACATCTGCCGGAATTCACCGATATGGGTGCACAGGAACAGCGAGGCGAAGCCCGGGGTGCAGCTGACGCTGAACGAGCCGCCGACACCGGTGCCGGCGTGGCGCGTCACCGCGTCGCCCAGCACCGTCAGCGCCTTGCGCACATCGCTGGCATAGCGCTGGCCGCGCGGTGTCAGCGCGACACCCTTGCCAATGCGTTCGAGCAGGTCGAAGCCGAGATCGCGTTCGAGCAGGCGAAGCTGATGGCTGACCGCGCTGCGGGTCAGATGCAGCTCGTCGGCGGCGCGCCAGACGCTGCCGTGGCGGGCGAAACTGTCGAGGGCGCGCAGCGCCTGAGTGGAAGGTATCCGCAAGAGGCCTCAGGTGAACCGAATTTGCATATGCCGGAAAAACATATCACTTTTTGACGAGGCGCTTCACTGCTTTCTTCTCATCCCATGGAGGAACCGGTGACGAACTCTGCGCAGGTGACCGCGCTTGCCTGTCTGGACGACATTCAGCCGTCGCTGTCGGCGTGGATGCGGACGATCTTCGATTTCGGCGAGACCGCCTGGCGCGAATACCAGTCGGCCGCCTGGTATGTCGAGCAGTTGAAGCACCAGGGCTTTTCCGTCGAGGAAGGCTCCGGCGGCATGCCCACCGCCTTTTGCGCCCACTGGACCAATGGCGCCGGCCCGACGATCGGCATGTATGCCGAATACGACGCGGTGCCCGGCAATTGCCAGGATGCTGCGACCGTCAAGCGTCCGCGCCCGGGCCTCGGCGAACAGGCCGGCGGCCACACCGATCCGCATTCGGGGCTGGGCATCGCCAGCCTGGGCGGGCTTTTGGCGATCAAAGCGGCGATGCAGCGCCACGGTATATCAGGCACGCTGCGCTTCACCGGCGAGCCGGCGGAGAAGGTGCGGGGATCGAAGCCGATCCATGCGGCCAAGGGCTATTACGACGGCCTTGCCGGCATGATCTCCTTCCATCCCTTCTACATGCTGCCGCTCTGCAACACGGCGCGCTGGGACACGCATTGCGGCGCCGCCTATGCGATGATCTACCGTTTCGTCTGCGACGAGCCGGAGAACTGGGCGAGGGCAGCGGGCGATGGCGCGCCCATTCCCCAGGCGCATTCGGCGGTCAGGGCGCCCGGCGCCAACGACGCGCTCATGACGATGTACATGGCCTCCAAGGCCCTGCGCGATTCCATGCTGCCGCATCAGGGCGGCTGGTCGATCAGCGAGGCGATCCTGACGGCGGGACAGGCGACCGCGGACAATCTGCCGGCCGGGCTGGCCGAGATCCAATACATGATCCGCGTGCCGACGCTCGCAATGGCCGAGCAGGTCACCGCGATGCTCGATCGCAATGCCGAAGCCGCTGCCACCATGAGCGGCTGCCGGTATGAGCGGCACTGGGTGTCGAAGTCGCGGCCGGGGCTCGCCAATCACGCCATGGCGGGTATTGCCTATGAGGCGCTGTCGACGGTCGGGCCGCCGCGCTGGGACGATACGGCCAAAGCGATCGCGCGCGAAATCCAGGTCAATGCCGGTGGGGTCGCGAGCGAGGAACCGTTTATCGACGAGCTGGAGCGGCTGATCGCGCCGCAGGAAGCGGAGGCGCTGCTGCGCCGCGATCTGCCGCCGACGCAGATCAATTCGACCTCGGACGACTACACCGACATGAGCTGGCATGCGCCGACGGGGCGGTTCTACGTCGCCCGTCCGGCGCTGCGTTCCGAGAACGGCCACGCCTATCCGTCCTGGGCGATGAACGCGCTTGGCGGCATTTCCGCCACCATCGACCCGATGGTCATCTGCGCGTCGAAGACGATCGCGCTCGCAGCACTTCGCCTGCTGGAAGACAAGGCCGCCCGTGACGCGGCGATGGATGAATTCGTCAGCCGCACCGGCGGCGGCATTGGCGGCTCGAACTGGCTGGCGCCGCTCTGCGACTACGACCCGCCGATCCATTTCCGCTGGCCGGAATATGTCACCACCCCGCGCGGACGGGACTGGTGGATCCCAAGCAACCAATCACCCTCACGAGGAGAACCCCATGACCGTTCATGACCGCATCGTCGCCGAACCGTTTTCACTGCAGCGCCGCAACCCGGCCGGCGGCACCAAGAAGCTGACCGCCTGGGGCTTCGCCAACGAGACCGATGTGCTGACGGACGTGTTGCTCGGCTCGCCCCACTTCCTGCGCCACCTCTCGACCAGCTCGCTGTCGCGCAAGCATCTGCGCGAGGCGCCGTGCAACGTCCAGATCGCGCAGGCGCAGCACAAGGACCTTGTCGCCGCCTATGAGCATTTCGGCGTCAACATCCATTGGCACGAGCCGACGCCGGAACTGCCGATGCAGGTCTATTCGCGCGATTCCAGCGTCATGACGCCGTACGGCGTCATCATCACCGCGATGGCCAACTGGTGGCGGCGCGGCGAGAACTACGCGGCGATCCGCACCTATGAGAAGCTCGGCATTCCGATCTACGACATGGTTACCGCAGGCACTTTCGAGGGCGGCGACTTCAACGTCATCGAGGACGGCGTGGTGCTGATCGGCTGCGGTGGCGCCCGCACGCAGGAAGAGGGCGCGCGCCAGGTGCAGGCCTGGTTCGACAAGGAAGGCTGGGAAACCCGCATCGCCTTCATCGACGAATATTACGTCCATATCGACCTGATGGTGGTGCCGATCGCCGAGAAGCTGACCGCCGTCTGCCTCGCCTGCACGGAGCCTGGCATCGTCGACTGGCTGAAGGGCAAGGGCCATGAGATCATCGACGTACCGTTCCAGGACACGATGGCGCTCGGCTGCAACTTCATGTCACTGGGCAAGGACCGGGTGATCGCGCCGACCTCGAGCCAGACGCTGATCGGCCAGCTCAAGGCGCGCGGCTTCGAGGTGGCGGCGGTCGAGATGAGCGAGATCTCCAAGACCGGCGGCGGCATCCACTGCATGGCGCAGGCGCTGAAGCGCGAGGCCGCGTAGACGCTTTGGTCGAGCTGCCGATCTTCCCCACGAGCGGGGGAGATCGGCTTTTCCTCACCGCCAGCCGCCCGAGGCGGTGATGCGTTCGCCGGTCAGCCAAGATGCCTCGTCGGAGGCCAAGAACACCGCGACGCGGGCGATATCCTGGGGTTGGCCGAAACGTCCGAGAGGGGTCAACGCAATGAGCTGCTTTTCGACTTCGCTGCCGACGATGCCGACGCGTTTCAAGCCCTCGGTGTCGACGCCGCCCGGCGCGATGGCATTGACGCGTATGTTGCGGGCGCCGAGTTCGCGCGACATGGACAGCGTGATCGAATCGACGGCCGCCTTTGTGGCGGCGTAGACCAGCGAATTGGGCTGCGGGTTCAGGCTGGCGACCGAGCTGATGTTGATGACGCTGCCGCCCTGAGGCCCGAAGTGCTTCACCGCTTCCTGGATGGTGAAGATGGTGCCCAGCACATTGGTGTCGAACTGGCGGTGGAACTCGGTCTCCGTCACCACCTCCAATGGTTCGAACTCGAATACGCCCGCATTGTTGACCAGGATATCAACCCCGCCGAACGACGATTTGGCAGCTTCAAATAAGCGGGGTACGTCGGACGCTTGCGAGACATCGGCCTGGACGGCGACGGCACGACCGCCACTGCCCTTGATCTCGGCCACGACGCCATCGGCGCCTTGGCGCGACGAGGCATAGTTGACAACCACGGCGGCTCCTGCCGCAGCCAAACCCCTGGCGATGCCGGCGCCGATGCCCTTGGAGGCGCCGGTGACGATGGCGACCTTGCTGTTCAATGCGCTCATCAAATCTCTCCTTATGTCGATGACGAGCGGTATTTAATGACGATCAGAAAGCGTATTAGGGTAGAGTCGATCTGTTCTTTCGTGCCTGGAATTCCGGAATGACCACCATCCTCGAAAAGACTGCCGGTCTCGTCGCCTTCGTGCGCACGGTCGATGCCGGTTCGTTCCATGCCGCCAGCCGGCTGGTCGGCTCCAGCCCGTCGGCGGTGTCGAAGAGCGTGGCGCGGCTCGAGCGGCGGCTGGGCGTAAGGCTGATCCAGCGCTCGACGCGTCGGCTGGGACTGACCAGCGAAGGCCTCGCCTATTATGAGCAGGTCGCGCCTTTGCTGAGAGCGCTCGATGATGCCGAGGACGTCGTTCAGATGGCCGATATGGCGCGCGGCTTGCTGCGCGTCACGGCATCCGTGGAACTCGGGCGCGGCCTGATCGCCTCATGGGCAGAAGCGTTCCTGGCTCGGCACGCCGAGGTGAAGCTCGAGCTCAGCGTCACCGACCGCCATGCCGACCTGATCCGCGAA
The DNA here is from genome assembly GCF_003952365.1 of Mesorhizobium sp. M9A.F.Ca.ET.002.03.1.2. Taxonomy (NCBI): domain Bacteria; kingdom Pseudomonadati; phylum Pseudomonadota; class Alphaproteobacteria; order Hyphomicrobiales; family Phyllobacteriaceae; genus Mesorhizobium; species Mesorhizobium sp. M9A.F.Ca.ET.002.03.1.2. Next base: position 5,907,319 of record NZ_CP034443.1, on the reverse strand, counting down.
GGCTATGACGTCGCGGTGCGCATGGGGGCGCTGTCTGACACCGGGCTCGTCGCGCGCAAGATTGCCAATCTGCCAATCGTGCTGGTGGCGTCGCCGGCCTATGTCGAACGGCGCGGCCGGCCGGAATCGATCGAGGCGCTGCAGAGCCACGACTTCGTCCGTTACCAGATGGCCGGCCGGCCTTATCCCGTCACATTGGCCGACGGCACGGTGATCGTGCCGAACGGGCGGCTCGATACCGATGACGGCGGCGCCATCCGGCAAGCGGCGCTTGCCGGAGCCGGCATCGCGCATCTGATGCAGTTTGCCGTGCAGGACGATCTCTACGCCGGCCGTCTGGTCCGCATCCTGCCCGAGGTGGCGATGCCGACCATGCCGGTGCACATCGTTCACGCGTTCGGGCGACAGCTACCGGTCCGCGCGCGGCTGTTCGTCGACTTCCTGGCGAGCGAAATGGCGGCGCTGACGCGATAAGGCAGGCGGGATGGCGTCCGCAGGCGATCCGATGCCGTCGCAAGTAAGCCTTGCCCTCGCTACCGCACCATCAGAACGAAATCTTCACCGACGCAGCGCTGCGCGCGGCTGGCCCGTGAAAGACGGCCTCGATGTTGTTGCCGTCGGGATCGAGCAGGAAGGCGGCATAATAGCCGGGATGGTACGATCGCTCGCCCGGTGCGCCATTGTCCGTGCCGCCGCCGTGAAGGCCGGCTTGGTAGAAGGCGTCGACCATCGCGCGGTCCCTGGCCTGGAAGGCAAGATGGTGGCGCCCGGTCAGTTGTCCGTTGGCGGCCCGGCTGTCCGCGCTCGAGACGAACAGCTCGTCGGCCCAGAAATAATCCTCGGCGCTGCCGCCGATAGGAATATCGAGCACCTTGAAAACCGCCTCGTAGAAGCGGCGGCTGGCCGCAATATCCCTGACCACCAGCTGGAGGTGGTCGATGAGACGGCCGCGATGAAGTTCCATGCCCGATAGCTCCTGATCGTCAGGTTGGAAATCTAGCTTCGGAGGGCGCACGGTCAATGCCACGAGCAATTGAGTGATGCGTTTTCCTGGACTGGATAAAAAATGCAACCGGATTGTAGGATTCGAAATGCCGCCATCGTCCTTCGGACGCAGGCGGCGCTGCGAACGAAAAGTCGCGCCGTCGAAAACGGTCAGATCATGATCCCGATCATGGTCAACAAGATGCCTTCCGGCATAGGAGAAAAATATGAGCCTTTCCTATCGTTGGGTCATCGTCGCGGCTGGTGCTGTGATGACCTGTGTCGCCCTTGGGGCGATGTTCTCGCTGGCGATCTTCCTCGAACCGATGGCGCTCGACACCAACTGGTCGCGCGCCGGCATATCGAGCGCGATGACGCTGAACTTCCTGGTGATGGGCGTCGGCGGCTTCGCCTGGGGCGCCATTTACGATCGCTTCGGCGCCCGCATCGTCGTGATGACCGGTGCTGCGCTGCTCGGGCTGGCGCTGGTTCTGGCGAGCCGCACCAACTCGCTGCTTGTCTTCCAGGCAACCTATGGCGTGCTCGTCGGCCTCGCGGCAAGCGCCTTCTTCACGCCGATGATCGCGCTGACCACGGCCTGGTTCGACACCAACCGCAGCCTTGCCGTTTCGCTGGTCTCGGCCGGCATGGGCGTGGCGCCAATGACGATCTCGCCCTTCGCGCGCTGGCTGATTTCGGCCTATGACTGGCGCATCGCCATGTTCGACATCGGCATCATGGCATGGGTGTTGCTCCTGCCGGCTGCCCTTCTGGTGCGCCAGCCGCCCGAGCCTGCCGCCGCTGCCGCCTCAGAACCGGTCGCCGCGGGTGCGGGCATGTCGGTGCGCCGAGCGCTGCTCTCGCCACAATTCATTGTTCTGGCACTCACCTTCTTTGCCTGCTGCGCGGCGCATTCGGGGCCGATCTTCCATATGGTGAGCTATGCGATGCTATGCGGCATAGCGCCGATGGCGGCGGTCTCGATCTACAGCGTCGAGGGCCTGGCCGGCTTGGGCGGCAGGCTTCTGTATGGTGTCCTTGCCGACCGGCTGGGGGTCAAGCCGGTGCTGATCGCAGGGCTGGCAATACAGTCCGTAGTGATTGCAGCCTATCTTGCCGTCAGTGAGCTTGGTCAATTCTACACGCTCGCCGTCATCTTCGGTGCCACCTATGGCGGCGTCATGCCGCTCTATGCGGTGCTGGCGCGCGAATATTTTGGCCAGCGCATTCTCGGCACGGTGTTTGGTGCCGCGACCATGCTGTCCAGCATCGGCATGGCCTTCGGCCCGCTCGCCGGCGGCATGGTGTTCGATGCCTATGCGAACTATTCCTGGCTGTTCATCGGCTCGGCCCTTGTCGGGCTTGGCGCGGTGGCGGTGGCGATCGCCTTCCCGCCATTGCCGCGCAGGGAATTGCAGGCGGCGTAGGGGTGACGGGGAGAGGATGCCGGGGTCAAAAGTGGACAGCCATGTCCACTTTCGACCCTCTGCCGCTCTCCGAACGTCCCGATCGGGTGGATTGGAGACCCAAGTTGCGGCCGTCATTTTCCAGCCGATCCGTTGGCTTTTACGCGCGGCCGCGAGCGGCATTTGCCTTTCGTTTCCATCCCAAATTGATACCATCCACCTGGCAAATCAGGGCACGGATGCGAACAGTCGCACTGTTCCAGCATGCATTGGAACAATGGAAAGCCGCAAACCAGGCGACGGTGCGCAGGTGCATGGGAGTGACTATCGTCGACGGCGACCGCACAGGTCGCCAGGATGGTTCAGCTGGGGCATAGCGGGGCGTCGAAATGACATGCGCCCCCGCGCTGTGAGCCGACTTGACCGGCATGACCGCCACCGCAGCCAAGCATGGTGAACTTGATCGAGGACAGCCTAGAACTAATCCCGCAGGCCCAGAATATAGGCCGACACGTCCCGAACTTCTTGGTGCGAAAGTATTATCCTCGGCATGGTGGGATGTTCGTGGGCCGTGAGCCAGACATGGAGCGCCGTTGCGGTCATCCCTGGAGTCGTGGCGATCGCTTCGAAGCTGGGCGCTTCTGCAACCGGGGACTGCGCTTGCCCAGGCAGGACGGCATGACAGGATGCGCAGACCTCAAACGCGAGCTGGCGCCCTTGTTGAATATCTTGTGCCTGGGCCGTCGTAACCGTCGCAACGGCGCCGACGACGACTGAGATGATCGGCATTTGCATGGCAGACGTCCTATTCCTATGTCCCCAGTACGCTATGGCCCGCTTCGCGGGGCTTACTTGGCAACAAGATTTGGGGCTGGCCGCGAGAGGTGCCTTTCAAACCGCACATTAGTTGAGCATTGATCCAGATCAAAGCATACCGAGCGCCCCTGTCGGTATTTTTCTGCGAAGACAGACTGGCGACGCGCGATGGTGAACCGTTCAAGCAAATGGAATCCAAGAGGCGAACCAGATTGCCGGTGAAACATGGCGTACGGACCCGCGGCATCACTTAGGCGACTCTGAGTTAAATCGGAGGTGGAAGGCCGCGAGTGTTTCATTCTATTGGGACGGCCCGTATCGACTGTCCTATGAATGTCTCTTCTGTTGTCGAAGGGATTATCGTGAACATCCTGATTGTCTATGGAACGACCGAAGGGCAGACGCGGAAAATAGCCGCGTGGACGGCAACCCATATTCGCGAGCGCGGGCACCAGGTCGAGCTGCAAGATAGCGCAGCGCTCGCATCCGATTTGAAACTTGGAGCCTTCCACGCGTTCATCGTTGCCGCGTCGGTCCACCACAAGCACCACCAAGACACCATCACAAACTTCGTGTTTGCGCATCACGAGTTGCTGAACAGCAAGCCTTCAGCCCTTGTATCTGTCAGTCTGTCGGCCGTGCTGGAAGACGAAAAGACGGAAGCGCAAAAATACGTGGATCACTTTGTCTCTGCGGTGGGGTGGCAGCCGCGCATGACACTCCTTCTCGGGGGTGCTTTGCGCTTCACCGAATACGACTACTTCCAAGAGCAGGTCGTCAAATTCATCGTCATGAAGCGCAGCGGCGCTGCGAGCCCCGAGCGAGATAGTGAGTTCACTGACTGGAACGCCCTCGCCGACTTCGTTGATCGATTTCTTGAGACGGCCGGCTAGATAAGGAAGTACCAGAGTCCATTGAGTGCTCGCCGTCCATCACTGCATGATTGCCATCCATTATGGCAATGCGGATCGGCGCTACGCTTGTCTCCGACGTTCGAACGGGTCGTGCGAACGACCGCTATTGAGAAGCGAGCGGAATGACCGGTTTTGCGCCGCGAAGCGGACTTCGCTCTAACGCGCCGCTTCTGATGGTTTTTCTATCGTCGGGCTTGGTGCGGTGGCGGTCGCCTTCCCGCCGCTGCCGCGCAGGCGGGCGTAAGATGTGACCGGACGGCGGCTGGGGGTGGCAAGCGCCGTCGACCTCTGTCGGCTTGTGACCCAGATGCCGGCGCTTCGACATTCGGCCACGACATTCGGCCGCCGCTCCATCTCTTTGTTTGAGCATCGGATCGAAAACCGGGTTTGGGTCCGATGCCCTGATCGGGCTGAATTGGGCTTGGCTTCTCGTGACGAAACCTCGCGTCACCGCATGGCGAAGAGTTCCTGATGGAAGCGCTCCGTCACCGGCAGCCCCTGCGCGGCAAAATCCTGGCGCAGCGCCTCGCCGAAACCTGCCGGACCGCAGAACCAGATGCTGGCCTCGCGCCATTCCGGTACCGCGGCGCGGATGCGTTCGCCGGTCAAGAGACCGTCGCGGGCGTCGACCAGGACGTGCAGGCGGATGTCCGCGGCCGCGGCATCCGCCTTCAACTTGGCGATGGCTGTTTCGTCATACTCGGTGGTCGTGTGAAACAGGTCGATCACCGGAGGTCGAGGCTGGTTCGGGTTTGCATGCCGCTCCAGCGCGATATGCTTCATGCCGGCGATGAACGGCGTGATGCCGATGCCACCGCCGATCCAGATCTGCCGGGGCTGGCCGTTGTCGAAGGTGAAACAACCGTATGGTCCTTCGATCTTCACCTCCTGCCCGACGTGCAATTTCTCGCGCAGGCGGCTGGTGTGGTCGCCCAGTGCCTTGGTGACGAAAGTGATCCGCGGATCCTTTTCGTTCCACCCGGAGGCGATGGTGTAAGGGTGCGCCCCTTCCGACGTGTCCGAGGTTGCGAAGGCGAACTGCCCGGGCTTGTGGCCGGGCCAGCCATGCGGCACCTCGATCTCCGTTTCGAGCGCCCTCACGCCGGGATAATACTGGAGCGAGGCGATCTTGCCCTGAACCTGCCGGGTCGCGCCGACGCGACGCAGCAGGACGACAAGCGCCGCGTAGGTGCCCGCCGCCAGGAGCAGCGCCATCCCCACGCCGACCGGTGAAGTCCAGTAGCTAAAGGTGGTCAGCACCACCGAGTGGAACACCAGCACCAGATAGGCGACGGCCAGCAAGCGATGCGTCTTGTAGAACAGCCGGTAAGGAAAATATTTGATGAGCGCCAGCGCGATCAGCAGCACGGCAGCGTAGAACGCCCATTCACCCAAGCCTTCCGCAGAACCGCGCAGGGTCGAGAGGAACTGCTCCACCGGGTTTTCCGGAACCGGCCTCGCTCCGCGTGCCGGCCGCTCGAGCCAGCCCCAGCCCACCGCCCATTTCGGTCCCTGACTCCACAGCCAATGGACTACAGAGACGACAAGGGCCGCTATGCCGAGCCACTTGTGCAGGCGATACATCTTATCCAGCCCGCCAAACCACGGCTCCGGCCAACGCGGCCGCAGCGCCAGGATCATGGCCACGCTCATCGCGGCCATGGCTATGATGCCGCTGTACTGAACCATCGTTCCTCGAAGCGCGAGGAAACTGGCCGGCTGAAACAGCTGGGGCTCCGCAAAAATCCACAGAACGCTCACCAATGCCAGCATGCCCCAGAAGGCGCGTTTGATGTTTCGCATCGCGGTCTTTCTCGTAAGCAAATGATCGGGATTGGGTTGTTTGTGCTGACCTGGCCCGTGTCGTTGACGTGGATCAACGGGTGGGATGGCGTCGCTCGCGGCGTGTCTCAGGAGCTCGATCGGCTTATTGACCCCGCCGGAGGCATTTCCCGGTGGTATGCTGCACCGCAGCGCATCCGCATCCGATGGTCCGTCGCCCGCTCCGAATGTACAACGCTCAAAGATAGGCAAATTCAGACAGTTATCGCACCTTTTTCAGATTGTGCCTCACGCGACGACATTGCCATTCCGGGGAGGGGGAACGGATGCTGGAAGACGGCCGCCTTGTCGAGGACAATTCTCATCGTTAACGCTAAGTGAAGGCAGGCCTCTGGTAAATCACCGTGTCGTCGGGTTAGCTTATTAGGTTGGGGTAAACTGGCGTGAGGATCCCGAAAATGCAGCGGGCAAAGCGAGTCTTGGTGACTGGGGGTGCAGGTTTTCTGGGATCGTTCTTATGCGAGCGGTTGCTTGGTGAAGGCCACGAGGTTGTATGCGTCGACAATTTCTTCACAGGAAGTCGGAGAAACGTCTCGCATTTGCTCGACGACAGATCCTTTGAGATCATTCGCCACGACGTGACATTTCCGCTCTACATAGAAGTTGATGAAATATACAATCTTGCCTGCCCGGCAAGCCCCGTTCACTACCAGTTCGATCCGGTCCAGACGACAAAGACCAGCGTCCATGGGGCGATCAACATGCTGGGGCTCGCCAAGCGGGTTCGCGCAAAGATCCTTCAGGCGTCCACGTCCGAAGTCTACGGTGATCCCGAGGTTCACCCGCAGACCGAGGATTATTGGGGCAGGGTAAACCCGATAGGGCTCCGTTCCTGTTACGACGAAGGCAAGCGGTGTGCCGAAACCCTGTTTTTCGACTATTGGCGGCAGCACAGGCTGCGGATCAAGGTAGCGCGCATCTTCAACACCTACGGTCCGAGGATGCGTCCAGACGACGGCCGCGTCATTTCCAACTTCATCGTGCAGGCACTGCAAAACCAGCCGATAACCGTGTACGGCAACGGCCAGCAGTCACGTTCATTTTGCTATGTCAACGATCTCATCGACGGTCTGGTTCGCCTGATGCAAACGGCCGACGATGTCACCGGTCCAATCAATCTGGGCAATCCGGTCGAATTCACGATGCTCGAACTCGCCAATCTCGTGATCGAACTTACCGGAAGCCGATCCAAGATCACGTTTTTACCTTTGCCCGTTGATGATCCAAGGCAGCGACAGCCTGATATCGGGTGTGCCTTGCGCGAACTCAATTGGAAGCCAAGAATCGCATTGCGCGATGGTCTCGCCAAGACCATCGCCTATTTCGATGACTTGGTCTCATCGGGACATGCTGGGTCCGCTGCAGCCGAATGAAAACGGTCTTGGTCACCGGCGGGGCGGGTTATATCGGCTCACACTGTTGCAAAGCATTCGCCGAATCCGGTTGGTCGGTCATTGCGTATGACAATCTCTCGCGCGGCTGGCGCGACGCGGTCAAATGGGGACCGCTTGTCGAGGGCGATATTTGCGACGCCGCAGCCGTGGCAGCAGCACTGCGCCAGCATCGGCCGGATGTGGTGGCGCATTTCGCCGCCTACGCCTATGTCGGCGAGTCCGTCGAGCGCCCGGAACTCTACTACCGAAATAACAGTTTCGGGACGCTGGTCCTGCTCGAGGAAATGCTGAAGATCGGCGTCGACAAGCTGATCTTGTCGAGCACCTGCGCATCTTACGGCGTTCCGATCCGTTCTCCGATTGACGAAACGCATCCGCAGTCGCCCATCAATCCCTATGGATGGTCGAAATTCATCGTAGAACGAATGGTGGACAGTCTTTCGGATGCCCATGGCCTCAACGCGGTTGTGCTCCGGTATTTCAACGCGGCCGGATGTGATCCCGACGGCGAGGTCGGCGAGCGGCATGAGCCGGAAACGCATGTCATCCCGCTCGCCATCGAGGCGGCGATTGGATCGGGCCGGATTTTTACGATCAATGGCACCGACTTCGACACCCGTGACGGAACCGCGGTGCGGGACTATGTCCACGTCACCGATCTCGCCCGTGCACACGTTCTGGCAGGGGAGAAGCTTCTCCGCGATCCGGGAGTCCACGTCTACAATCTCGGCACCGGAACCGGAACGACGGTGAACGAGTTGGTCGAGGCTGTGCGCCGGGCTTCGGGAACGCGCCTTCCGGTGGCTTACGGTCCGCGCAGGGCAGGTGACCCGCCTGCGCTGGTAGCCGCTGCCGGCAAGGCCGCCCGGGAACTCGGCTGGATGCCTGAGCAATCCGGAATCGACCGGATCGTCGAAACGGCGCTGGCCTGGTACCGCAGCCGGTTGTGACGATATTTCTTGCGGGAGAGCCCCCGCAAGTGCGGATCGTCCTTCAGGCGCTTCAGGGCATGCGCAATTTCTTCCGGCTGATCCTTTCGAACCATCAGGCCACCCGACTCTTGGCCATTTGCCAAAATGTCGGGAAGGCCCTGTGCATCGGTGGCAACGATGGGAAGGCTGCAAGCCATCGCCTCCAGCGGTGCGACCGGCATGCCTTCGATGCGGGACGTCGTGACGTAGGCATCCGCCGCCGAAGGCAGTGTCTCAGTTTGAAATTTGACGCGTCGCTTGTCGCGATCCAGCCCGAACTCCTATATGCTTAGCGCAATGCATACATGATGGACGCAGTTGCGCCCAAACTGGGCAAGCGCGCGCCGTACAAAACGAAAGCCGTCGCCTGATGCCGACAAAAGATAGCACCGGGCGGGCCGCGTGAAACGCGCGTTTCTATTCGGGCTCACGACCCAGCTAATCTTCATTAGCGCGATCTTTCTTGTTTTTGATGATCTAATGCTTCCAATGACGCGGTCTCCGGTCATTGGCATTGTCGCATTGGGTTTGGGCGTCGCGAGCGCATTTTTCGCTTGGAGGGCGACCCCTCATCCGTCCTGGCTCGTCAAAATCGGGATGTGGATTGCCGGCTTTCTTGCCATCTACGTGGCAATCCCCTTCATCGAAGTCGTCGTCGTGCTGATCATTCCGTTTATTTCAAACTGAGACACTACCCCGCCGAAAGCCAGTGCTCCACGCGCTTCAATCCACCTTAAGCAACTGGGCAGAATGCGACAGTCGCACAATCCCGTGCTCTTTCAGATATGGCCAATAGGAGTCATTGACTGTTGCCGCAACAACGTCGAACGTTAGCAAGTTCTCGCTTGCGAGGTCCGGGTCGTCCTCTCCCCACGCATAGAGAGCCGCTCCAGCGCTATAAGTGCCTGGCAACAATCCCAACGATCGCACGCTGAATACGACCTCGGCCTGCCCAACTATGTCAAATTGACCAACACCTTCCGCGAGGCTTTCGAGCACAGAGATCAAGTTGCCTTCCTGATCAAAAATCTGGATATGAACCACGCTTCGGTAAAACGAATCCCTCGCGCCCAGCTTCAGCACAAAATCGTAATCGCCGCCAAACTTGAGCTGGTTGCAGCGCTCGCGCGTACCCGGATACACAATAGCCACCTGCATCCAGAGGTCATCATTGCCAACGCGCTCGGCTCCATCGCTGCTGGGGACGGTGTTCGACAGGTACGCATCGATGATCGATGACGCCTCGCCAAAGTCCTTCAGAAGGCCGCGGTCCAAATAAACCGCTTTTGTGCAATGCTGCCGAACCATGGCCATGTTGTGGCTCACGAACAGCACGGTGCGACCTTCACCCGCGACGTTCTTCATCGTGCCGAGACATTTCTTCTGAAATTCAGCATCGCCGACAGCAAGCACCTCGTCGACGACGAGAATCTCCGGCTCCAGATGAGCAGCGATCGCGAAGGCAAGCCGAACATACATGCCGGACGAATAACGCTTGACCGGCGTTTCGAGAAAGCTGCCGATATCGGCAAATTTGATGATCCGGTCCAGCTTACGCGTGATCTCGGCCTTGCTCATGCCGAGGATCGCGCCGTTGAGGTAGATGTTCTCGATCCCGTCGAGATCCGGATGGAATCCGGCCCCTACCTCCAGCAAGCTTCCGATCCGGCCTCGCATCACTGCCTCGCCCTCATCCGGAGCCGTGATCGAGGTCAAAACCTTGAGCAGCGTGGTCTTTCCCGAGCCGTTGCGTCCGATGATACCGCATACGGTGCCAGTCGGAACGGAAAAAGTGATGTCCTTGATGGCGAAGAATTCGTTGAGGGAAGCTTCGGCCTCCCGCGAGCGCAAACGCGCGACAAGTTGTTCGACCTCCTCACGCAATGAGCGCACGCCGATCGCGCCGCGCCGGTAGCGCTTGGAAAGTCCTCGGACCTCAACGGCTGGCAATTCTGTCATCGATCTCAAGCCGTAACATTTGCGGTTCGACTGCCGGGCTGATCCGCGGTCAACCCGTCCTTCACGACGCGCGCCGTGACAACGACAGGATAGGCGGTATCCCGGACGTCGAGCTTCTGGTCAGAGACTTCTTCCTTGGCGAGTCCCTGGAGAAAACAAACTGCCGCAAAGACGTTGCCGCGGGTTTCGAGCGCCATATTCGCCGTGCTGAAGGATTTCGCAAGCAACTTCGCCAACGCCGCCTGCGTCAATGACCAGAACCACGTGCTGCCCCACTCGCCGCGATCGACCGGGGTGATGCCAGGAACAGTCAGCAGCAGCACGCCCCCGGGCTTGAGCGCCTCGGCCAGTGCAGCGACGGCGGCCGACATGTCGAAGATCAGATGAAGTGTTTGCGTGAGGATGATGCAGTCGAAGGCGTTTGACGGCAGGACTCCGGGCTGCGACAGGTCGCCTATGATGGTCGCGTTTGGATCATCGGGATCAACATGCAGCACGTCGCTCTTGACGACATGAGCACCGCCAAAATGCATCGTGTAGCTGTTGTCGCCGATTTCCAGCACGCGGCCATGTATGTCGGCCGCATTCAATTGTAGGAAATTCTCGATATAATACCGATCTATTGGCTTGCCGCGATCATATCCAAATGAGCGGCTTATCGGCATGGTGCGTGCGAAATCCCCAAACCGCACCGAACCGACGAGCGGAGCCTGCCAATCGGCGCCGGAAGCTCCGAGCAGCCGTTGCACATGCCTGCCGACTTTGCGCTTTATCCTAAATGCCGCCGTTTGCAGCGCGATCGGCGGCGACATCTGCAAAGCCTGCCGCAGCATGCGAATCGCCTTGGCGGGTTCGGCGCGGATCGCGCGCAAGGCCTCAGTGGTCAACTCTCCGGTATAGTAGGTCTTCCAGAACCGCCTACCATCGCGGACTGCAAGACGCACATCGTCGTCAACCGGACCCGCCAACTGCTTGTCAAGCACCGACAATGCTGCAGCGAGCATCATCGGTCGATTATTCGACATGTTGTCGCCGTGCATGCGATACTCGGCGACGACATCGTCGTGCGTTACGATCGAACCGCGCCGGGCGATTCGCAAGAACAGCTCATAGTCTTCGCAGGACCGCATTGAAACGTCGAACCCGCCCATGGCCGCGAGCCTCTCGCGCCGATAGACCACGGTCGCATGCATCGCAATGAAGTTTCCCGTCCGCAGCAACTGAAGATAAGGATCTTCAATAAGGGCGACGTGATGCTTGTCTGACTCGATCGCACCGCTGCCATTGATGAAGCGATGAGCTCCGTAAGCGAGAACCGCATCTGGATGCGCAACCAGCATTCGCACGCCCGTCTCAATGGCATTCGGAAGGAGACGATCATCCGCGTCCAGAAAGGTGATGTAATCGGATCTGGAAGCCGCCAGTCCGGTGTTTCGGGCGGCCGCGAGCCCGCAATTGTCCTGCCTGATCAGGCGCACGCCTGGATGACGCTCGACAACCGATGCCGGATTGTCGGTGGATCCGTCGTCTACGACAATAATTTCATCCAGCGGCCGGCTTTGACGAAGACAGCTCTGAATGGCTTCCTCAAGAAAGCGAGTATGATTGTAAGTTGTTATGACGACTGCGATCATGAAACAGCCAAATTCTCCTTAGCTTCGCAAAGAGGCAACGGGCTGGTGTTCGTTGCCAGAAACCGAACGCGACCTTAGGCGTCACAAACAGAATTTTGGCACAGAAATGATGGACACGCGTCAGTTTTAGCACGTCGCCTCCAGCGAGGCGATGCGACTTGTCACTCACGTAAAACGGTATCGTTGGTATCAGAAATCTCAGGCTCGGTCGCGATCCAATCCCCGCCCACTACTTCCGCGCTCTCGTCACCAGCCTGAACACCTTCGACAGGATGCGGCGTGGCGTCAGCCGCCGAGCAAACCGGCGTCCGGCTTCGATGGTGAGGTCAAACCTATCGCGAAGTGTCAGGGGCCGACGCTGGGCCGGATAGCGCGCAAATGCGAAGCGGAGCGCCCGCTGCAACTCCGGCGTCATCAATCCCGAGGCCGATGCATGCATCTCAACCCATTCGAGGAAGCCAATGCGAGCAGCATGCGGGCGCAGTCGATCGTAGATGCCGGAAGCAGTCGCCTTGGCCGATGTCGAATCGAGGTGCTGCCTGTATCGGCCGGTGGGCGTGGACGTCACGAATACCGGATAGCGCAACAGCAGCTTTACCAGAAGGGTCTGGTCTTCGTAGAGCTCGAACGCCTCATCGAAGCCGCCCACCGCTACCAAAGCTTCGCGGTGAACCATGATCGAGCAGATGCACGGCACATGAGCCCGCTGGCGCACGATGACCTGGTCGAGCAGGTCGGGCGGCATGTGCAGACGGTCCGATTGGCGTGGCATCCAGTCGGTCCAGTTCCTGTGCGGCTCATCGGGGAACCACCACAGTGTCGGTCCGTAAAGGACCTTAACGCGGGGATGCGCTTCAAAGATCGCAAGTTCCGTCTCGAATTTTTCCGGCTCAAATATATCGTCGCCATCCAGGAACGTGAAGAACATGCCCGACGCGGCCGCGATTCCGGCATTGCGCGCCGCGGCGGCGCCGCGACGCTGGCCGTTCGATCGAATGAACCGGATTCGCGGATCGCCGGTTGCTGCAGCCACCGCGATTGCAACGCTCCCGTCGGATGATCCGTCGTCAATGAGAAGCATTTCCCAGTCGGTGAAGGTTTGCGCGCGCACGCTTTCGATCGCGGCCGGAAGAAACCGCTCGACATTGAGGAAAGGCGTGATGACGGAGATCAATGGCATCGGCGTCGTGCCCATTGTGCAGAATGCGCGGCGGCCGACGCAAAGCGACCCTCACTCTCTACGGGGCCGCAAGGGTTGTCATTTCTCTTCACAGCATGTCCATGGCCGTTCGTTCGACGCGTTGAAAGATCACGACGCCGATGAACAGCACGACCGAGGTCGTGACAAGCGCTGCAGCGATTTGTGGCGCACCGACTGCCGAGGTGCCGAAGAAGCACCAGCGCCCTTCATCAATCATGACAGCGAGCGGATTCAGAAATCCGGTCAGCGTCCGGTACTGCTCGGGAATAGCCGAAAAAGGAAAGATGATCGGCGTCACGAACAGCCAGATCTGAATGAAGAACGGAGTCATATGAGCGGTATCGCGGTACTTCGCGGTTGACGCTGCCAGACAAAGCCCAACCGCCAACGAGAATGCCGCGATCTGGATGATCACCAGCGGAAAGAACGCAAGGCGCCACGATAGCCCGTCCACTTTTCCTGTCAGCTGGTACCAGAGCAAGAAGGCCAATGCGACGCCAAGCTGGATCGCCAGGGCCACACCGTTCGACAGCAGCGACGACACGGGTACGACGAGTCGCGGGAAGTAGATCTTGCTGAAAAGATGACCGTTGGCAATGAAGACTTGGCTCGCGGTGGAGACGACTTGGGAAAAATACGACCACAGCACCAGCGCTGTCAGATAAAAGATTGGCGCTGGATGGCCGCCGGTTGAAATGCCCGCGATACCGCTGATGACGGTGGTCAAGGCTGCGGTAAGCGCCAGGGGCTGCAGGATCAGCCAGGCCGGACCAAGCAAGGTCTGCTTGTAGCGGACTTTGATGTCGCGCATCGCGAACAGGAGCAGCAGATCGCGATAGCGCCACAGGTGCCAGAAATCGAGGTCAAACCAGCCGCGTCGAGGAGTGATAATGGTCGTCTGCTGTGCGTTCATCAGAACAGATGATCCTCGATTTCTCGCAAGAGTTCATCCCCTGACCAGTTGCCGACATACATTCGAGGTAAACGCAGCACGTCTGCCTCTGGCGCAACGCACCCGGCGCGCGTCGTGCATGCGAACTCAAATCCCGCTTCCCTGACGGCAGATACCGACAGAGCGTCATGGTCTCCGAATGGATATGCAAAAGAGAGAACGCGTTTTCCGGTCATTTGCTGACAGGCCGAACGGCCGTCGACGATCTCGCGAAGCTGGGTCGCGAAGGAATGGGCCGGAAGCGTGGGATGACTGACAGTATGACCGCCGATCGTTATCAGGTCGTCACTGATGTCACCAACCTCCCCAGGAGTCATAATACAGTGCTCTGGCCTGGCGTCGAGACCAACGCCCGCCCACTTCGCAATGTCTTCGAGGTGTGCGTTCTGTCGCTCATACGGCAGCGTTCGGAGCGCCGACCACACCTCCCGGTAGACTTTGTCACGGCCGGCCTGATCCACCATCTTTGGGATAAGCCAGTGATGCCTGCCTCCCTCGATCGTGATGTCGAGTTGGTCAGGCAGTTCAGGCGTCTCAAGACAGATCCGCGTGAGCGCATCCCACCAGAATTCTCTGCCGCTTCCGATTGCTCCCGTCGCAACAAACAGCGTCATCGGGCAGTCGTGACGCTGTAGGATCGGGCGAGCGTTGCTGTAGACGTCGTGATAGCCGTCGTCAAACGTGACAACCGCAAGCGGTTTGCCTGGCTTTCCCCGTGCGATGACATCAAACAGCTTATCCAAATGCACCACCCGCCGGCTCCGCGTCAGCGCTTCGATTTGTTCGTCGAACCTCGCCGGATGGACGGCTAGCCCCCACGGATCGACGGCGATATCTGCAACGCGATGGTACATCAGTATGATGGGAGCACCGCGCAGGCGTCGACGCCGCACCAGCCGACCAAGTTGCAGGAGAACGCGCGGGATCACCATCGGTCTCCCGCCGCAGGAACCGTAAAAACCACGCTCATGTCCGATCGCGGATGCCATCCCCATCGGCAGAAATGCGATACATGTGAGTGTTCAAGCATATAGCTGATGGCAATAAGACCACGAGGCCACGGGCACGGATGTGAGCGAAATGAAAGGAAGCATGAAGGCATCCACAAGTTTGGCGGATTGAAACCACCATATTAGCACATGTCGCCGCCGCAAGTGCGAAAGACCGGGCGAATTCTCAGGCGTCGACGTAGCCGGTAGGGGGAGGCGCGGCTTGATACCATCCCGCTCGAGCATGCTAGTATTTAGGCCGGTGGCGCTCCCGTCTTTTCAGGTTTTTTCGATATGCAACCCGCAGTTTCCGTCATCATTCCTGCTTACAATGCGGAAAAGACCATCCGACACACCCTCCAGTCGGCCGCCTCGCAAACTTTCAAACAGCTAGAGATCATAGTGGTCGATGACGGGTCGACCGACCGGACCGCTGAGATCGTCGAGGCATTTGCAGCCAGTGATCCGCGTATTTCTTATCTGAGACAGCAGAACCAAGGGGTTGCTGTCGCCAGAAACCTGGCAATTCATGCGGCGAAGGGTGAATTTATAGCGCCACTTGATGCGGATGATGTGTGGCATCCGACAAAGCTGGAAAAGCAGCACGGCCTCTTTCATTCGCGGCCGTCTCTCGGCCTTGTCTACGCATGGTATCGGGTCATCGATGATGATGATTGGGTGATCGAATGCTCCCCGCCAATTCTTGCTCGCGGGGACGTCCACAACTGGCTGCTGGTTGAGAATTTTATCGGGAATGCAAGTTCACCGCTAATCAGGCGATCAGTTCTTACGGCAACCGGGGGATACGACCCGTCGCTCAGAGCAGCAGGCGCCCAAGGAGCCGAAGACTTGCAGATGCAGCTCAACATTGCCGCGATCTGCGATTATGATGTCGTTCCGGAGTATCTGATTGGTTACCGGCGATCACCATCTTCCATGTCGACCAGGTATGTCGTCATGCTGGCATCGCACCGGATCGTCCTTGAAACAGTCCGCACGCGACATCCCAAGCTAGCGTCTTTCTTGTTTCGTTGGTCCGATGGCGTGGCCTCAGCGTATTATGGCACCGAGGCCGCCCGCACGTCGCCAGGCGCGGCCATCGCCCCGCTTGTCCACGCAATACGGATCGATCCGGCCGCGCTGTTTCATGTCTTCGCAAAGCCGTATGCACAAGACCTGTGGCGGCGGCTGTGTCGCTTTGCGCGGAGACTGCTCGCCGTTGAACAGCGCATGGTTCCGACCTCACCGCATTCCATCTGTACCTCCGGGCGTTTTTTCGACGCCGATCCGACCTTCATCTGCCAGCCATTTCCTCCGGAGTGGCTTCGAAGGCGAGTCCAGGTGGCCCTCAAGACGCCGACGCCGCGCCAGCTTTGCGAGTCAGGTCAGAGGATTATTGATCCGTCCGCTCCCGTCGAAGACGGCGCTTAAGGTCTTAGAGGCCGGCACCTTCGAGAACCGCCGCGGCCAAACCAAGTCCGACGATAGTCGGCCCGGCCCATGCAGGTGCTGCCGCCAAGCGGATGAGCCGCCGCAACCGCTCGAACCGTGAGGCGCTCACATTCACCAGCTGGTCTCTTCATAAAGCGGACGGAACTTGGCGTTCTTGTTGCGCATTCGTTTCACTCCGACCTTGATCCAGCGAGGAACCAACCTGGCCCTGCAGTAAATGTCTACCATGTTGGGCAGGCGAGAAATCGCCGTGCGCGGATCCAGGACGAAGAGTTTCCTCGATAGGTTGCAGGCCGCGTAAAGCCGTCCGCCGATCAAAGCTCTCACCGCAAGCCAACAAATCATGTCGACCAGATGGGCATCGAGATCGCTGCCGAACTGCGGATATTTTTCACGGAACTCGGCAAGAACAATCTCACAAGAACGAAGCATCTGCATGACATCGCTCGACATGTTGACGTTCGTGATCCGGTAACCCACGAGATGCTGAGGCACGACGCGGAATTCGTAACTTTCCGCTATTCTGAGGCACATCAGAAGATCCTCGCAACCTTGCGCATTCCTGGCCCTCAGGGAAGGATCGAATTGTCCCGCCCGCTCGAATGCGGAGCGACGCACCAGCATCGAACTTCCGTTGCCGACAAAATTCATTCTGCACATCCGTTGCAGAACGCTGCCATCGGCATCGGGCCGGTATAGTGAGAATACCCGGCCGTCCTCGTCGATCTGCGCAAACCAGCAATATGCCAGGCCCGCCGAAGAGCCGCCTTCCTGGAGGGCGCGCAGCTGCAGCGCGATCTTGGATGGAGCCCAGAGATCATCCGCGTCGACAAACGCCAGAAACTCCGCATCGGTAGAGGCCGCACCGCTGTTGCGAGCCTGCGCGACACCGGCGTTCGACTGCCTCATAATGCGTATACGCCGGTCTTTCTCGGCACAGGAGGCCACGATCGAGGCGGACTGGTCCGTCGACCCGTCGTCCACCACGACAATGTCCAGCGCCTGATGGTCCTGCTGGCAGATGCTGGTCAAGGTGGCGCGAATGGTTCGCTCGGCATTGAACATCGGCACCACCACGCCTACCGTGGCATTGTCCTGGATCATCGAAGCCTTCGTTTTCTTTGCAAGAACTGGTCAACGACGGATGGCACCAGCATTGCAATCAGCACCGCTCTTCTATGATCGGGGCGAATTCGAGGCAAATCAGGTCGGTCATTCTATCAGCCTGGCCTATCGTAGCTGGCGGATGCGGATCGTGACGAAGCAACGCCAAGTCCAAGGATCCGCCGCGTAACGCTGCCTTATTAGCCCTTGCTGAATAAGTCGGTCAACTGGCGCCGCGCCGCCGAGAGCCTGCCGGCCGCCGCACGACCATAGTCAGCAGTCATTACCACAGCACTATCTCGTTCTCTAACGACGTGGTGATCCGGGCCACGGCCGTGTGAATAAGCAGTCGCCTTTCGCCGCTCTGGCAACGCCAGCATGAATGAACTTTGTCAGCATGAACCGCTGGAGTGATGAGGATTAACTCACGATAACGAGCCTGCCGCAAGCCAGGCGTCGCGAGTGGTGATCCGCACCTCAGGAGCCGGCTGCTTCGGGCAAGCCTTCCAGACGAAGCCATTTGTGCTTTCGGTGAGGCCAGTGGAGCATTGCCGGGGGCGGGAATTTCGCGTCCTCCAGACAGCCGACCGATACCGACAGCGCATCCTTTAGCCCTTCTGCCCGCATGAAGACGACCGACCCGCATGTGGTGCAGAATGTCTGCTCCAGCCATTGCCCCGACGAGCCGGTTCTGCGCCAGGATCCGGTCTCGCCTTTCCGGCCGACGAGGGCCAAGTCAGGATAGATGGCCCGATACGAGAACGCCGCCCCGGTGCATCGCTGGCACTCCATGCAACTGCACGCATAGACGCGTCGCGGTTCTCCCGCCAGGACAAGTTCCACGCCCCGGCATGAGCAGGTCGCGGTCCGTCTGGTCTTGCCGCTATGCATTCGCTGCCTCCCCGACCTGGCGCGGCGAGTCATTTCGAAACAGAGGCGCGAGAGATGCGAAATCGTCTTCCGCGCGTCCGAGCGAAAGCGCCTGCCGAAAGATCATGTCCATGGCGCGCGGCATAGCCGCGTTGAGCCCTCGCTCCTCGCAGGCCTCAAGCAGGTGCTGGAAGGCGCTGTAATGGGCACCCAAGGACGCCAGCGTTGCGTCGTCGCCGGCAAAACGGCGTGCATTTGTTCTGTCGACCACGTCGAACAGAGCGGCATCGACAACCGGCTTGAATGCGGAGAGATGGCTCTTGAACGTCTTCAGGTTGAGACCTTCGGCCTCGGCGACAGCCATGCCCTGAAGTGCTCCGAAAAGCCCGCCCCACATCTGGGTCAGCAGGGCGGTATCAAGCGCGGAGGCTTGACCCGGCAGCTCCCCGACATAGCTCGTGCCGCCGCCGAGCGCGAAAAGCAGGGGCTTGTGCTTCTCGTAAACATCGCGGGAACCCGAATAAAGCAGTGCGGTCTCGGGCCTGCCGATAAAATCCGGAGTGGCCATGATCGCCCCGTCCAGATACCCGGCACCATGCGCCTCCACCCAGCGAGCTTCTTCCCGTGCCAGACGTGCCGATCCGGAGGTGAGTTGCACGACGGCTTTACCGGCCAATACCGAAGCGATGCCATCCCGCTTCAGCAAAGCGTCGCTGGCGGCATAGTCGAGAACATTGATGATCACGACGTCGGCCGCCCGGATTCCATTCTCCACTGAAGGGGCGAGCTTCGCGCCAAGAGCCGCCAACGGATCGCACTTTGCCGCGGTCCGATTCCAGACCCATGTCGAGTAGCCGCGGTCGAGCAGCGTTCGAGCAATGGACGACCCCATTCGGCCCGCGCCGAGCACGCAGACATTTGATGTCATAATAACGTCTCCGATAGGACAATGGCCCTCTCGACGAGGATCCGTTTCGTGTTTGGCGCGCTCGATCCGAAGATATAAATTCCTGCTGCGTTGAGAAGTACGCACCTTGAGGTAAGTTATCGCCATCATGACAGGAGCTGCCAAATGAGGCGCAAGGAACCAGACAGCTGCGGTTTTGCTGCCGCGCTGCAGGCCATCGGCGGAAAGTGGAAAACCTCGCTGCTATGGGAACTGCACCTGCGGTCATACCGCTTTGCGGAACTGCGCCGGCTGTTGCCAGGCGTCAGCGAGAAGGTGCTCACGCAGCAATTGCGGCAGATGGAAGCCGACGGGCTGATCAGCCGGCGCGTCTATGACGAGGTGCCGCCTCGCGTGGAATACTCGATCACGCCGCTCGGCTTTAGCCTGAACGATGCGGTGACAGCCATGTCGGCCTGGGGCAAGCACCACGAGACATGGAAATCCCAGCGTGAAGCGGCCTGACCCGGGCTCAGTTCCGATCCGGCGACATTCAAGAAAAAACCCGCCCCGATAACCGGAGCGGGTCTGTTGCCTGAGGCGGAACTCAACACATGGCCGCGATGGCGATGATCGCCGCGGCATTATGAAGATCAGGTTAACCGGCAAATTTGATTTAAATGCGCCTGTGGATATTGGCTTTCGGGTAAGCCGAACCGACCATGTTTGCCAAACGGCGGGCAATAAGGAGAAGCTTATGACAAGCGACTTTGCCGCCGCACACCTCCATCTTGAACGAGCCTGCCACTATCTGCGCGGCGATGACGAGACGAGCAGCGAGACTCGTGCAGCTCTGGATCCTCTGATCGATGCAATTGTCGCAGCCCAGTACCGGCGTCCGTCCGCAGACGTCGTGGAATTTCCCAGAACGGCAAAGCAGCGATAGTCAACGAGCGGCCCAGAGGGCCGCACGAAACCAGCCGACCGATCGCCTGCGTCAGCAGGCGATTTCCTCGGGACCGGAGAAGTCCAGCGTCTGATCCTCTGCTTGTGCATTTCGAGCTCAGGTCGCACTCTTGTGCCTCTGTTCCTGGGATTGAGACGGGCGTATTCTTGCTGCCGACCAATGCTTTGAAGTTATCCGGGAGGAGATGGCGATGGCTGAGGCGACACGTCACGACGCCTGGCAGGCCGGGGACAGCTACGACCTTTATATGGGGCGATGGAGCCGTCAGATCGCTCCACTGTTCCTGGATTGGCTCGATCCGGCGGAGGGTCTGGACTGGCTGGAGGTGGGTTGCGGAACCGGGGCGCTTTCCGCAGCCATCCTGGCGCGCTGCAATCCCAGGAACCTGGTGTCCATAGACCCATCGGAGGGTTTTCTCGCCAAGGCGCGCGTAAACGTGCCGGACGAACGTGTCGAGTTTCTCGCAGGCGATGCGCAGGCTCTGACTGTCGAATCGGGCAGCAAGGACGTCGTCGTGTCGGCGCTTGTTCTCAACTTCATCCCCGACAAGGAAAAGGCACTCGCGGAAATGGGGCGGGTGGCCCGCCGCGGAGCGACGATTGGATTCTATGTGTGGGATTATCCCGGCGGCGGGGTGGAATTCATGCGGGCCTTCTGGACCGCTGCGGCAGCGCTTGACCCCGGCGCCATCGACCTTGCCGAGGACAGACGCTTTTCATTTTGCACCGAAGACGGATTGACCAACCTTGCGAAGCAGGCCGGCTTCGTTTCCATCGACTGCACCCGGATTGAAATGCCGGCAGTGTTCAAGGACTTTGAGGACTACTGGCACCCCTTCACCCTTGGTGCAGGGCCGGCGCCGGGCTATTGCATGAGTCTCGAACCCGCAGCTCGCCAGAGATTGATGGAGAGGATCCGCGAGAGCCTGCCGCGCGGCGAGGACGGGTCGATTGCCCTGAAAACGAGAGCTTGGGCAGTCAAGGCCAAGGTTCGCTGATGACCGCGAGCCCATGTCGCGCCAGACCGGCAGGCCGCCAACTATAGACTGTCCTGCGCAAAGTTCGGGTTGACCGGCCTTGTATGCGAAGCGACTATTCGTCCAGCCGAGGTCGTCATGCCGGCGTCAGGAGGAAATGCGATGGACGAGCCTGATCGGTGGCGTCACATGTCGAGTGCGCCAAGGGATGGCAGCAGGATCCTTGTCACGGTTCGGCCGTCCGAACAGGGGCCGGCGGAAGTCGACCTGGCCTACTGGTCTCGAGCCGACCAATTCGGCAGCGAAGGGTGGCGCGCTTCCGACTCGTCGCCCGGACGCGTGGTCGAATACGCCGAACCCGAGTTGAAGTGCTGGATGCCGCTTCCCGCAGCCAATCTGAGCAAGGGTTCAATGCCCAGTCCCTGGGAGGGGGAGGATGTCCCGCTGCTGGACGGGTCCGGGATATGAGGCTGGTCGACGCGTGACCAGCCTCAGGTCCGTCAGAACAGGAATGCGGCCGTGGCGGGGTCCGGCCCGGTGCGACCGTCGGACGAATCCATGCCTCGAATGATCTCGAGGTCTTCCGCGCCCAGCTCGAAATCGAAGACATCGAAGTTGGCGGCGATGCGGTCCTGATGGACAGACTTTGGAATGACGATCAGCCCTTCCTGAAGGTGCCATCGGATGATCGTCTGCGCCACGGACTTGCGATGTTTTCCGGCGATCTTCTCAAGGGCCGGATCGCTCAGCAGCCGGCCGCTGCCCAGCGGGCTCCAGCTTTCGATGCGGATGTCGTGCTTGATATGAAAATCCCTGACGCCGCGTTGTTGAAAGCGGGGATGGAGCTCGATCTGGTTGACGACGGGCGTCACTCCGGTCTCGCCGATGATCCGCTCCAGATGATCCCGATTGAAGTTCGAAACGCCGATCGACTTGATCCGGTCGGCTTGCCTGAGCTCGATCAGCGTCTTCCACGCCTCGACGTATTTATCCTGGCTTGGCACTGGCCAGTGGATCAGAAACAGGTCGATCTGTTCGATCCCGAGCTTGTTCATCGTCTCGTCGAAAGCCCGAAGCGCGGCGTCACGCTGATGGGCGCCGTTGCGCAGTTTCGAGGTGATGAACAATTCGCTTCGCGCCACGCCAGCCGTGCGGATCGCCTGCCCGACGCCTTCCTCGTTCTGGTAGCCTTCGGCGGTGTCGATCAATCTGTAGCCGGTCTGGATCCCCCAACTCACGACCTGGGCCGTAATGGCCGGATCGACTTGCCACACGCCAAGGCCGAGCCGGGGAATGGCGGAGCCGTCGTTCAATGGTATCTGTTCAGGCATATTCACGTCCTTCTGCAACGGGGTTCCCGCCCAGCGCATGTCTTATCTAGTCCTGGCGGCCGGTAAAGCGAGTCGGGCGGAAGTCCGCCGTGGCGCCAAGAGTGTCCCTGCCGACGATGAATTGGAAACCCAGGCCGTCTTCCGCTGCATGAACGGCAAGGTTCTTGTCTGTGCCGTCGGCGCGAACCTGCCCTGCGTGAAAATGAACGCAGCCCGTGACAACCCTGGAGCGGACGCGTTCTGTCGAGAGAATCCGGGTGAGAACGGCGTTCCGGCCTACGCCATGGGCATGATGCGGTCTATTCATACAAATGTCGAAACGGACGAGCGGAAGTCGTCGACTCCACGTGGGATCTCGACGAACGAGGCTTCGCAAAGAAGCTGTGGGCCGAGCTCCCGGACCGCTAGAGTCTCGAAACCTTGGGCGGCGGCCTGCGCTGTGAGGAGCCAAGACGATGACCAGAAGAGATGCCCTGAAGCTTGGGGCGGTCTGCGTTGCGATTGGCATCGCCCTGATCGCGGGACGGGTCTACCAAGTGGAGATGGCGCAGCGCTTCTCCAGCGAACGCTGGAAGGCCGAGCGCGGCCATACCTTGGATTCGGCTGCCAGGTACGACATGGCCGAGGATCTCATGAGGCGTCTTCCAAAAGGCATGGCGCGTAACGAGGTCGCCGATCTCCTGGGGACGCCCGACCGGGAGACAAAGGATCGAATTGCCTACAAGCTGGGCGCACACGACCTCAGCCTTGATTACTACACCTTGGAGATCAAGTTCGACGATGCGCAACAGCTGACGGATACGGCGCTCGTTCAAGGCTGAGGCGCGTGACGGGAACGGGCCGCCGTGTGGAGTGTCCTCAACAATCTCGTCGTCGCGATAGACGTCATCGAGCCAGGGCTGCTGGCGGCCGCCAGGCTGGTGAATTGGAGACTTGCCGAGGTTGTAGGATGACCGTATGATCGGACTCCATGATCACGGATAGCAGCCCATCTTTTCAACGCAAAGCTTCCGCGAGGTGCCGAAGCTGATTGATCGAGCCCGTGCATGCGTCGTGCGCGAATGGCCGTGCTGGACATCGCCGGCCTATGGCCGCGCGGGCGACGGGGGCCCGTCCGTCGCGGCGCGAGCGGTAGATTCATATGGCGATCAAGGCGGCCTACGATCCGGCAGGCCTGTTCAATCCCGCGTGTCTCGTGCCTGATCGGGGCGATTTGTAGGGGAGCCGCATGAAGCAGCGTTCGTCCATCATCGGCAGCGTGGAGGCGCTTCCGCATCGCGTCGCCTCGTATCTGAGCCGCGAGATCGAGGGCGGCGACATCATCCCGGGAGCCCGGCTTCCCACCGAAAGCCAGCTCGCCGACAAATTCGGCGTCAGCCGCAATGTTGTCAGGGAAGCGATCGCGCAGCTTCGCGCCGATGGCATGGTTGAGGCGCGTCAGGGCGTGGGCGCATTCGTCATGGCGCCGGAACAGCGGACGGCCATCCGGATCGATCGCGAAGCGCTGAAAGACCAGCGCAACATGGAGCAGCTCTTCGAGCTGCGCAGCATCCTGGAGACCGAATCCGCCACGCTGGCCGCGACCCGCTGCACATCCGACGATCTTGCCGCGATCAAGGCCGCGCTGGACCGCATGGGCGGCGAGGAGCGCTGGGAGGATGGCAGCATCGAGGCCGATCTCCTTTTCCATCGGGCGATCGCCCGGGCCACGGGCAACAGCTACATCCACACCTTCATTTCGTTCGTCTGCGAGCAGATTCGCCAGTCGATCCACTATGCCCGCCTCACGAACCCGCTCCACGACCTGGTCGAGGTCAACGTCGCCGAGCACGTACTAATTTACGACGCGCTCGCCGCGCATGACCCGCAGGCAGCCGGCGAGGCGATGCGCAGGCACATCGATGGCGCCGCTTTGCGCGTCGGCGTCGAACTCACCGCGAAGATCCAACGAGGCAAATGACCATGTCGCTCGGGCAGACCAAGGCAATCACCGATATCTGCCTCCTTGTGGAGGATATCGACCGCACCATCGACTTCTATACAGGGAAGCTCGGCTACCGGATCAGACGCCGCGCCGAGGGCTTTGTCGATTTTCATTCCGAGCGCGTGACGCTCGCGGCATGGGAACTGGATCACATCAATCGCCACTGCGGCGTCTCGAATGTCCGCTCACCGAAGCAGGCGCACAAGGCATGCGTCGCCATGGAACTCGAAAGTGCTGGCGAGGTCGACCGGCTCTACGCCGAATTGTCGGGCAAGGGAGTGCCGTTCGTCGGGCCGCCCGGCGACTATGTCTGGAACGCGCGCTGCGCCTACTTCCACGACCCGGACGGAACGCTGTGGGAGCTCTACGCCTGGACCGGCGCGGGGCCGGGCGACTATCACGACACGCAAGAGTGATCGCGACGGCCTCGCAAGAAGGGCCGCGCCGCATGCAAACAGTCCAACAACGGAGCAACAAGATGAGTGGGAACACATCGCAGTGGAATCGCCGATCGATCCTGAAGGCCGGCGCCGCCAGCCTGGCGGCTTTCGGGCCGGGACTTCAGCTGTTTGGCGCCAGCGCCTTGGCTGCTGCCAAGCTCGTCGTCCAGTATGACTGGCTGATGTCGAACGGCCAGATCGGCGACGTGGCAGCCGTCGCCAATGGCTACTTCAAGGAAGCCGGGCTCGAAGTCGAGTTCAGCCCCGGCGGACCGAACGCCGCCACCGTGCCGCCAGTGGTGTCCGGTGCCGCACAGCTCGGCCAATTCTCCGAATCGCCTCAGCTCTATGCCGCGCGGGCGAGCGGCGTTCCGGTAAAGATCATCGCCTGCGGCTATCGCACCGGACCCTATGCGCTGACGTCGAAACCGGCGAAGCCGATCCGGTCGGTGGCGGATCTGAAGGGGATGCGGATCGGCACGCAGCCGACCGCGCGCTTCGCCATCGACGCGATGCTGGCGAAGAACAAGATCGATCCTTCCGAGGTCACCATCGTCAATGTCGGGTTCGACAAGGCCCCGCTCGTTCGTGGCGACGTGGATGCGATCGGCGGCTGGATCACCAACACGCAGGCGCTCAGCGTCGTCGGCGACGATCGCATCGATCTTCTGCTGTCGGAGCTGGGCCTGGCGTCCTATGCCGACGTCTACTTCGCGACCGACAGCGCCATCGAATCCGATTCCGGGACCCTGGCGAAATTCATCGGCGCGGTCGCCAAGGGATGGGGCTGGGTCCACGCCAATCCCGAGCAGGCGGTCGACACGCTCGTCGCGGCCTATCCCGAGATCGACGCAGGCTGGGAAAAGAAGACGATCCCCCTGGTGCTGAAACTGTCGTTCGACGACAACACGAAAAAGGACGGATGGGGCACGTTCGATCCTGCCTCGATCGAGAGCCAGATCGCGCTGCTCGACCAGATCGGCCAGTATCCGAACGGCAGGCCGAAAGCCGAGGACGTCCATACGACTGAGATTCTCGAACTCAGTGCGGCTGAACGGCCGAAGCTCGGCGCGCCCGCCTCCTGATGGCCGCGCCGGCCATCGAAACCTCCAGGCTCGACGTCGGCTATCCCGGCCGGCCCGCGCCAGTGACGGTGATCTCCGGTCTCGAACTGACAGTCGAGGCCGGGACGTTCCTGTCGATCCTCGGGCCCTCGGGGTGCGGAAAGTCGACGTTTCTGCGGGTTGTCGCCGACCTGCTGGCGCCACTCGCGGGCACGATACGCGTGATGGGCGAAACGCCGTCGGCGGTGCGCTCCGGCCGCGGCGTGGGCTTCGTCTTCCAGGACTCGACGCTGCTGCCGTGGCGCACGGCGCGCGAGAATGTGCGGCTGCCGATCCAGGTAGGCCGCCGCAGCCTGTCGCGCATGATTGACGACCGGGCCGACGAGCTGCTCGAACTCGTCGGCCTGTCGGCGCTCGGCGATCGGCTGCCGCATCAGCTTTCCGGCGGACAACGCCAAAGGCTGGCGATCGCCCGGGCGCTGCTCGGCGAGCCACGTCTGCTCCTGATGGACGAGCCTTTTGGCGCGCTTGACGAGATCACCCGCGATCGCCTCAACGACGAGCTGCTGAACCTTTGGCGGCGGACCGGAACGACCGTGCTCTTCGTCACGCATTCCATTGCCGAGGCCGTCTATCTCGGGCAGCGCGTGATCGTGCTTGCGGCCCATCCGGGACGGATCGTCGCCGACCACGACCTGCGTCCGCTGAAGGGGCCGGACAACAGATGCTCGCGCGAAGATCCGGCGATCGTCGCGGCCATGGCCAGGATGCGCTCCGCTCTTGGAGCGGCCTCGTGAACCGGGCTCCGCTATCGCCGTCCGCACAGACTTTGCTGCCGATCCTCGGCGCCGGCTCGCTCATTCTCGCATGGCAGGTCCTGCTGCCGCTCGCGGGCGTGCCCGCTTACATCGTTCCGACCCCGACCGCGATAGCGGCGGTGTTTGCCAGGAACGGATCGCTTCTCCTGTCGAACCTCTGGCCGACGGCTATCGAGGCGCTCTGCGGCTTCATGCTCGGGAACCTCGCCGCGGTGCTGCTGGCGGTCGCCTTCGTGCACAGCCGTACGCTTCAGGCCGCCTATTTTCCGGTCGTGCTGTTCTTCAACACGATCCCGGTTCTTGCGCTGGCCCCGATCATCATCCTCATCTTCGGCCTCGGCATGCTGCCCAAGATCGTGATCGCGGCGGTGATCTGTTTCTTCCCAACGCTCATCAACATGATCCGGGGCCTGGAATCGGCGAGCGCCAGCGAGCACGAGCTCTTCCGCGTGCTGTCGGCGACGCGTTGGGAGGTGTTCTGGCGGCTGCGTCTGCCGCGCGCGCTGCCGATGCTTTTCGCTTCGCTGCGGATCGCCTCGGCGACCGCGGTGATCGGCGCGATCGTCGGCGAATGGATCGGTTCCGACAAAGGTCTCGGCGCGCTGATCATTCAGGCGACCTTCAACTATCAGTCCGACCGGCTCTACGCCGCGATCGTGCTCTCATCGCTGTTGTCGATCGGGTTGTTCATGGTGGTCGTCGCCGCTGAGCGATGGTCGGTTCGATACCGCTGACCGGCTGGCTCCCAGGGATGGCCGCTTGGGGTGGCATAGCGGGCATCGCGCTATCGCGCAGGCGAGGGCTGGCCTTCCCTGCGCCGGCCTGTAGTATGACCAGTGCTTGCAGGGGAGGAACTCGAGCGTGGGGCTGGGTCGGAATTTCCGCCGTTGGGGGATGTGGGCCTTCATCGGCGTCATGGTGCTTTCGCCGAAGGCGGCGTCGGCCGACACCATCACGCCCGACCGGATCACTGCGGCCCTGTCGAAACTCGAGCTGCTCGCCGAAGGCGTCGTCGCGGACGGTGGCGTACCCGGTCTCGCCATCGGGGTCGTGCATGGCGACGAGGTGATCTTCCTCAAGGGATTCGGACATCGCGCGGCCGGAAAGCCGGAGGCCGTCGACGCTGATACGGTGTTCCAGATCGCCTCCCTCTCTAAGCCGGTCTCAGCAACGATAGTGGCGGCGCTGGTCAGCAAGAGCATCGTTTCCTGGGATTCGAAGATCGCCGACCTCGATCCGGCCTTCCGGCTAGCCGAGCCCTATCCTACCAGCGAACTCACGGTCCGCGACCTGTTTTCGCACCGCAGCGGACTTCCCGGCACGGCCGGAGACGACCTCGAGGACATTGGCTACGACCGCGCGGAAATCCTGCGTCGCCTGCGGTTCGTGTCGCCGTCGTCGAGCTTTCGTGCCGGCTACTCCTACAGCAATTTCGGACTGACCGAGGGTGCCGTCGCGGCCGCGAAGCCGACGGGCAAGCCCTGGGAGGAGGTCGCCGAGGAGAAGCTCTACCGTCCGCTTGGAATGGCCTCGACCAGCTCGCGTCATGCGGACTTCATCAAGCACGCCAATCGCGCCGCACTACACGTCAAGATCGACGGCGTCTGGGCCGCGAAGGTAAAGCGCGATCCTGATGCGCAGGCGCCCGCGGGCGGCGTCAGCTCCACCGCGCGCGATCTTTCGCAATGGGTACGCCTGGTGCTCGGCAATGGTGTCTATGCCGGCGAGACACTCATTAACGCCGACGCGCTGGCTGAGACGCATGTTCCCCTGATGGCTCGCGGCAAGAACCCCGTCTCAGGCGGCGAGTCCTTCTATGGCCTCGGCTGGAATATCGAGTTCGGCCGGCACGGTCTGAGCTGGGGCCATGCCGGCGCGTTCAGCGTCGGCGCCCGTACCCTGGTGACGCTTTTTCCGGAGGAGAAGCTCGGCATCGTCATCGTCGCCAACGCCTTTTCGACAGGCGTGCCGGAGGGTCTATCCGACAGCTTCGCCGATATGGCCTTTGACGGAAAGGTCGAGAAGGATTGGATCAAGGCATGGGATCATACCTATGCGAGCCTGTTCGGCCCGGCGGTCGCTGCGGCCAAGGCCACCTATGCCGCGCCGCCGTCTCCGCCAAGCCCAGCCGGGCCGGCCAGCGCCTATAAAGGCCGCTACTTCAACGACTTCATCGGCGATGCGGTTGTGTCGGGTGAGGGCGACGGCCTTGTGCTCAAGGTCGGGCCGGGCGGCGCCCGGTCCTATTTACTGGAGCATTTCGACCGCGACATGTTCCTGACCTATCCGGACGCCGAGACGCCGGAGGCACCGTCTGGCGTAAGCTTTGTGCTCGGGCCCAACGGCAAGGCGTCGGCCATGACCATAGAGTTTCTCGACGACAATCATCTCGGCACGCTGCGGCGGGTGGGTGATTAGGGTGGTAGTGAGACGATTGTCCCGGTCATCCCCCGCAAGACGCAGGGCAATCGCATATGGCAGCGCCTGCCCCCCACTCCGGCCGCTGCGCGGCCACCTCTCCCCCATGACATGGAGGAGAGGAAACCCAAGCCTTTCAAGGCCGCGACCATGGCGACTGGCGTTTCCTCTCCCCCACTTTGTGGGGGAGAGGTGGCTCGGCGAAGCCGAGACGGAGTGGGGGAGCGCCATATGCGATTGCCCTGCTGCAAGACGCGGCATCAATCGACAAGGTCGACCTTTCATGCTTCGGGTTCTGCCGGTAATCATCGAAGGAGAGCATCAAGATGAACGAAGACGCCGCCAGTCCAAGATCGCTTTCGGAAATTGCCAGCTATCACGCGCACATCTACTACGATGGGCAGGCCGAGCGGCAGCATGCCGAATGGCTGCGCCTGCGCATCGGCGAGCGTTTCCGCGTGCGCCTGGGCAATTGGCGCGACGAGCCGGTCGGCCCGCACGAACAGGCCATGTACCAGGTCTCCTTCGCCACCGCGATTTTCGCTTCGCTGGTTCCATGGCTGATGCTGAACCACGGCGGCCTGAGCATCCTCATCCACCCCAACACGACCAATCCCAAGCGCGACCATCTGGTCGACCCGATCTGGATAGGCCGGCCGCTGGGCGTGAAGGGCGAGGTGCTTGGCGAGGAGGACGAGGCGGAGGAGGCGCTGGAGGTGAATACCGAGCCGACGCTGGGGGCGTAGGAGCAGGACGAATTATTGCTGGTGGCGGCCCGACTTGGCCGAAGACAACTGTCTGCCCTTGGCCGTGAGCGGACAGTCAGCTTTCGGGTCTTGGCGATTGGATAACTGCCGTGCGCGGCGGGCACTTCCGAATGGCAGGAAGCGCCCAATTGGAGACGTTTAGGCAGTCAATCCATGGTCCCGAAAGCAGCCAAAGCGCGCTCCCGACACCGTCGCGATAAAGGCTCGCAGGTCGGCCAGCATCAGTTCCGGCTCTTCCAGCGCGGCGAAATGCCCGCCTCGCGGCATGTCGGTCCAATGCACGATGTTGTAGGTTTTCTCCGCGAACGAGCGCGGCGGCGGCAAGAACACCGGATCAGGAAAGGCCGCAACGCCGGTCGGCACCTGGATGCGGGTGCCGGCCGGAAGCATCAGCGACCCCTCAATCCGGCTGCCGTAGTAGATCCAGGTTGCAGTCACGAACGATGCCGGCGCGATGTAGAGCATGATGTTGGTGAGGAGTTCCTCCTCGGAAAACTTGCTCCATATGTCCGGGGCGCCATCGGCGGTTGTCGGAAGATCGGCCCACTTGCCGAACTTTTCGAGTATCCAGCCCGCCGCTCCGACCGGGCTGTCGGCCATCGCGACGCCAAGCGTCTGCGGACGGGTTTCCTGCTCGTGAAAGTAGGCCCTCTCCCAATCGGCAATCGCGGCCCGCTTGGCGGCGAAGGACTTCTCCTCGTCGGTCGTCGGAGCGGCATCCTCCGCACGCACGGTCATCATGTTAATATGGATGCCGAGCAGAGCGTCCGGTCGATCATGCGCTGCCCAGGCCGCGATGCCGTGGCCCCAATCGCCCCCTTGAACGAAATACCGCGCGTCGCCGAACAGTTGTATCATCAGCCCATGCACGAGCGCAGCAGCCCGCCGCGGGCCGATCGGGCGCGTGATCGGGTTGGAGAACGCGAAGCCAGGAAGCGAGGGGACGACAACATCGTGCCCGTCCGCTGCGAGCGGCTGCAACAGCCGCTCGAACTCGAGATACGAGCCCGGCCAGCCGTGGAGAAGCAGTACGGGCGGCTTGGAGCCGTCACCCTTCACATGAACGAAGTGGAGGTGCTCGCCTTCCACGTCGGCCGTGAAGTTGGGCAGCGCGTTAAGGCGCCGTTCGACCGCACGCCAGTCGTAGCTGTCCCGCCAATAACCGGCGAGTCGCTTGAGGTCATCAACCCCGACCCCCGCCGACCAGCCTCCCGCATCCGGCAGCTGGCTCCAGTCATAAGCCTCGACCTTGGCTCTGATCGTGGCGAGCCGTTCGTCAGGAATGTTTATTATGTAGGGTGAAATCATGATGTTCTCCGCTTAAACGGCTGACGACGTTGACCGCCGAAGGGTAATACCGACTGAACTGAAAGCTGCGCACAACGTTTCCTGAAACGCCATCCTTTTTGCGAACGGCGCCACGGCAAAACGTCTGCTATGCAGGTCGGCGTTGCCGTAGGCGCAATGTCCGCTTTCCACCCTTTCCGGACTTCCCCCCAAGGCCAGAACAAACGTCCGCTTTTAAGATCTCCAACGGCGCATTCGAATGACCGATTTTGGGCGCAAAGCTGCCAGTCTATATACCGCGCGTCTTCGCCCCCACTCACCCCCCCGCCAACCGCGGCAGCAGAAAAATCTCCGCCCCTTCCGGCAATTCCTTCGACCAGGTATCCCGATAAATCGTCCCGTCGATAGCGACGGCAATGCCCTTCTCGATCAAGGGCTCGAGGCCGGGATACTGCTCAGCCAGTTTCCTGAACAGCTCCCTTATGTCCTTGGCCTCGATCTCGACCTTGCTCTTGCCTCCGGCGAGCGCGCCAAGCGATCCCCAGAGCGTTACTTCGACCATCAGCGCCAGGCCCTTATTGGAGCATGATGTTTGTCCGAAAACCGCTGCGCACTTTTCGGCATCATGCTCTAGCGTTCAGCCTCGATCGCCGCGAGAATCCGCGGCGGCGACATCGGGATATGCGTCATGCGCACGCCCGCGGCGTTCGACACCGCGTTGGCGATCGCCGCCAGCGGCGGCACGATCGAGGTCTCGCCGACGCCACGCACCCCGTAAGGATGGTTGGGATTGGGGATCTCGAGGATCTGCGTGTCGATCATCGGCAGGTCCGAGCAGACCGGGATGCGGTAGTCGAGGAAGCCGGGGTTCTGCAGCCGCCCGTCCTTGCCGTAGATGTACTCCTCGTTGAGCGCCCAGCCGATGCCTTGCGCGGCACCCCCCTGGTACTGCCCCTCGACATAGGTCGGGTGCACCGCCTTGCCCGCATCTTGCACGACCGTGTAGCGCAGGACCCTGGTGGCGCCGGTCTCCGGATCGACCTCGATATCGCAGATATGGGTGGCGAAGGAGACGCCGGCGCCGTCGGCGACGAGCTCGCTGTGGCCGGCGATCGGCCCGCCCGTTTTTCCTGATGCGGCCGCGATCTCCCTTAGGGACAGCGCAGCGAGGTTGCCGTACTTCTCGCCTTTGGCGATGGCGTGGCCCTTTTCCCAGACCACGTCGTCGACCGGGATATCCCACGTCTGCGCGGCGCGTTCGCGCAGGATCAGAATAGCGTTGCGGGCGGCCGAGATCGTTGCCATCGAGGACGAGAAGGTACCGCGGCTGCCGTCCGTCATGTCGTTGTAGCCGAGGCTGGAGGTGTCGGCGACCACCGCCTTGACATGCTCATAGGCGATGCCGAGTTCCTCCGCCGCCACCAGCGACAGCGACGCGCGGGAACCACCCACATCGACCGTACCGACGGCAAGCGACACCGAGCCGTCCATGCCAATGTTGAGGTCGGTACAGGTCTGGCCGCCGAAGTTGAACCAGAAGCCGCAAGCCATGCCACGGCCCTGGTTCTTGCCCAGCGGCGCCTTCATGTGCGGATGGTTCTTCGCCGCCTCCAGCGTCGGGCCGATGCCGATCGGGCCATACACCGGGCCGTAGGACGACCTGGTGCCTTCCCGGGCGGCGTTCCTGATGCGGAACTCGACCGGATCCATGCCGATCTCCTTGGCCAGCTCGTCGACGGCGCTTTCCACAGCGAACGCCGCCATCGGCGCCGAGGGCGCGCGATAGGCCGCCGTCTTCGGCCGGTTGACCAGCACTTCGTAGCCGACCGTCTTGACGTTCTCCAGTCTGTAGCAGGCAAACGCGGTCATGGCGCCGAGCTCGGCCCACATGCCGGCATAGGGGCCGCAGGAATAGCGCAGCGTCGCCTCGGCCGCGGTGATCGTGCCGTCCTTGCGGGCGCCGATCTTGACGTCGATCGAGGTGGCACTGGTCGGCCCCGAGGCGCGGAACACCTCGTCGCGCGTCATCACCAGCTTGACCGGCCGGCCGGCCTTGCGCGATAGCGCCAGCGCCACCGGCTCGGCCCAAACATGGGTCTTGCCGCCGAAACCGCCGCCGATCTCCGACGAGGTGACGCGCAGCCTGGAAGCTTCCATGCCAAGCAGTTGGGCGCAGTGCTGGCGGTAGACGAAATGGCCCTGCGTGCAGACCCAAAGTTCGGCGGTGCCGTCGGAGCTGACATTCGCCACGCAGGCATGCGGCTCGATATAGCCCTGGTGCGTCTGCTCGGTCTTGAAGGTGCGCTCGACGACGTAATCGGCCTGCCCAAAACCCTGATGGACATCGCCATGGCCGTACTGGCTGCGCTTGGTGACGTTGGACGGCTTGGCGGGCTTTTCCTCGAGGCCTTCGGTGAAGATGGCGTCGTTGAGCACGGGCGCCGAGTGCTTCATCGCCTCGTCGACATCGGTCACATGCGGCAGCACCTCATAGTCGACCTCGATCAGCTTCAGCGCCTGCCTGGCGGTGCGGGCATCGACCGCGGCGACCGCGGCCACCGCATGGCCGTCATAGAGCGCCTTCTTGCGCGCCATGCAGTTGTCGAGGATGTCGTACATGGCGGCATCGCCATCGGTGAGGTCGGGCAGGTCGGCGGCGGTGATCACCGCCTTCACGCCGGGGAGCTTCTGCGCCTTCGAGGTGTCGATCTTCCTGATCGTCGCGTGGGCGTGCGGGCTGCGCAGAACACGCCCGACCAGCTGGCCGGCCATGTTGAAGTCCGCGCCGTAGCGGGCGCGGCCCGTCACCTTGTCGACGCCGTCGGGACGGATGGGGCGGGTGCCGACCGAGGTGAAATTGCGCCCCGCGAAACGTGGATCGAAATTCATCGTCAGGCTCCCTTCATCACGTTTGCCGCGTCCTGGACGGCGCGCACGATCTTGTCGTAGCCGGTGCAGCGGCAGAGGTTCCCGGCGAGGCCGAAGCGGATTTCCTCCTCGGTCGGGTCGGGGTTCTTGGCCAAGAGGTCCTTCGCCGCGATCAGGAAGCCCGGCGTGCAAACGCCGCATTGAAGCGCTGCGTGCTCGAGGAACTTCTGCTGCAGCGGATGCAGCCTGTCGCCATGCGCCATGCCCTCGATGGTCTCGATGCGCCGGCCTTCGGCCTCCGCGCCAAGCACCAGGCACGAGCACACCAGCCGGTCGTCGAGGATGATGCTGCAGGCGCCGCAGTCGCCGGTGCCGCAGCCTTCCTTGGCGCCTGTCAGCCCGAGGCGGTCGCGCAGCACGTCGAGCAGCGTCTCGTCCGGTTGGCAAAGATACTCGAAATTGTCGCCGTTGATTGTCGTTGAGACTGCTACACCAGCCATCATTTGCCTCCTGCACGTGCATAGGCGGTCGTGGCTGCCCGCCTGGCCAGCACACCCGCAACTTTTCTTCTGAATTCGACGGTGCCGCGTTTGTCGTCGATGGGGCGGCAGGCCCCCGAGCAGACCTTGGCGAGCCGCTCAAGTGCTGCTTCGTCCAGCTTCCTGCCGATCAGGGCCTCGGCGGCCTCTTCCACCAGCAGCACCGTCGCGGCCACGGCGCCCAGCGCCACGCGGGCCGATTTGACGACACCTTGCTCATCGAGCGTCAGGTTCACCCCGGCGCTGACCACGGCGATGTCCATCTCCGTGCGTGGAATGAAACGCAGATAGGCATCGCCGGAGCGCGGCGCGCGCCTGTCGAGCAGGATCGCCTCGATGATCTCGCCCTTGGCGAGCGACGTCTTGCCAGGCCCGGTCGGCACGGCCTCCACGGGAACCGTGCGCCTGCCTCCCGGACCGACGACCACCGCCCTGGCGCCTGCGGCTACCAGCGCCGGCACGCTGTCGGCCGCCGGCGAGGCGTTGCAGAGATTGCCTGTTATGGTGCAGCGTCCCTGCACCTGCTTCGAGCCGATCAGCTTCGCCGCCTCGACGACGCCTGGCCATGCCTTGTTCAGGGCCGCGTTCTCTCCCAATACGGCGCAGGGGACCGCAGCACCGATGCTGAAGCCGTCCGCCGTTTCGCGGATTTCACTCAAGCCCTCGATCGTCTTGATGTCGACAATCAGGTCGGGTTCGATAAAGCCGCCTTTCATTCTCACCAGGAGGTCGCTGCCTCCGGCGAGAATGGCGGCCGTGCCGCCTGATCCGGCCAACTGGCCAACGGCATCTTCCATTGAAAGCGGACGTATGTAGCGCATCGTCTCCCCTTGAACATCGAAATCCTGTCGGCCTGTTATAAGGCCTCGGATCGGGATGGCTATCCTCTTCCGCATTCGCGGCGATTGGGCCAGGCGCCGCAAGATCGAGTCCCAAATCTACCGTGCGGACTATATCGCATCAAATCTATGAGTGTCGCGACTACGAAACGGGCAGCCCGAGCGGGAAATCACACGACACCGCTTTAGAGGCACTTTCTCGTTCCAAACGACGAGACAAACGGCAACATATCGGCCATCGTCGGTAGCCAGTTGGCTAGCTCTGAGCCCTGGAGCGCCGGGGCGGCGAGCCTTTCCGGCTCGTTACTCAATTCAGGACGCCGGACTGAACTGGAGCAATTTGAAGCAGTCGCCGCTTCCCGACGCCAACTGCGTCAGGAAGGGTTTCGACCGATCGATCCATTCCTGGTGCGACCTGGCGTCGGCTTCGATCTCGTTGACCGGTCCAAGGTTGACGAAGCTGCGCCCCTCGCTGAAAAGCCAGCACGCACGGCCGAGAAGTCTCCTGCTGCGCTGGCGCAAGAGATCAGCATCATAAAAGATGTCGAGCACCTCCTGCTTGATCTTTCGTTCCTTTTCAGGATTTGCGATCGCAATTTCGATTGACTCTCCGCCGATCGCATCCTGCAAGTCCTTGTAATCGAGGGCGAGCTGAGTGGTGGCATATTTGATCTCGCTCTCATCCCGGACGATGTTGAACCACAGCATGGGATTGAGTTCATTGACGACGAACGATGCTTCGAAATCGCGCGATAAATTCAGGATCTCGAACGCTTGGACCTCAACGTCGCGCTCAACCAAAAGGATACTGGCGACCTGCTTGCCGAGTTCCGCCCCGTGTGCGCTGATCGCGGCGTTCGTCCCACCGAGTTCCGGACTGATGTAGGGCCCGCCATCATCCAGCAGCGCATCGAATTCGCCGAGGTATTCGACGACGGCGGCGCCGCGAGCAATGCGTGCCGCCAGTTTGGCGAGAACCTGCTGGAGCTCGGTTTCGCGTTTGCGCTGGTCCTGATAATTCTGCTGAAAAAGAAGATGAACAGGGAAACGCCAATCCCGATCAGGATCACGCCGAGCTGGGAAAAGATATTGCGATAATATTCCAGCAGCTTTTCGCGATGGCGCATGTCCTGGCGTACGCTGTGTGCCACTCGAGCATTGACGATCAGCGAAAGGATCAGAAGCCCGGCACCGACCAGGATGAGGCCGCCGATGAGGAAATAGCCATGGCCCGAGCTGAAATCCATTCTTTTGCCGCGCCCCTGAAGCCCTGATCGCGCAGATTAATACCATTCCGCTTCAACACCTATGTTTTCGTAGGCGCGTCAAACCCGGAAATGCGCGACGTGATGTCTGGCAGATCCGCCGACGCGCTCATCGAAGCCAGCGTGTCGATGATGGCTTCGAATGCGCCCGCATTGCCGAGCCGGTCCGCGTTCCTCAGCCATTCAAGGACGGCGCGGCGAGGGCGACTATTCTACTATCGCGTCGCGAGCCTGCTCGACGGCATCACCGTGTCGACTGAATATGTTTGCGCCCGGACTCCGATCTGTGGAGTATCACTCGGTTGCGGCCGGTTTGCTTGGCAAGATAGAGTGCCGCATCCGCCTGACGCTGTAACTGCTCCGGTGAGATGGCCTCGTCAGCCGCCTGGACCGCAACTCCAATGCTGAGGGTGACGCGGCGCGACACGCGAGATGCAGGGTTGGGAAGAGCGGCGGCCTCAACGCTCTCACGAATTCGCTCAGCCACAGAGATGGCTTCTTCCTCGTCCACCCTGGGCAGGAGCACGAGGAATTCTTCGCCGCCGTAGCGGGCCACGTGATCGCAATCGCGCCTCACGTTTTCCCGGATAATGCTGGCGACCTCGACCAGACAGCGATCGCCCTCTGCATGGCCGAGGTGATCGTTCAGCTTCTTGAAGTGGTCAATGTCGCACATCAGCATAGCGGCACCGTCGGGGCATTTTCTGCCACCGCCCCATAGGTGGTCGAGCGTTTCCGTCATCCAGCGCCGGTTGGCGATGCCGGTGAGCGGATCGGTACTCGCCAGGAGCTCCAGCCGATCGTTCGCTTCCGCCAGTTCGGCGACTCTGCGCCGGTCGCGAAGCTCAAATAGGAAAGTCTTCTGAGCGAGAATTGTCATGATGCGCCGCGCCGCGACCGTTGCGAAGATACCGCTGGCAAAAAACAACGTCGCAGCCACGGCGCTCCCAAATTCGATGCCCGGGTTCTGCAGCTGAAAACCGAGATAGAGACCGAGCGCCACGGCGGCAATAGTCACCGTCCAGGCCAGCGGGATGCCAAAGATGATGATGGCCGTGATGGCCACGAACAGCATGACGTTCAAGTGCCGTTCGTAGAACTCGCCACCAGCGCTTACGCCGACCAATGCAACCGACAACAAGATGAGAAACATTCCCGCGATCAGCGAAGCCCCTTGGAGCCAAGGCGCCTGCGGCTTTCGCCAGACCAAGACGACGACCAGAACGACGGGCGGAATGATGGCGCCAGGCAGGAGCATGGACAGCGCGATCGCCCTTGGAAGCATCAACATGTTGAGCGCCAGCGTCAGCACATCCAAGAAAGCCACCCAGATCATCCAGGCGCGGATGATTTTTGCCGTTTGCGACCAGACACGTGCTCGAAACAGGCGTTTGATCTGGCCTTTGAGGCGGATATCGCGCGTGCGGCGCGCCAGAAGTCGGTCAACTTCTGCAGTTATGGCAGGGTCATCCTGCACTTCGAGGTGCATCCGATCTGACAATCGATTGGCCCTTAAACTGCTTTCTCCTGAACATCCATCCGAGTGATCCGGTCGTCGGCGATGGGCAAGGATGCCAAGTTATCCTGAAGATTTGATTTCTAGCGGAAACTGATTTGCGTATTCAGTTGTAACCCCACGGTAAGCAACCGTGTAGGGCTGCATCGTTGATCGCGACTTGCTCGTGGCGAACGCGAACGTCCGTTCAGGGCAGCGAGCGGCAACCGAAGTTGCCACAGCCGAGCACCTCGCGGGCGTCGATCCCAGCAGCGGCGCGCAGTATTTGCCTTAACGTGGGAGAAGCAGAGAGACCTTGACGCGTGGTGCGAAAAAGCAACGCAAATACAGCTGATTAGCGACGCTCGCAACTGAAAGACCGCATTGGTCACGGATCGTCGTAGCGCTGCCCAGAAGGAAGGGCATGTCGACCTGAGCCCTTGCGCGAAGGTCAGCTTTGGAAGCGCCGGGAATATCAAGAAATGGCGAAAAGCGGACTACGTTCTAGCGCCGCGCTTTCGGCGGCCCAGCCTTCACTCGCCACCCTTCGCCGATTTCGCAGCCCCAAACCGCAGCCCGTCCATCAAGAGCGAGACCAGCCGGCGCGAGCGGTCGCGCCAGTCCTCGGTGTCGGGCGCCGAATAGATGCCGCCCAGCGCGTGCAGCACATCGGAGGCGTCGACGTC
Organism: Mesorhizobium sp. M9A.F.Ca.ET.002.03.1.2; assembly: GCF_003952365.1. NCBI lineage: Bacteria > Pseudomonadati > Pseudomonadota > Alphaproteobacteria > Hyphomicrobiales > Phyllobacteriaceae > Mesorhizobium > Mesorhizobium sp. M9A.F.Ca.ET.002.03.1.2. The sequence goes on along the minus strand of NZ_CP034443.1, from coordinate 5,868,201 downwards.
GCCGCGGATCGAGCCGTCGGCCACCGCCGCGTCGACCAGCCGCCGCAAGGCTAGCGACACCCTGCCGGACATGTCCGAGAACAGCGTGGAATTGGTGTTGAGCAGGATACGCAGGCTTGTCGCCAGGCCGCGCTTGGTGGCGATGTAGTCGACGAAGCGCTGCATCCATTGTTCGAGCGCGACGTCGGGCGGATGATGCAGGGCGAGCTCGTCTGCGGCGTGGCACAGGCTTTCCACTTCGCGCCGGTAGACCACCTCGACCAGATGCTCGCGCGTTGGAAAATGCCGGTAGAGCGTACCGATGCCGACGCCGGCCTGGCGCGCGATCTCCTCCAGCGAGGCATCGACGCCATGCGCCGCAAACGCCGCCGCCGCTACCTCGACCAGCGCGTCGCGGTTGCGCTGGGCATCGGCGCGCAGCGGTTTTGTCGCTGCGGCTTCGGCCTTGTCTCCAAGCATGGCGGGCGGCGGCGAGGTCAATCTTCTCTCCAATATCGGTCCGGGCTTGAACCGGGCAGGGAGGATCCGGCAGGCCCCGTTAATATAGTCACGGGATCGAGTATGTCATGTGCTTCGGGCCCGCAAGCCTGCCCCCGGCCGCGACCGGCTGCCAATGCAGATCGGCAAAATGCCATGGCCGGACACCGGCTAGGCAGAAAGGCTCAGCTTGAACCTGTCCGTATCCTTCATCCGGCCTTGCCTGGCGATCAGATGGTCCGTCAGCAGATTTTCTTCGATGGGCTGTGACATGAAAAACCCTTGAGCGCTGTGACATCGCTCGGCGATCAGAAAATCAAGCTGCGTTTCGTTTTCCACGCCCTCCGCCACAACGGTCAAACCGAGGGAATTGGCCAGCGCGATAATGCCTCGAACGATGTTCTGCTTCTTCTTCGACGATTCCAGACCGCTCAAGAACGATCGGTCGATCTTCAATTGATCCAGATTGAAATCGGCAAGGTAGCCGAAACTTGAATAGCCGGATCCGAAATCGTCGAGTGCCAGGCCGACCCCGATATTTCGAATTTCCGCCAGGGCGTTCAAGGCGTTTCGGCTGTTCTGGATAAATACCCCTTCCGTTATTTCCAGTTGCAGGCGTGACGGCGGCAGTCCGGTCTGTCGCAACACCAGAAGGAGGTGGGCGAAGTATGCATCGTTTTGAAGGCTTTTGCCCGAAAGATTGACCGAGCAAACGAAATCATCGGCGGAAAAAGGCACCCATCGAGCTGCCTGCAGGCACGCCTTGCTCAACACAACCTTGTCGATTTCCAGTATCAGGTCGCTTCGTTCGGCAGTTGGAATGAACGACACCGGCAAACGAATCGCTGCCGCAGCGGGGTCGCGCCAACGCACAAGCGCCTCGGCGCCGGTCATGCGGCCGGTCGCCAGCTCGAATTGCGGTTGCCAAACCAGGAAGAACTCGTCGCAGTTGAGTGCCCGCTTGATGCCGGCTTCCTCGCCAAGCTGCATGTCGAACCGACTGAGGATCGCAGGCGAAAACGTGACGAAGCCAGAGCGTCCTTCCGCTTTGGCGGCATAAAGAGCGCTGTCTGCGTTGCGCAACAGGGTGGAAATATCCGAACCATGCTCGGGAAAACATGCCATGCCGATACTGGCTCCCATGCGCACGTGATGGCCTTCGAGTTCGGCAAACCGGTTCAATCGCTCCCGAAGCCGATCTCCGAGAGCATCCGCTGCGGCGTGCCGGTCCCCGATCGCCATGATGGCAAACTCGTCTCCGCCCAAACGGACAGCGACCACTTCGCCCGGCCGTTCGACCGATTGCAGGACTTCGGCCACGGCTTTCAGCAGCAGATCACCGATGTGATGACCGAACGTATCGTTCACGCTCTTGAAATGATCCAGATCTATCAGGAAAAGCCGGAGCTGCTTGCCGGCCAGCCGTGCCCGGTCCAGCATCAAGTCCCTGTTGGCTGACATCCAGGCACGATTCTTCAATTCCGTCGTCGCGTCGCGCCAGGCCAGAAATTCCAGTTTCTTTATCGTTTCCCGACGACCGATGAGCAATACGGCAGTTCCGATCGCCAGCAGCGACAAGACCGCCAGGACGAATGCGATCTGGTAGTTGAATCTATTCAGGCTTTTTTCTGTCGAATAGAGATCTACGTTGACCTCATCTCCATATTTATAATATTCGTCATTCATCCTCTCGACGAGATGCTCGAGTTCCAACCCCATTTCCTTCAGGCTCTTTTCGTCGAGAGGCAGCCCGGCCGCAATCATGGCATCAAGCCGTGTCACCGCGTCGACGACACGCGGCACGATGCCTGCATAGGCGGGAATTTCGCTCGTTGTCCCGGTGCCGTCGATCCGCTTGAAACGAATGTAGACCAGGTCGTTGGCCGTCGATAACTGCGCGAGGCTGTCCGCGGACCCGGGGGCGGCCTGGGCGAGCGAAGTCATGTCCCGGAGGTGGGTTACATCGCGTATGGCAATGTGGAATTCGCGGATGGCGAAGAAGCCGAACCGGGGCAGCGACGATTCAATCTTGCTGAGGCTGAGAAACAATACGATGATCAAGACGGCCGAGCAGGCTACCGCAGCCGCAATCGCGGTCCCGTAGGTGAGCGGAACGCGCCAGCCTTTCGGTCCAAACCGTACCATGCGAGCCACGCCGGATCTCGATTAGTCGCCGGGCTCGAGCGTCTTGATCAGCCAGACCCATCGTGGTTTGCGGATTGGCGTATCGAAGGCAGGATGGTCATTGAGCGGATAGACCAGCCGGGTCGGACCCTGCGTGCGCCGGGTCAGCAACTTTCCGTCCTGGCGGGTGGCAAGCAGGAGAGGACCTTCCGTCCAATCTTCCTGTGGAATTATCTGCACGTAGTCGTCCACCGCCCGCAGAGTCACGGAATCCTTGTCTTCCAGTCCAAAGAGCTTGAGCATATCGCGGAACAGAACGCCTTCAAATGTAAGCTGCCCCTTTTCAAATGGACTTGGGGTGGTGACCCTGTAGAGACCGAGCTTTTCCAGCTGTCGCAACGTGACTGGAATTGACTTGCCGTCCCTCTGAACATTGAAGGCCACCGTGTCTGGCGGCTCCGGGAGATCAGCGGGCTCCAACGCCCTCGCCGGCAGAATGCCAAGCGCCAAAACTGCCAGCATGATCAGACTGCGCCTAAGCGGCAAAAGTCCTGTGTTGAGCAAGGATGACATGCAGCAATCCTTTCCTTCTCGATAGGCCTGTATCCAGCCATTGCCTGAGCTCCATTTTCGGACAGACTGGTTACAGTGCGCAGACTGGTCACAGTGCCATCAATGTCTAATTTTTCCGTTAGCTTTTGTTCAGGCGGGCGGAACCGCTATTCTGGCGCTGGTTCTTGAGGCCGCGGAAGGTCAGATGGTTTCAAACCGGTAGCGGACGAGAATTTCCAGCCACAGTGAATTGCCGAACGAATTCGGCTCCGCCGACGTTCTGGTGTCGAACGTGCAGCCGATTTAGGCGTTGTCGCTTCCGTTTAACGATGCGCGCGCAGCGGCTTTGCGGGTTCGTCTCAAAGCGCGGCGGGGCGGCTGCGAAGCCAATTTTTTCTCCCACTGCGAATACAGGGCTTGAACCGCGCCTGGTCAGCCCCCACGTAATAAACGGAGGCACCTCCGTTTTAGTGGAGCACCTTTATCATATAATCAGGGGAACCGGTATGTCACGCGTTGAGAGCCTGCAGGCCAAGACTTTCCCTGTCCGCTGGAGAGTGGCGGTGTCGGCGGAACTGCCAATCTCCCCCCTTGCGGGAGAGATCGGCCGTCACCCCGCTTTCGCCCTTTCAGACCTAGCCATCTGGTGACCTTGCCGCTCGCCGGCCGGGTATCAGATCATTCCCCCTCCGCGTCAAGCAACTGGAGCCAGACGCTATGACAAGCAAAACCCCCATCCATCTCACCATCAACGGACATCGCCATGAACTGCAGGTCGAGCCGCGTGTCACGCTGCTCGACGCCTTGCGCGACCATCTCGGCCTGACCGGCACCAAGAAGGGTTGTGATCAGGGTCAATGCGGCGCCTGCACCGTGCATGTCGACGGCCAGCGCGTGCTGGCCTGCCTGACGCTCGCCGCCCAGGCCGCCGGCCGGTCGATCACCACCATCGAAGGGCTTGCCGAGGGCGACGGCACGCTGCACGCGGTGCAGGCCGCTTTCCTCGAACAGGATGCCTTCCAGTGCGGTTATTGCACGCCGGGCCAGATCATGTCGGCCGTCGCCTGCATCCGCGAGGGCCATGCCGGCACGGACGACGAGATCCGCGAATACATGGCCGGCAATCTCTGCCGCTGCGGCGCCTATCCGCACATCGTTGCCGCCGTGCGCCAGGCAGCTACGGAGGTTGCGTCATGAGGGACTTTTCGTATCTGCGCGCCAATTCCATCGATGCGGCACGCCAGGCGGCGGCGCTGCCGGGCGCCATGCTGCTCGCCGGCGGCACGACACTCATCGATCTCGCCAAATGCGGCGTCGCCGAACCCGACACGGTAGTCGACATCACCCACTTCGAGGGACTGGACGCAATCACGGTCGACGACCGGGGCGCCACGATCGGCGCGCTGGCAAGGATGAGCAGCATCGCCGACCATGCCGAGATAAAAAGACGGTTCCCCGCCGTCTCGGAAGCGCTGTGGCAAGCGGCCTCGGCGCAGCTCCGCAACATGGCGACCATCGGCGGCAATCTGATGCAGCGCACGCGCTGCCCGTATTTCCGCGATCCGGCGAATTTCCCCGCCTGCAACAAGCGCTCGCCCGGCAGCGGCTGCTCGGCGATCGGCGGTGTCACCCGCGGCCATGCGGTGCTGGGCACCAGCGATAGCTGCATCGCCACCTATCCGGGCGATCTGGCGACGGCGCTGGTCGCCTTCGATGCGGTGGTCCATCTCGGTGACCGTCAGGTCGCGGTCGACGATTTTTTTCTCCTGCCGGGCGCCACGCCTGAGCGCGAGCATGCGATCGAGCCGGGCGAGGTGATCACCGCGATCAGCATTCCGGGCTCCGAAGCAGCCCGGCGTTCGACCTATCTGAAAGTCCGCGACCGACAGTCCTATGAGTTCGCCGCCGCAAGTGCCGCTGTCGGCATCGAGTTCGAGGACGACGCAAGGACGATCCGCGACCTGCGCGTGGCGCTTGGCGGCGTCGCCACCAAGCCGTGGCGCGCACGCGCCGTGGAAGAGGCGCTGAAGGGCAAGGTGCTGGAGCCGGACACGGTCAGGCACGCCAGCCTGCTCGCCGTCGAGAGCGCCGTCGACCACGGCGCCAACCACTACAAGATCGAACTGGCGCCGCGCGTCGTCGCCCGCGCCATCCTCAAAATGGGAGAGACGGCATGACCGTTCACGAGATCAGAACCCGACATGGCGATTCGAAAAGGGGCGACGCTTCCGACGGCGCTGTCCTGGCGGAGGCGGTGGGCGGGCGGCTGTCGCGCGTCGACGGGCCGGCCAAGATCACCGGTGCTGCAAAATACGCTGTCGAGCAGCAGCTCGACGGGCTGAGCCACGCCGTTCTCGTCGAGAGTACGATCGCCGCCGGCCGGGTGCGTTCGATCGACACGGCCGCCGCCGAGGCAGCACCCGGCGTGTTGCTGGTGCTGACGCCGGACAACGTGTTGCGCCTCAACACCGCGACGGACTGGCTGGGCACGCCGCCGCCGGATGTTCCCTATTGCCCGCTGGCGCGCGACATCACCTTCAGCGGCCAGCACGTCGCGGCGGTGGTTGCCGAGAGTTTCGAGCAGGCCGTCGCGGCCGCGGCACTGGTCAAGGTCGCCTATGACGAGACGCCGGCCATCGTCGACCTTAGCGACGCCAAGGCCGGCGACGGCATTGCGATCGACACGATGACCAAGGAGTGGGGCGATGCGCAAGCGGCTTTCGCCGCCGCCCCGGTCAGGATTTGCGCCGCCTACAACACGCCGCGTGAATACCAGGCGCCGATGGAACCGCATGGCCTGATCGCACGCTGGCAAGGCGACCGGCTGACGGTGTGGGAGCCCAGCCAATGGCTCGACGGCATGGCGCGGACCTATGCCGAATGGTTCGGCGTGCCGTTCGAGAATGTGCGCCTGGTCTCGCCCTATATCGGCGGCGGTTTCGGCTCCAAGGCGTTCGCGTACGGCTACGGCGCGGTGGCGGCGATGGCCGCGAAGATGCTCGGCCGACCGGTGAAGCTCGCGGTCACGAGGCCGCAGACCTTCACCGCCTATGGCGGACGGGCGGCGACGCGCCAGACGGTGGCGCTCGGCGCCGACGCCGAGGGACGGATCCAGTCGATCGTGCACCGCGGCGTCAACGAGACCTCGGTCGACGGCATGTGGGTCGAGCCGCTCGGCTCGGTCACCTCGATCATGTATGCGACGCCGAATTTCTCGTCGCGGCAAAATGTCGTGCGGGTGAATACGGTGGTGCCGGGGGCGTTGCGAGCGCCCGGCGAGAACCCGAGCGCCTTTGGCATCGAAAGCGCGATCGACGAACTCGCCTACGAGGTCGGCATCGATCCGCTGGAAATCCGGCTCAGGAACTACGCCGAACAGGATCCGGAGGTGAGAAAGCCGTGGTCGACACGACAGCTGCGCGAGGCCTTCGCGGCCGGCGCCGAGGCCTTCGGCTGGTCGAAGCGCAGCCTTCAGCCGCGCGCGATGCGCGATGGCAACCAGCTGATCGGCTGGGGCGTTGCCGCCGGCACCTATCCGGTGCGGCGCGCCTATGGCGAAGCTGTCGTGCGCATTCTCGCCGACGGCTCGGTCGAGGTCGAAAGCTCGTCGATCGACATGGGGCAGGGCACCTATACGATCCTGGCGCAGACCGCCGGCGAAGTGGTGGGCGTGCCGGCTGAAAACGTCGTGGTGAAGCTGGGTGACTCCCGCTATCCCCGCGCCGGCGTCACCGGCGGGTCACGGCTGGCCGGCGTGATGACCGGCGCCGTGCACAAGGCGGCAAGTGCGGCGCTCGACCAGCTGGTCGGGCTGGCGATCAGCGATCCAAATTCGCCGTTCCATGCGCTGCAAGCCAACACGCTGGTCGTCGCCAACGGCCGCATAAGGCCACCGCGCGGCGACGGTCCGGAGGTCTCCATCGCCGAACTGCTCGGCAGCGTCGGGCGCGACCGGATCGAGGCGATGGGCGACACCATGCCGGCCAACTCCACAGTCGAGGATCGCTACAAGAACTACACGACCATCGCGACGGCACTATCCCATACCGAGGGCGACTATTCCCGCCACAGCTGGTGCGCGCATTTCATCGAGGTGCGCGTCGACGAGGACTTTGGCACGGTTCGCGTGTCGCGCGTGGTGTCGGCGCTGGATTCGGGCCGGCTCTACAATCCCAAGCTCGCCGAAAGCCAGTGGAAGGGCGGCATCATCATGGGCATCGGCCAGGCGCTGCTGGAGGAAGGCATCGTCGACCGCCGCCACGGCCGCATCGTCAACAACAACCTGGCCGACTATCTCATCGCGACCAATGCCGACATTCCCGACATCGAGGTGATCTCGGTCGGCATCCCCGACCTGCATTCCTCCGTGCTCGGCGGCAAGGGGGTGGGAGAGTTGGGCATCGTCGGCGTGGCGCCGGCAATTGCCAATGCGGTGTTCCACGCCACCGGAAAAAGGGTAAGGGACCTGCCGATCACGCTGGAGAAGCTGATCTAGCTGCTAAAGGGGGAGGGTCGTGCGAAGCACCCCCCTCTGTCCTGCCGGACATCTCCCCCTCAAGGGGGGAGATTGGCAGCTTCGGCGCTCCGCCAGCTCTCCATCGCTTGTGGTTGGCGAAAGCGGTTGAGCGATAATCTCCCCCCTTGAGGGGGAGATGTCCGGCAGGACAGAGGGGGTGCTGTCCCGCCAGCCTGAGGAGCGAAGCTGCGGACTCATAAAAGCGAAGCGACAATCGGATGGCGCCAAGGCCATGCTCTGGTTGAAACTCGCTGACGGCCTGCCGACACGTTTTGGGCCTGACTATACGAAATAGCTAACTCACTTCTCCACCGCGAAGCGGGGGAGAGGAACCGAGCTGGAATGAAACCGCGCTCCGCCTTTTCCAGGCTCACCATGTCAACGTAAGCGCAAGCTTGCCGAAATGCCGGCCCCCGGCTGCCATATGCGTGTAGGCTTCGGTCGCTTGCTCCTCGCTGTAGACCGTGTCGATGACCGGATCGATACGGCTGGTGCCGATGGCGCGCGCGGCATCGCGCAGATCGGACACCGAACCGGTGTTGTTGCCCACCAGTTTGAGCGCCTTGATGATGATCGGAAACAGGTTTGCGGTGGCCTCTGCGCCGGTGACGAAGCCGATGACGAACACCGTGCCGCCCGGTGCCGCGGCATTGATGGAGCGGGCGAAAGTGGCCGAACCGCCGGTCTCTACGATAAGGTCGGCGCCGAGGCCATTGGTCAGCTCGAGCACCTTGGCATCCCAGTCAGGCGTCATGCTGTAGTTGATCAGGTGGTCGGCGCCCAAGGCCTTGGCGCGCGCCAGCTTTTCGTCCGACGACGAGGTGATGATGACGGTGGCGCCGGCTGCCTTGGCCAGCTGCAGGGTCAATATCGAGACACCGCCGGTGCCGAGCAGGACGACGACCGACCCGGGCCCGGCATCGGCGGCGCGGATCGCATTCCACGCGGTGGTCCCGGCGATGGGCAGCGTCGCCGCCGCCTCGAAGGACAGGTGCGCCGGCATCGGTACGACGGCGTTGGCCGGCAGTGCCACATATTCGGCGAGTGATCCGGGCAGCGTCACGCCGCGCATCTCGCTGGTCTCGTACGGCCGCGGGCGGCCGCCGATCCAGTGCGGCTTTGCATGAGCCATGACGCGGTCATTGACTGCAAGCCTCGACACACCCTCGCCTATGCCGACGATCTCACCGGCGCCGTCGACGACCGGTATGAGCGGAAAGCTCGGACCTGGGTAGTTGCCGCTCGCCACCGCCACGTCGACGAAATTCAGGCTTGCCGCGCGCAGGCGGATCAGCACTTCGCCGCGCTGCGGTTCAGGTGTGGCAACGGTGGCCGCGCGAAAGGCGTCCAGTCTGGGGGCAGTCAGTTCAATGGCTTTCATGTCTCACTCCGGTTGCTGGGCCGATTGACGGGCCAAGATGGGATTGAGCGAAACTAGCTGCTGCGCTATTGGTGCATAATCCTTGATTTCCGCATTTGAGACCTGCGTCTTATGCAGCAATTGAACGAACCGGCGGCACTGGCCGAAATGGCCGCCTTCGCGGCGATCGCCGACGCACGTTCCTTCACCAAGGCGGCGGCTCGCATCGGCCGCGACGCGACAATCCTGTCGCGTCGTCTTGCCTCGTTAGAGGAGCGGCTGGGCGTGCGGCTGCTGCACCGGACAACGCGCAGCGTGTCGCTGACCGAGGCGGGATCGGACTTTCTCATCCGCGTCCGCGCCATCCTTGCCGCGATCGACGAAGCCGAGGCTGCCGCATCGGCGCATTCAGGCGGCAGGCCGCGCGGGGTGCTGCGGCTGGCTCTGCCCGGCTCGTTTGGGCGCATGTGGATCGGCCCGCTGCTGCCGCAATTTCTCGCTGAATTTCCAGACGTCCACATCGAAGCCGAGTTCTCCAATCGCTTCGTCGATCTCGTCGCCGAGAATTTCGATGTCGCCATCCGTCTCGGCGCGCTGGAGGACTCGCGGCTGGTGGCGCGCAAGATCGCGACACGGCGGCGGCTGCTGTGCGCCGCGCCGTCCTACCTCGCCCGCCGGGGCACGCCGTCTACGCCGGAGGCACTTCTGGAGCATAGCTGCCTCGGCTTCTCGGGCTTCCAGACCTTTCCGACCTGGGAGATGACCGACGGCACGGGCAGACGCGTCCATATCGACGTCTCGGGGCCGCTGGTCACCGACGATGCCGAGGTGCTGGTCGAAGCCGCCGTGCAGGGCGTCGGACTGATGATGAGCACGGATTGGCTGGTCGGACGCGAACTCGCCGACGGCCGACTGGTGCCAGTGCTCGAAGATTGGACGCTTGCCGACGAGGGCGCTGTCTATGTCGTTACACCTTCGGCCAAGGGGCAAGCGGCCAAGACACGCGCCTTCGCCGACTGGATCGGCAAACGCTTTGCACCCGTCCCGCCGTGGCGTAGCTGAGGGGTGGAAAGCTGCCGATGGCACTCCCCTGCACATTGGCGATTAGCGAAGGCGGGGATGAGGGGGGATGTCGTCTCTGCTTTCGCCAATCGCAAAGGGCGCCCTCACTTCCCAGCCTGCTGTTTCAGGAACTGGCTGAGCAGATCCACCGGCAGCGGGAACACGACTGTCGACGAGCGCTCACCGGCGATGTCATGGAGAGCCTCGAAGTAGCGCAGCTGCATGGCCTGCGGTTCCTCGGCCAGCATCTTGCCGGCCTCGACGAGTTTTGCCGCCGCCTGCTGTTCGCCGTCGGCGTTGATCACCTTCGCGCGCCGCAGCCGTTCGGCCTCGGCCTGCTTGGCGATGGCGCGGATCATGTTCTCGTTGAGGTCGACATGCTTGATCTCGACATCGGAGACCTTGATGCCCCAGGCATCGGTTCGCTGATCGAGGATCTCCTGGATGTCGCTGTTGAGCCTGTCACGTTCGGCCAGCATTTCATCGAGCTCATGCTTGCCGAGCACCGAGCGCAACGTGGTCTGTGCCAGCTGGTTGGTCGCGGCCATGAAGTCCTCGACCTGGATGACCGCCCGCTCGGCATCGACGATGCGAAAATACAGCACCGCGTTGACCTTCACCGAGACGTTGTCACGCGAGATCACGTCCTGCGGCGGCACGTCCTGGACCACCACCCGCAGATCGACCTTCACCATCTGCTGCACGAAGGGGATGAGGATGATCAGGCCAGGCCCCTTGACCCCGGTGAAGCGGCCGAGCGTGAAGACGACGCCACGCTGATATTCCCGCAGGATGCGAATGGCCGCGGCAAGGAACATGAGCACGACAAGCGCGAGTACCAGATAGGCCACATACGCGGTGATCATTGCCTTGCTCCTTTGCTTCGCGCATCGCGGCGCCGTATCGTCAGCACGAGATCCCTGACATCGGTCACCTCGACGCTGTCGCCCAATGCAAGCGGTTCGTCGGCTTTTGCCCGCCAGCGCTCGCCCCGGGCAAGCACGTGGCCCTCGCTGCCCTCCCAGTCGAGGACCTTGGCCGGCAACCCCTGCATGGCCTGTGCGCCAACACGCGGAGCGTTCCTGCGCGCGGCCCAGAGATAGCTGCCGGTCAGGAGCGCCAGGCCAAGCGTCAGGGCGGCGGCGATGCCCATGACGGTCCATGACATCTCGAAGCCGGGCCCCTCGGTCTTGAGCAGCATGGCAGCGCCCAGCAGAAACGCAGTCACGCCTCCCAGCCCAAGGACCACGGTGGGGTTGAAGGCCTCGACGACCAGGAAGATGATGCCAAGCAGCATCAAGGCAAGGCCGGCATAGTTGATCGGCAGGAAATTGAGCGCATAGAGCCCGAGCAAGAGGCAGATCGTGCCGATCACACCGGGCGCGACCGCGCCCGGGCTCGTGAACTCGAAGACGAGACCATAGACGCCGATCAGCATCAGGATGACGGCGATGTTGGGATCCGTGATGACGGCGAGAAGCCGGATGAGCCAGCCGGGCTCCAGCGTTTCGACCGGCAGCCCTTTCGTCGCCAACACCTCTTTCCTGCCGGCCACTTCCACCGTCCGGCCGTCGGCCAGCCGAAGCAGTTCGGTCGTGTCGCGGGCGACGAAATCGACGACATGCTCCCGCAGCGCCGCATTGGCCGACAGGCTGGCCGCCTCGCGCACGGCCTTTTCACCCCAATCGGCATTGCGCCCGCGCAGTTCAGCCAGGCTGCGGATCAAGGCAACCGCGTCGTTCGTCGCCTTGGCCGTCATCGCATCGCCCGGCGGCGGTCCGGTGGCGTTCTTCTCGTCCTTGCCCGCCTCTGAGCCTGTGCCGTCGTTCTTGTCGTCGCCGTCGCCGGGAAAGGATGGCAGCGGTCCGCCAAGCTCGACGGGCGTTGCCGCACCCAGATTGGTGCCGGGCGCCATCGCCGCCACATGGGTCGCGTAGAGGATGTAGGTTCCGGCGCTTGCCGCATGCCCGCCGGCGGGCGCGACATGGCCGATGACGGGCACCGGCGAGGCGAGGATGTCGGCGATCATCTCGCGCATCGAGGTGGCCAACCCGCCGGGCGTGTTCATCTGCAGGATGAGAACCTCGGCGTTTCGCTCCGTGGCGACCGCCAGCGCTTCATTGAACTGCCTGGCGCTCGCCGGACCGATGGCGCCGTCTATCTCGACGCGCAGCGCAATCCTGTCCTGGCCGCTCGCTTCTCCGGCTAGGAAAGAAGGGCAAACGACCATGACGGCCACGAAAGCCGCCGCAAGCAGGGCTGCATGCGCGAGTTTCACGCTCAAAGCTCCATACTAGGGATATGGGCTCGATTTTGCCGAAATCCATGATGCGTCGCGCGCAGCGGCGCAATGGCGAGATCGGCAGCTTCGCAACCCGATTGGCAGGAAACGGGTGGTTTGCACCCGTTTCTCACCCATCTTATGGCAGGAGCCCGCGAAGCCGGAGGAGGCAAAGCCATGACCATCCATTCGATAGGTTCGAAAGCAGCGGTCCGATCGGCACGGGCGCGCGTCGCCGGATATGATTGGCAGGCGTTGGCCGGGGAGATGAGCGGCTATGGCTGCGCGGTGATGGAAAAGCTGCTGACGCCGCAGGAGTGCAGGCAGATCGCGACGCTCTATCCGGACGAAAGCCATTTCCGCAGCCATGTCCATATGGCGCGGCACGGCTTCGGCAAGGGCGAGTATCGTTACTTCAGCTATCCCTTGCCGGAGCTGATCGGCGGCCTGCGTACCGCGCTCTATCCGCGCCTCGCCGCGGTCGCCAACGACTGGAACGAGCGCTTGGGGCTTGCCCAGCGCTACCCGGACGAACACGCGGCGTTCCTCAAGCAATGCCACGACCAGGGCCAGACGCGGCCGACGCCGCTGCTGCTGCAATATGGTCCCGGCGACTTCAACTGCCTGCATCAGGATCTCTACGGCGATCTTGCCTTCCCGCTGCAGGTGGCGATCCTGCTGTCCGAACCGGATAAGGATTTCACCGGCGGCGAGTTCGTGCTGACCGAGCAGCGTCCGCGTATGCAGAGCCGCGCCGAGGTGGTGCCGCTCGGCCTTGGCGACGCGGTTGCTTTCGCGGTCCACAATCGCCCGGTCCAGGGCGCAAGGGGCAATTACCGGGTCAATCTCAGGCACGGCGTCAGTCGGCTTCGCTCCGGCATGCGCCACACCGTCGGCATCATCTTCCACGACGCGAAGTAAGATTGTCGTGGACTTCGCAGGGGCTGCGTAGAGGCGGCTGGCTGCTCAGGCCTGAAACGCTGACCATTCATCGGCGCTGGGATGGTGTGCCTTGCCTTGGCAAGATCGCCGGGCTGCAACGCGCCGATCACGCACGAAGCGCGGGCTTGCCAAACGATTCTCCAGGGTAAGTGCGGCGGTTGGAAAGATTCGAATACAAAGAGTCGCCCCCACAAGATCTTGTCATCCAATCGTTAACCAAAGTTCATACGATCAGCGATGTTGTTTCTCGGCCGGCGTTCGTTCGCCGGACGGATGACTGTTGATATCTGCCAAGGCTGAAAAGTAGCTACCTGTTTGCGCAGTATAGTGGGGGATCGTCATGATGCTTTCAGCCGGCTTTGCTTCACTGCGGGGTGCATGGGCGAAGATAACGGGATCGGGCGGCGCCATCACGCTTGCTGTTGCCCTGGTGATCGGGGCCGCTGCGCAGGCCGAGCCCATTCGCGGCGCCGGATCGACACTGGCCGCCCCGATCATCGGCAAATGGGCAGCGGCCTACGAGAACGCACGCGCCGATGGCGGCGACTATGTTTCGCCCGATTGGAAGGTTGACTATGAAATCGTCGGCTCGCTCGCCGGCGTCCTGCGTCTCGATCAGCCGGACATGGACTTTGCCGCGACGGATGCGCCGATCAACACCGACGAACTCAGGAAAGCCGGCCGCCAGCAGTTTCCGATCGTGATGGGCGCCATCGCCGTCGTCATCAATCTCGACGGCATTGGCCCGGGCAGTCTTCGCCTGACGGGGCCGCTTCTCGCCGACATCTATCTGGGCAAGATCCAGTCATGGTCCGATCCCGCGATCAAGGCGGTGAATCCGGATCTGACGCTCCCCGATCTCAGGATCAGCGTCCTTCACCGCAAGGATGGCTCCGGCTCGACCTTTGTCTTCACGCAGTATCTGTCGGCGGCCAGCGAGGAGTGGAAGGCCAAATACGGCGCCGATACGCTGATCTCGTGGCCGCTCGGCACTGACGCGGAAGGCACACTGAACCTCATTCGAGCCGTGCACGACACGAAAGGCGCGATCGCCTATGCCGAATCCGGCCAGGCCCAGCGCGCAAACCTTTCCTACGCCCTGATCCAGAACAAATCCGGCAAGTTCGTCAAGCCGGAGCCGGAGGGCGTTCAGGCTGCCGCAACGTCCATCGACTGGGCGCAAACGACCGATTTCTTCGCCTCGCTGACCGACCGGGACGGAGATGCCGCCTATCCGATCAGCACGGCGGTGTTCGCGGTCGTTCAGGTCTCGGGACGCTCGGAACATCGCTATCGTCGCGTGCACGACCTTTTCCGGCTCGCTTTCGCACAGGGCGCGGGCGACGCCGCCGCGCTCGGCTATGTGCCGCTGCCAAAGGCGCTCGTCGACCAGATCGAACAGTACTGGGCAAGGCAGGGGTCCGTCGGAAACTGAGCCGGGCTGCTTCGCGCAGCAACTGAACCGAACGTCATATCGCGCCGCGGTGGCGGCTTGTTGGGGACTGCGTGACATGGACATAGATATCTTCAAGGACATCCTCGTGCCGGTGATCGGCGGGTTGGGCATCTTCATGCTCGGCCTGGATTTCATGGCAAACGGCATCCAGGCGCTTTCGGTCAACCGGATGCGCGCCTTTCTCGCCAAGGCCGCGGGAACGCCGATCAAGGGCGTGCTGGCGGGAACGCTGATCACCGGCGTCATCCAGTCGTCGACGGCGATGAGCGTCATGGTCGTCGGCCTGGTCAATGCCGGCGTGATCGCCTTGCGACCGGCGATCAGCGTGATCATGGGCGCCAATATCGGCACCACGCTCGGCAACGGCCTGATCGCTCTGCCGCTCGGTCCGCTCGGATTGATCCTGGCCGGCGTGTTCTCGCTGGTCTACTGCTTCGCCAAAAGCGAAAAGGTCAAGAACATAGCGCTCACCTGCATGGGCTTCGCGCTGATTTTCTATGGCCTGAACCTGATGACCGGCGGCCTGCGCCCGCTTCGCAATCTGCCCGAAGTCATGGCCCTGCTGCAAACGCTGACGGCCGATTCCTACCTAAACCTTCTCAAATGCGTGTTCATCGCCGCCGGTGTGACCGCCATGATCCATTCGTCCTCGGCGACGATCGGCATTGTCATGGGACTTGGCGCCGCCGGCATTCTCGACTGGACAACGGCGGTCGCCTTCTCGCTCGGCGCCGATCTCGGCACCACGATCACCTCGTGGATGGCTTCGCTCAATCTTTCGAAGAATGCCAAGCGGACCGCTTACGCGCACATCTCGTTCAACATCATCGGCGTGTGCATCACCATCCCGCTGTTCTTCGTCTCCATCGAGATCCTGGCGTGGGTCATGCAGTTCTTCGGCGGCGACCCCGCCGTTCCGGTGATCGTCGACGGCAAGGAGACCTTTCCCCTGGTGCCGGTCGCGGTCGGCGTCTATTCGACCTTCTTCAACATCTTCAACACATTGTTGCTATTCCCGTTCATCGGTGTGTTCGAGCGGGTTCTGTCGCGTGTCGGGCATACGGATGACGAGGACGCGGAGGATTTCTCGACGCCGAGATTCCTCGACCGCAAGCTGGCCGGCGATTTTGCCAGGGCCGTTCCCGCCGTTCAGCAGGAGACGGCCCGCCACCTCCAGGCCGGCGCCATGTTCCTCGACATCGCACGCTCGTCCAAGAAGGCGCCGTCGGATCCGGGCGAGCACTATCTCGCAACCGACATCCTCAGCCGCGATATCCGTGCCTACACCGCTGATCTGATGAAGGAGGATCTGCCCTACGACCAGCTCGATCTGATCGCCAGCCTGATCGAGGAGGCGGATTTCACGGCTGCGCTGACGGAATCGATGCATCAAGTGGCGCGCCGCGTGCGGCGCGAGAAGTTCAGCAGTCCGGCGCAGGCCATCGTCGACGTCGCGTTGAGCAAGCTCGATGTCTCGCTGCGGGAGATCTTGCCGACTTACGGCATCTCCGACCCGCAGATGCCGGCCGGCCATGTCAATCTCCCGGAGGTCGAGGAACTGCGCGCCCGCACGCTGGCGCTCGGACCGAATGCGGGCGCCGCCGAACGCGGCACGATCCTGGCCCTGCTCGGGTCCATCGAGCGCGCGGAAATCCTGATCCAACGCATCGATGCCGAGCGCAAATCGGTCAACCGGCAAAGCGTGCTCGCCCGTGCCTCGGCCCGCAAGGAGACCAAACCGCAGTCGATGGGCGATCCCGGTCTCAGCCCGGTCCCGGCCGAGTAACGGCCCGAGTTGCCGAGTCGGCGCCGCTCCTTCCCTTCTCCCCTTCCTTCTTGGGAGAAGGGAGAGCGATGCGTTTTCACTCAGGCCGCAAACTGCACCAGCTCGTCGGCCGAGAGGTGGCGTGCCTTGCCCTTGGCAAGGTCGCCGAGCCGCAAGGGGCCGATCGCCACCCGCACGAGGCGAAGCACTTCCACGTCATGCGCGCCGAGCAGGCGGCGGATATGGCGGTTGCGGCCCTCGTCGAGGGTGATTTCCAGCCATGTGGTGCTGGTGCCGCTGCGCAGGATTTCGATCGACCGCGCCGTCAAAAGCTCGCCATCGGCCGTCACGCCGGCGCGCAACCGCGCCAGCAGGGCCTCGTCGGGCAGGGCGCCGATCTGCACGTGATAGATCTTGGCGACGTGCGAGGCGGGGTCGAGCAGGCGCTGTGCGAAGCGCGTGTCGTTGGTCATCAGGAGCAGGCCCTCGCTGGCCTTGTCGAGGCGGCCGACCGGCGACACGAAGGGCAGGTCGAGCCCGGCCAGGCAGTCATAGACGGTGCCGCGGTCCTGCGGATCATCGCGGGTGGTGACCAGTCCGCGCGGCTTGTTGATCATCAGATAGACCTTGCGCTCGGCGACGACGCGGCTGCCGTCGACCTCGATGCGGTCGCGGCCGGGATCGACGCGCATCGAGCCGTTGCGCACGACCTTGCCGGCGACCCGGACGCGCCCTTCGGCGACCAAGACCTCCGCCTGTTTGCGCGAGCACAGGCCGAGCTTCGACAGCGCACGGCAAAGGCTGACACCCGGCGGACTGATCGCGGTGTTGAAGGATGGGCGTTGCCGGCCGGCGCTCGGCCGTGGCGTCACCATTTTGCGCGATCGTTCCGGCAAAGGTCAGGACTTCCCCGCCAGCCCGGCCTGGGCGAGCGTTTCCATGCCTTCGCCGAGGTGCCTTCTCAGCAGGCGAACGGCCGCCTCGGTATCGCGGTGGCGGCATGTATTCAATAGATCCCAGTGCTCCTCCTGCGAGCGGCCGCGATAGTTGAGGTTGGACAGAAGAACGCGAACGTAGCGGTCGGCCGCGTTGTGATGGGCTTCGATCAGGCCGAGCAATCGGGCGTTGCCGCAGGCGCTGTAAAGGGCCAGGTGAAAGGCGCGGTTCAGCGTTCCCCAGCGGCCGACATTCGGTTCGGCGTCGATCTGCTTGAGCACGTGGCCGGCCTCGTCGAGCTTCTCCTTGGCGAGATTCGGGACCGAGAGCCGCAGCGCTTCGCTTTCGAGCAATGCGCGGACCGCAAAAATCTCCCGGATCTCGGCGGCGTCCATCCTGGCGACATGCGCGCCCTTGGTTGGATGGATCGAAACGATGCCCTCGGCTTCGAGCTGGCGAAGGGCGTCGCGGACCGGCATGCGGCTGAAGCCGAAGCGCTCGGCAAGGTCGTCCTGACGCAGCGGCGTGCCCGCCGCCAGGCTGCCGTCGGCGATCGATTCGCGCAGCACATTCGCCACCTGTTCCGCCACGGTCTGCGGTTTTTGCATCAAGCCTTCGCCAAGTCCACGCAAATCGATTCTCCCTATCACTTGAACCTTGCCTAACAGAAAGCCGCTTGCGTGGATATCTGTATTCTCGTATACGAGTATCCGAAAGCGGGTATCCGCAGAGGGAATTCATGTCACTCGCATCGGGCCGTGCAGAACAATCGGGCTCCAACAACAGACCGGTCGACGCAGTCGTCATCGGCGCCGGCATCGCCGGCTGCACGCTGGCTTACGAGCTGGCGTCGAGGGGCGTCACAACGCTCGTTCTCGAACAGGCGATGATCGCCGCCGAATCTTCAGGACGCAACACTGGCACCTTGCTCAGCGGCCCGCAGACGCAAGTGGTCGAGATGCTCGATGGCTGCGCGGCAATCTATGAGGCGCTTTCGCAAGGACCGGTGCCGTTCGAGTTCGGCAAGATCGGCCACCTCCTCATCTCGGAGGACGAGGCCAGCTTCGAGGCGGCCGGCACTGTCGCCGATCGCTACCGCGCCGCCGGCATCGCCATGGAAAGGATCACCGGCGCGGAGCTCGCGCGGGATCATCCGCGCATCGGCTTCAAGGTGGCGGGCGGCTATCACGTCGGCCGCGCCTGGACGCTGGAGCCGATGGGGGCGACGCATGCCTTCGCCCACGCCGCCCGCGAGGCGGGTGCCGTGATCAAGACAGGGCTTCGCGTCGCCCAAATTTTCTCGAAGGGCGGCAAGGTCCAGGGCGTGCTGACCGATCAGGGGATCATATCAGCCGATCTCGTCTTCATCGCCAACGGGCTATGGATGTCGGACCTGCTGCGGCGGACCGTCGGCGACGGGCCGCTTCCCGGCCTGCCGTTCACCGCCGGCCGCGGCTGGCTGATCCAGCTCGGCAAGCTCGACTTCGACCTGCCATGGATCGTCGAGGAACTGACATGGCCGGACCAGGAAGAGCTGGGAAAACGGATGAGCCTCGCCGGCCTTGCCGACGTCGCCGACCAGCGGGACGACCAGCCGGCCGTCGAGGCCATCTGTCTCAATCCGATGCGCGGCGGCGATGCGCGGCTCGGCGCATCGGTCCAGCCGGCCTTCCGCGATCTCGTCCGCAACACGGATATGGCGAGCCGGATCGCTAGCCGCACGCTGCGCATGCTGCCTGGCCTCGGCTCGCCGCGGGTTAGCAACGTCTATCCCGGCAACCGGCCGATGCTCTCCGATGGTCTTCCGGTCGCCGGCAGGACCGCCGTCGAGGGGCTGTTCGTGCATGGCGGCATGGGCTCGATCGGCATGCATGCAGCACCGGCCACGGCGCGTTGGCTGGTGGAGGCCGTGCTTTCGGGCGACGGCAACCCGGCGCAGCAATGGCTGCGCCCGGGGCGTTTTCCCGGCTGGGGAAAATGAGGGCTTGCCGCTGTGCCGCCATTGTGACTTGAGACGGCGCGCCTCTCAAACAGATTCACTTCTGGCTTGCATCGTATTGAGACAAAAGAGAATTTAATGCCGGCATTGCGGGTCAGCGCCCCCTCTGTCCTCCCGGACAGGGGGCGTCGGAGAGCACCTCGATTGCCTAAAGCGCGTCGCGTCGAAACGGATTCATGCGACGCGCTTTAGATCTTTGTTTTTATGCGTGCCGTTGTCCCAAAACCGAGGTCACTTTTGGGCGACATGCATTAATATTGCGGAAGGTGGCCGAGCGTCAGGCGCACTTGCAGCGTCAGGGAAGTGGTCGCCCGTCTTGGGCGCCATTTCCCTGGCCCTCGACGTGGTGCCTGGCTGATCGCCAGTAGGTTTACGACCGTCAATTCGGTGCGTGGTCGTCCAGCGCCTCGACAACGAAAGACGCTGCAATCAGGTCGTCGGCATACAGCCGTAGAGAGCCTTCACTTCCTCCCATGATGGCAGCAACCTTCTGAAAAGTTTTCATCTCGTGCTCGGTAATCCCTGTGCTTCGCATCTTTGCCTTGAGATCAGCGACGCGCAGGCTGAGCGTATGGGACGTTCCAATTTCACGGTTCGACATGATAACATGCTCCTCCCCAACCCATGCTTATTGCTCCTCACCGGTATTCGCTCGCCGCCCATGTTGCCTAAATATGAGGCATTGCGAATACAGCGCCCCGAACGCGTGATGCGAAGGAAGGTTCCAGCGCAACACGGTCACGAAATAATACGACGCGGCCGGCGGCCGGCAAGCTATCCGTAGGAGGGTAGCGGATCGCAGGGCGGGCTGACGGTTTTCTCGGCGCTGTGGGACACGCAGCAGCAGCAGAGTGAGTCCAAAAGCATTGACTGTATCCCCGGGGGGAGGATACGAAAGAAGCATGTCCGAAGGCATCCACCATTCGCATCCCGCTATCGTGAAGCGTCTGAAGCGCGCGCAGGGTCACCTTGCGGCGGTGCTGTCCATGTTCGAGGCGCATCGTCCCTGCGTTGATCTGGCGCAGCAACTCCATGCCGTGGAAAGCGCCATCAGCAGCGCGAAGCGCGAACTGATCCACGATCATATCGAGCACTGCCTGACGGACACCGCGGAAACGGGCGGCAACTCGCTGGCGGAACTCAAGCAGCTGGCGAAATACCTGTGAGCGCTCTCGGCGCGCGCATTCTCGACTGGCTCGGGTTCGGGGCGCGCGATCATGCCGTACACGGTCACGACCACGGCAACGGGGGGCATGGCCATACCCACGGGGTCATCGATGCGACCATAGCGACGACCGACCGGGGCATCTGGGCGATAAAATGGTCGTTCGTCATCCTGGCCATCACGGCGGCGATGCAGATGGTCGTCGTGGTGCTGTCGGGCAGCGTGGCGCTGCTGGCCGACACGATTCACAACATCGGTGACGCCACCACCGCCATTCCGCTGTGGATCGCGTTCATGCTGGCCCGCCGCAAGCCGTCGCCGACATTCACCTACGGCCTTGGCCGGGTCGAGGACCTTGCCGGGATCATCATCGTCGTGATCATCCTGTTCAGCGCCATCGTCGCCGGTTATCAGGCCATCGAGCGTCTGATAAATCCACGCGTGGTGACGCATCTTGGCTGGTTGACGGCGGCAGGCATTGTCGGCTTTCTCGGCAATGAGGCCGTCGCCGTGTTCCGCATCCGCGTCGGCCGGGAAATCAACAGCGCCGCACTCATTGCCGACGGCTACCACGCCCGCACCGACGGCCTGACCAGCCTGGCCGTGGTCATCGGGGCGCTCGGCGTCTGGCTCGGTTTTGCGCTGGCCGACCCGGTTGTCGGCCTGCTCATCACGCTGGCGATCTTCGGCATCGTCTGGCAGTCGGCGCGTTCGGTGCTGACCCGCATGCTCGACGGTATCGAGCCTGGCGTCATCGGCGAAATCCGCCATGCCGCCGCGCATGTGCCGGGCGTGCGCCTCGTCGACGCCAAGGCGCGGTGGATCGGTCACAAGCTGCACGCCGATATTGCCATCGCCGTCGAAGAAAGCCTGCCGATCTCCGAAGCGAAGAAGATCACCACGGCGCTGGAAGACGAGCTGTTCGAGCACATGCCGGCGCTTGCGGCGGCCAATATCAGGTTTGCGAGCGCGGATGCGGATCGTCGCCATGAACATGCTCACAATGAACATGCTCACGGCGAACACGACAGCCACTAACGGTCGCCCAGAGCGGCTCATTTCTGTTACCGTCGGCTGATGTTCCAAATTCTTGTCGAATTCCAGCGCACGATCTACCTGACGCTCGGCGAGCAGATCAAACTGCTCTCAATGGGGGGCGACTGGCTGGCGTTCATGGCCTTCCTGCCGATGGGCGTTGTCTTCGGCGCTGCGCATGCGCTGACGCCCGGCCACAGCAAGGCTGTGCTGGCGACATATCTTGCGGGTTCGGATGCAAGGGTTCCGCGCGGCCTTCTCGTATCGATCACGCTGTCCTTCACGCATGTGATGATTGCCGTTCTGATTGCGGTTCTCTCGCTGCCGCTGGTCTCCATAGCGTTAGGCAGCGTCGGCCGCGCTCCGCTTTTGGAGGATATCAGCCGTGGGCTGCTCGGCCTGATCGGTGTCTGGATGCTCTGGCGTGCTTTGAGCCACGGCCGTCACCACAAGCATGAGGGCGAGGCAGTCGGCGTGATGGCAGGTCTGATCCCGTGCCCGCTGACGCTGTTCGCGATGACCTTCGCGATGTCCAGAGGCATTCCCGGCGCCGGCATTCTGTTCGCGATCACCATGATGGTCGGCGTGGCGCTGACGCTGTCCTGCGTCGCGGTGTTGTCGATCCTGTTTCGGGAACGTCTGGTTGATTTCTTCGCCGGCAAGCCGCTCGAAACCATTTCCCGAACCCTCGAAGGCGCCGCCGGGCTGGCGCTTGCCGGTGTTGCCGTCTGGCAGATCGTGGTCGTCTCCTGATCGTGCGAATAGAGGGTTCGGGTCAGCGTTCCTCCGGCGGCTTCAAGTGCCGGAACTGCATCAGCAGGAGGAGATCGTAGACGATCTTCAGTGCTCCGCAGACGACAAGGGGCCAGGCCCGATAGGAGGCAGCAAACAGGACTCCCGCCAGGGCCGGGCTCGCGGCCGCGGCAAGGCTGCGCGGCACCGACGTGAAACTCGCGGCCGCCGCCCGCTCCGCCTCCGTTACGACGGCCATCACGTAGGACGAGCGCGTCGGCACGTCCATCTGGGAGAGCGCAGCGCGGATCAGCAGCAAGGAGAGAGCGAGAGGCAAGGTGGGCGCGAACGCCGCTAGCATCAACGCGATGCTGGACGGGATGTGCGTGAAGACCATAGTGTTGATGAGTCCGACCTTCCGCGACAGCCAGGCGGCGACGGGGAAGGAGAGTGCCGACAGCACGCCTGACCAGAAGAAGAACACGCCAGCAGCCGAAAGCGACAGATCGAAGCGCTCGAACAGCCAGAGCGCCAGGAGCGACTGGACCACGAATCCTCCTGCAAACGCATCAAGGCTGAACAGGGCCGCAAGCTTGAAGACGATGGCCCGTGAGGGGCCGAGCGCGGACTCCTCGACAGGCCCAGGTGCGGCGCGCCGCCGGGGGATCCGGGCATAGAGAAGCCCACCGGCGACGCCGGCAAGCGCATAAAGGACGAACATCATCTTAATCGCGGTCAGCCTGTCGAGGCCCACTGGAGCGGTGATGTCCGGCACAGCTGCCGCGAGGGCTCCGACGGCGCTTGCGAGCGCCCCGATCAGGCTGTAGCGCGCGAACATCTTTGTCCGCTCGGCATCTGCCATCGCGCGGGTGAGCGCCGCATGCTCAAGCGGCACGAAGACGCTCACGCTCCCAGCCGAAGGATTCACGGTCCCGGCGAATGCGACCACCAGCAGCAGGGCGTAATCGTGGACCACGGACATGGCGACGCCTGTGGCGGCCATCAGGCTGGCAGCAGCGAGCAGCAGCTGGCGCAGGTCGTGACGTGCGCCGAGAAACCCGACGGCGATCGTCAGGAGTGCGGAGCCGAGCAGCGATGCCGTAGCGATGATGCCGACTTGCAGCGGCGAGAATCCCAGCGCGAGGAGGTAGACCGGCAACAGCACGGCCACGAAGCCGTCGCCGAAGTCGCGCAGCGCGCGCGCCGCGAAGAGATAGGTCGCAGGGGCAATCCCATTCGCAGGCATGATGCCGAACTCGTTCTCCCGCCGTGATGCGGGTCTGATGAACCCGGCGCGCCATGCATCAATGTGACCTCGCTTAGGGCGTTTGGAGGGAGATCATGACGTAGCGTGGCACGATGTTCTAGCGCAATGCTCGTCAGGGTTCGATATGCAATTGGCAGGGGCATGTCCGCTCCCCACTCTCTCCAGCCGTTCAAAGTGGCGCGTCAAAATTCAGATGCCCGCCCTCCGGCTGCACCCGCTCATTGGCTGCCGATCACCATGCGGTTGCCCTCGCTGTCGCGAAATTCCGCCACCGTGCGGCCAGGCTGCCAAGGCGCCTCCTGCGGTTCGCTGATGATTTCGACGCCGCCCGCCTTCAAAGCGGCGATCGTTGCCTCGACATCGTCGTCGACCAGCACCCGCATGCTCGACGGCATAGAGCCTGATGCCGCCGCGCAAGTGCCGGACGTGCGCCTCGTCGACGCCAAGGCGCGGGTGGATCGGTCACAAGCTGCACGCCGACATCGCCATCGCCGTCGAAGAAAGCCTGCCGGTCTCCGAAGCGAAGAAGATCACCACGGCGCTGGAAGACGAGCTGTTCGAGCACATGCCGGCGCTTGCGGCGGCCAATATCAGATTTGCGAGCGCGGATGCGGACCACCGCCATGAACATGTCAAGCGCCAGGCGCCCGATCTGCATAAATAGAATCAAGACAGGTCTCTATCTTCCTGTTTGATGTTTCTTTTTCCTGACGGTGCCACGTTGCCGCGACAAGACGGAAAGACAATTCGGGCCGATGGGGCGAGCGTCAGCGCAGTACCCCAACGCTCATGAAGATTGATGGTTCAGAGTCCGCAAGGCGCGCCCATATCGACCAGCCAGCGTGGGCTGGTGCGAACGTCCACTCTTCGCTTGGCAGCAGACAGAAGCTGCAAATCTGTTTCCGGCCCTCCATTGATATCCCGTCACACTTGTAACTCTCACCTCCCCATCCGCCCGAGATAGCGTCTTCGTATCGAAACCGTTGGAAACGGCGAATTCGACCGGAGGACGGCAAATGATGATGTTTGCAGCAAAAGAGAAAGCCGCTTCGTTGCTCGGGCAGGCGGTCGATTTTGCCGGCTGGCTCGGGCTCGCCGCCGCCCCGACCTTCGCACTGATGGCCTGGATCTCTGCCGTCGGCTCGCCGGGCATGACCATGTGCTCTGCCGCCTCGGCTTTCATGCCGATCAACGACATGGCCCTGATGTATCTGCTGATGAGCCTCTTTCACGTATCGCCGTGGCTGAAACTCGTTTCCGCCCGTTCGCAGCACCGCGACATTTCCGTCGCCCAACCGAAGGAGACTGACAATGCAACACGCTGTTGTTTCACGCGATGACTGGCTGACCGCCCGCCGGAACCTGCTGAAAGCGGAGAAGGACCTCACCCATCTTCGCGACAAGGTCGCACGCGATCGGCTCGCCCTGCCATGGGTGCGTATCGACAAGGAATACGTGTTCGACACGTTGGATGGCCCTCGCACGCTCGGCGATCTCTTCGACGGCCGTTCGCAACTTCTGGTACAACATTTCATGTTCGCGCCGGGATGGAAGGACGGCTGCCCGAGCTGCTCATTTATGGCCGATCACACCGACGGCATGAACAAGCATCTGGCGCATCACGACGTCACGATGATCGCCGTCTCGCGCGCGCCGCTTGCCGAGATCGAGCGCTATCGCAGACGTATGGGCTGGCAATTCAAATGGGTGTCGTCCTTCGGCAACGACTTCAACTACGATTTCCGGGTCAGTTTCACGCCCGAGGAGGTGGCCACCGGGCACATCGACTACAACTTCGGCGAATGGCGGGAAACCGGCGAGGAATGGCCGGGCGTCAGCGCGTTCTTCAAGGACGACGCGGGCGAGGTCTTCCGCACCTACTCCACCTACGGCCGCGGCGTAGAAGTGATGATGGGCACCTACGCCATGCTCGACCTTATGCCGAAGGGGCGCAACGAAGCCGAGGGAATGGACTGGGTGCGCCGCCACGACCGCTACGAGTAGCCCCGCCGGCGGACGGTGGTAAACGAGAAATATTCGTCACACCGACAAAGCGGCGCGCCGTTTGCGCCCAACCTCCTTTCCGTGTCACAGCGGTTCCAGCTATTGTGAAGAACCAACTCGGGATGGAAATTTGCAGCATGGCAAAGATTGTCTTCGGAATGAACCAGTCCCTGGACGGCTATGTCGACCACCAGGAATTTGCGCCAGATCCCGCGCTCTTTCGTCACTGGATAGAGCACGTGCGCGACCTGACCGGCAGTGTGTACGGCCGCCGCATGTACGAGGCCATGCGCTATTGGGACGAAGACCGTCCTGAGTGGAGTGCGGAGCGACACGAGTTCGCGGCGGCGTGGCGGCGCCAACCGAAGTGGGTCGTGTCGCGCTCGTTGAAGTCAGTCGGCCCCAACGCCACACTTGTCGAGGATGACGTCGAGGCGGTGATACGTGGCCTGAAAGCTCGGCTCGATGGGGAGATTGCAGTTTCCGGACCAGACCTGGCACGAAGCCTGACCGACCTTGGTCTTATCGATGAGTATCGGCTCTACTTCCACCCGTCGTGCTTGGTCGCGGCAAGCCGTTCTTTGCCGGCCCACGGCCGCCGCTCCGCCTCGTGGCCAGCGACTTAATCGGCGAGGACGCGATCAGGTTGACGTACGTTCCTGCTTGATCACGCAATCGCCCGACAGACTGGGCCGACGCGTCAGGTGCGCTTTGCCGATCAGGCCGGTCGAGATATTGTTCTTTTCCAGCATGATCTGCTTGCTCTCGCAAGAGAACGACAATTGCTGGCCCACCCAGCAACTGGCCCCGCTCATTGGCTGGCGACCACCATGCGGTTGCCCTCGCTGTCGCGAAATTCCGCTACCTGCGTCGGCTGCTGGTGGTCGGCACGACCTCGCTCGTCCGACGGGCGAGGATACAGCCAGCATCGGTTGATCCGCGCCTGTTTGCCATGCTGGCCCGCAAACCAGCACGCCTCGTCACGGTGGCTGCCGCCAACCGGACGGTACGCGTGGCCTGGGCCATCATGACGCGCGGGGGAACCTATCGGGCGCCGATCAGCGCCGCAGCCTGATCTGGTTCGGTGCCAATGAAGCGAGACGCGAAGGAGCAGGAAGTTCACCAGTTGCAAGGGCGATGAGATGTGATGGCGAACCGGTCAGACCGGGAGCCGGGACAACCCGTGCGAATGTCGTGGGCGTCATTGCCCGCAAAGCAGAGTGGGACCCGACTCGCGGATACCATCAAGGCCAGCGGTCACCATGAACGACTGCATCAATAGGCCGGACAGAAGACTGCACCAGACCCAATCGTCAAAACGTCAAATCACCCCTTGCATCGCGGGAGCCATCCACAGAAGACATTCGGTTCCGGTGGCATCGTGTCCGTGTTTGCCCCCCAATGCCGACTGTGGAGCTGTCAAATTGCGAAGTCCGGATCGGGCGATTTCCGGTTCTTCCGACCGGGGCAACTTTGTCGAAGTCGGCAGTCAGATCTCACCTCGTCAATCGCCATAGATGTCGAAAGTGAAATATTTCTTCGAGATCTCGTCGTACTTGCCGCTTGCCCTGATGCCCTTGATGGCGGCGTTGATCTTCTCTCTGAGAGGGTCGTCGTCCTGCCGGAAGCCGAAGCCGGCGCCGAGGCCGAGTATCTCCGGGTCGTCAACGACGTTGCCCTTCGCCTCGCAGCAGGCCTTTCCCTGGTCTGAGGCCAAGAAGCCTTCCGCCGCGATAGCTTCACCCTGCACGGCGTCGACCCTTCCTGCCGCGAGGTCCTGAAACGCTTCGTCCTGCGTCTGATAACCCTTGATCTCGGCCACTGCCGAAGCGAAGTGCTTTCGGGCATAAGCCTCATGGGTAGTGGACAGCTGGACTCCAAGAATCTTGCCCTTCAGGCCTTCCGGCGTAGCGCTGATCTCTGATCCCCTGGCCGCGACTACCGCGGCCGGCGACTTGTAGTAACGGTCGGAGAAATCGATCGTCTTCATCCGTTCTTCGGTTATCGACATGGACGCCGCGATCATGTCGATCTTTTTGGTCGTGAGGGCTGGGATGATGCCGTCCCATGCGGTCGGCGTCAGGACGCAGTCGAGCTTAGCCTCCACGCAGAGCGCGTCGACGATTTCGAGTTCCCATCCTCCCCATTTGCCTGAAGCATCCTGCGAGAAAAAGGGCGAGTAGGCCTCCGGAGTGTATCCCACCCTGACTGTATCGGCCCACGCCGGACCGCTGAAAGCCAGAGCCAAGATCAGAACTCCTGTCGCGCAGGTTTTCTTCATTTCTCTCTCCACTATTTAGAGGGCGCTAATATTCTCCCAACCGGGCCGATTTTGCGAGAGCTTTTTTAATGGGATTGCTCCTTTACGCCGTCATCGGGACCGGATTCATTTCCCGAGCTGACATCCGCTTCTCCCGCCAGCCCAGCCTGACCGGGACATCGAACAGCCGTCCGGCCGCCAGACGGCGGCGCACCGGCCGCATGCCGGGCACGACGACGCGGACGACGGGAACGCCGATCTCCTGCCGTGTGAGGTCGACGGCGAGGAACGCAGGCCAGCAATCTCCCGAGCGACGACTAGCCTCCTAAAACCGTCCCAACGAAGCCGCCACCTTAAGTCGGTCTTCTGTGCGGCGGATCGGAAAGGCGCCGAGAAACCATTGGATGATGTCCCGCCTCGACGGGTTGGCAGGTCCGGCCCAGGCAGCTTCCGCCGCGCGCAGCAACTCCTTCAGCGCTGCCTCCCGCTCCTCGAGGCGGCCGAGCTTGCCGAGCGCTGCCGCCTTCCATCCCGGCGTATCGATGATCACGTTCTGCGAACGCTCAGCGGCCTCGATCGTGCCCAAATAGTCACCGGCGAGAAAGCGCGTGGTTGCCAGATGGGACCACTGATAGTCTGGAAATAGCGGCGTCAGCTCAAGAGCATGGGCGGTCAGTTTGGTTGCCAGATCCATGCGGCCCATGAAAGCCAACCCTAACGCAGCCGATACAATGACCTTTGGATCGCTCGGATTAAGCTCGGCGGCCAATTCGAAGTGCAATTCGGCTTGCTCGAAGCGTTGCACCATCGCCGTCGACCAGGCCACGACCATGTGGTTGCGCGCGTCGAGGGGGTCGAGCTCGACCGCACGCCTCGCCAGAGCGAGCGCGCGCTGTTGGGTCTGCGCGTCGCGCGGGCAGCCGGGTCTTATGAAATGTCGCGAATTATAAACGCTTGCGAGGCTTGCGTGTGCCGGTGCGAACGTCGCATCCTCGATGATCGCCTGGTCAAACAGCCGCTCGGCTTCATCTTCTGCTTTTGCCGACCAGCGTAGGAGCAAGTGTTCGCCGCGCAGCCACGTGTCATAGACGTCCAAGTCTTCGGGCAGCCGCTGAAGCGCACGCGCAAGGCGGTCTTGGGAGAGATAGATCTCCAGGTTTGAGGCAAGCCGACCGACCAATTGGCGTTGCGTAGCGTGCCAGTTTGCAAGTGTGAGCCTGTACGGTTCGCTCCACACGACTCGGGACGCCATTCTCTCTTCGAGCGAAACGAAGAGCGCGCACTGGTTGCCAAGTCCACGGCAATCGGCCTTGAGCTGATAGTCAGCATCACTGGCGTCGCGGCCATCTTGCATATCAAGGATCGTCAACTCTCGGAATTTCGAAAGGTTGATAATCAGTTCGGACCGGAAGCCGGACGCGAAAGCGGCAACGGCATCGCTCTCGCTCACAAAAGTGCAGACCGCGATGATCGGCGCACGGCCTTGCAATGGCTTTTCGGGCTGGCGGGGGAGCGTGGGGTCCGCCAAACTGGCGGCGAGCGCAGTGGTTTCGACGCTGGGTTCCAGCTGATAGTCTTGGCGCAAGGTGCTCGCGAGTTTGTTGTAAACGCGCCGCGCGGCAGCGACATTCTGATTGAACGCATGGTGGCGCATCAGGCAACGTGCCGCGCCTTCATGGGATGGCTCGAGCATGAGCAAAGCGCTTGCCGCGTGCCGGATGACCGGCTCGCTCGCATCGAAACGGCTCAGCAGGCTTTCCAGCGCTTCCTCTGCCCGGTTCCGGCGGTTGTGGCGAGTCACGCGGAGCCAGGCACCATAGAGGCTGCTGACCGATTCGAAGCCATAGAGAATCGCCTCGGTCCAATCCGACCGCTCGAGCAGCGTATCGTCGACCTTGCCTTCGCTGAGGTCCGTGAAGATTCGGTTGATATCAACGATCACGCGTGCGGGATCTAGGGTCACGTGGTTGCCGTGCCGCAGTCCCGAATTCTTTGACTCGCCGGAAAGAGCCTTGGCCGCAATGCGCAGACCACCGGTCAGGGCGCTCCTCGCTTCGGCTGGTGTACGCTCGGGCCACAGAAGCGTTGCAATCCTGTCCCGCAATTCCCTGAAGCCTGTCGAGAGCGCCAAGTACCCGATGAGTGCCTGCGCCGTGCGCGACCGCAAGGCGACGGGCTCGCCGTCGCTATCAAGGACAGCAAGCCCACCCATAACGGAGATCGAGAATTGCGAGGGGCCGGGTTTGTCCTGGGACATGTGATGCGGAATCACATGATAGAACGACATCGTTTCAGGCATGTTCTTGAGGGCGTGGCGGCCAGCGAAGCGGAACCCGTAGTCGGTGGTGCTGCGCGCCGCGCGGTAGACCTCCTCAGTGACGCAGATGCTGCCGGGTGTGGCTAGCGTTTGCACACGGGCGGCGAGGTTGACAGCATGGCCATAGACGTCGCCTGTACGGCGGCGGATTTCGCCCATATGGAGTCCAACCCTAAACCGGCCAGCAGCGGGCTGCTCCACGGCTAGGGCCGCAAGCTTGTCTTGCATCGTGACCGCGTAGTTGAGCGCGTCGGAAACGCTATCGAACAGGGCCAGTACACCGTCGCCCGTCGTCTTGACGAATTCTCCGCGGTGCTGCGGGCAGTGGTCCTTGAACAGCGAAAAGCACTGGGTGACAAGATCAATTGCTGCGAGTTCACCTGCGGCCGTCAAGCGGCTGTATTGGGCAAGGTCCGCGAACAGGATCGCCTTCAGCGCCGGCGATTCGGCTTCAATTTGCATCGTGGCCAGCTTACGACATGGTCCCCAGGTATTGTGGCGCGGTTGACCGGTTATGTCGATGTAATTGCACCAGATGGGACAAAGGGAGAGAATATGACAGCGAAAGACAGGTCGGCGCGGAAGCTTGAGGAGCTTTTCAACGCCGTTGAGCTCCCGCAGCGTGGCCCTGTCCGCCTGGCGATCGCGATACCGGGCGCCGCCCTGCTCAAGATACCAGGTTTCCCGCGCGCGGCGCGGCCAGTGCCGGGGCGAATGGCAAGCGGGCGAGGCTTCACCGCGACGGGCGCCCGGACAAGCGCACTCCGCGAAGCCGCAGAACTCGTGTCATGCTCGGCATGGGGTGACGAACAACTCGTCAGCGCGCGTGACGAAGAGATCGGACCCGCCGTGCTCTCGCCCGAGGTGCTGAACGGCTTTACTGCTGCCCAACTCGGCGACCGCATTGCGTGGAACGAACGGCATCGCAGCTTCGATTGGCGGCCGCCGCGCCGCGATCCGGCCACGCCGATCGACTGGCTCGCGGTCGAGGACGCATATGGCGGGCCAGCAGCCTATGTTCCTGCCGACTTCGCCTTTATCGGCCGCAAGGAAACGGGCGACGAGAGCGCGGTGGCGATCGGCGACAGCAATGGCTGCGCCTGCGGTGCCGATATCGAGAGCGCCAGACACGCCGCGTTATTGGAGTTGATCGAAAGCGATGCCAGTACGCGCTGGTGGTATGGCCGGAGGCGCAGGCCACTGATCGATCTCGCGCTGCTCGACGACGCGAGCGGGCTGGTTACGTGGCTCGGCGAGCGCGAGCGGGACACATGGCTCTTCGACATCACCAGCGACCTCGGCGTGCCCGTGGCTGCCGCCGCGTCCTCTGAGCCGGACGGCAGCGACGTCGCGCTGGGATTCGCCGCGCGACCTGACATGCGCGAGGCGGGAGCGGCGGCTCTCACCGAGATGGTCCAGATGGAATTCTCCCTCGCCACGGTGCGCGCTCTGGGTCCCACCGCTAGCTGGGCGGCGTGGCGACAAGCGGTGACGATGGCATTGCCGCCGCTTGATGCGGCGCACGCGGTGAAGCATTCCCCAGCAACAAAGAACAAGGCGCTATGGCCCGGTGCGCCTCTAGAGGCCTGTGCCCGCGCGGACGTTGCGTTATGGTTTGCCGACATGACCCGCGACGTCGTGGGCGTGCCGGCAGTCAGGGCGATCTCGCCCGACCTTTGCCATTTCAAGCCGCGATTTGCCCGCAAGCGACTGCTGGCACCCGATCACCCAGACCTCAGCCCCGTCCTCCCGAACCCGGAGGACCAGGTGACGTTGCTGGTTTAGCCACTCTTATCGGCAGCGCGTGAGCAGCATGATCCCGAACAGGAACTCGCACGCGGCCGTTACTTGGGCTGGCGTACCGCCCCCAGTCGCACCATACAGGGCAACGATCGCTTGCACATATGGGGCGAGATAATTGGAGTCCAGCGGAGGGTCGCCTGTCTGCATCTCCGGCAACACCATTTTGTGCTTACCGAAATTTACCGCGGGCTTTTTCCTTTCGTCATTATAGATGCTTATCTTACAATTGTTTTTGCTGATCTCAACGTCTTGTATTGGACTTCTGGTCTGCTGAAAAATCTTGTGCGCGGGGGTTGCATATTGCTTCAGCAATTCAGATCGGTCCGTGGTGGAGGCGTTCCGAAAAGCGGCGAGGTTGTTGAGCACGCCGGTCGCAACATTCCTGTACCCTTGCTGGTTTGGGATGTTCCCACCTGGATTGTTACCCTGGAACATCTTGAGCTTGGCCATTTCCCTTCTCCCCAAATAAACAATTCAAGCAGGATTAAAGCTCGGGCCGGGCTTGGCCGTCGGTTGCTTTCACTCTCGTCCGAACATGGCAAAGGGCATTTCCCTGCCATACCCGCCGCGGGAGAAGCATAGTACACCGCGCGCGTCCGACCCCTCGGTGACAAACGCAATTGCTGATCAATTGTTGATCCGCGCCCCGGCAGGACAATCCAGCGTGGCCCATCAAAGTATCATTCCAGGCACAATACCAGCAAGGGGGCACGCCTTCAGTGAACGAAGGGCAACCGTCGAAAGCCCAGGAGCAGGAGGCACGAGCGTCCGAGCAGGTTGGACATTGCGATCTCGCGCTCGGTCAGATCCTCATAGTGATGTGTGCCGCCGCCTTGCGGTACCGTGATGTCCTCGCCCAGCAGGAATCCCGAGAGCTGCGCGGGCGTGGCCATGTCGCGTGTGCCGATATGGGTGAACTGGGTTGCGGTCTCGCCGCTGTGGCACCCGTTGCAAGTGGCGAGCGAAAACTTGCGGCGCGTCTCGAGCGGATCGGCGAGAGTGCTGCTGGGATTGGGAACCCACCAGAAGTAGCTACTCACATCCGTGTTGGACACGGCGCCCAGGAACCGATCGAACATAGTGGGAAAGCGCTCGGGAACCACATGCCGATCGTCGAGGATGGCGGCCTCGTTGATGCCGAGATAGGTCCGCAGGATCGCGCTGCTGTTGAATTGATTGTCAGGCGTCTGCTTGACCGTGACCAGATCGAGCAGTCCGTCCTGCTGCAGGCGGAACTCGCGCAGCTGCCAGGGGACACTCAGCACGGTCTCGTTGGTCCTCAGCTGACTGAGTGAGCTCATGTTGGGAAGCTGGCCGGGATTCGATCCGTGATCGGTGACGGCGCGGGTGATGGATTCCAGCGCCTGATTGTAAGCGGCACTGCCGACGGTGAACTGGTCGAGATCCTTCCAGCGCCGGTGCCACGCCTTGACCTCCATGCACGAGCCGGCAGCGATGCCGTATTCGAAGATGACGGTGAAGTTCATCGGATTGCAGCTATTGGAGGCTGGATCGTGGTAGACCAGCCCGAACACCAAGCGCCCCTCGCCGGCGCTACCGGCGGTTCCATAGCCGATGCGATCGGCAAGGTCGGGCCGATTGACGATGGCGAGAAGTCGCGCCGGGAAATAGTCGACATTGAAAACGCCGCCGGGCGACAAGGCCCGCCAGTTGTCGATAACAAGCGATTGCAGCCGCATGGCGCGCGCTGGCTCGGTTACGATCCAGCCGTTGGCCTCCTGGGGAATTTGCCAGCTCGATAGCCAGTGCCGGGTGAATTCCTCCGGTGTGAGGCCGGTGCCATTGGCCAGCTCGCGCATCAGGTGACCGAAGCTCCACGCGCCGCCCGGCGACCCAAGCCCGCTGCAGGCATCGAAGCTGCGCGCGCTGTCCTCGACCACATCCGTTGCAGTGATCAGCAGTGAGCGCTCATGGTCAATGGCGGTGGGCAGCGGGGGTGGAAACCCCGGGAAGATCGGAAAATCGAAGAGGTATTCGACCCTGAAGCGCTGCGGCAGCAACTCGTGGAACCGCGGCCCCGGCAGGCGCAGGAACGGTGTTGTGCCGATATTGATCTCCAGCCCTTGCGCCGCGCGCAGCGGGTCCGGATCCTGGCTGTCCCGCAGGCCCCGTGCCCACTCCAACCCTTTGCGTGCCTCGTTAAGCGGGCCGACCATCTTGAGCTCGGCATCGCTGGCTGCGGCGGCGGTCGTGACGATGTCGCGGGGCCCGCGCCGTATCAACCCGGTATTCTGCTGTTGCTCGCCTAAACCGTCTATCGTCGCCGCCAGGTCGGCGCGCAGCGCCGCGAACTCCCCAGTGGCGTCAAACTTGAACTGCGCGGTGAATACACCGTCGCCTTTCTCTCGATCCGGCTCGGCGCCGTCGTCGCGAAAGGTGACGACTCCATCCTCCAGCGCCACCGGGAATTCCGTGAGGGTCGATGGGCCGGTCGTCGCGATCTCTCCCACCACCACTCCGGGCTCCTGCGTCAGGAAGACACGCAGTTCGGTGACATTGTTGGCCAGCATCTCCGGTGAAGTCGCGGGCGAGGGCGGCGGCGGTTTGCGCCGAAGGGCCTCGCCGAATATTCGATCGAACGACGACGGATCCAATCCGAGGAAGGGGTCGGTCGGCGAGCCGGCGCTATTCTCCTGAGCATTGCTGGCGATCGGCGTCGCCACCAGCAATGGAAGCAACAGGAAAAGGCACCACTGTCGACCTGAAGACGGAAACATGGTTGTTCTCAGCGTTCGAACTAACCAGCGAAACACAGTCTATCAGCAAGGTGCCGAGCGGAATAGCCCTCCATAACTCTAGCAGGCTGTTGAAGAAGTGCTTCGTGGCTTTGAGGATGGCCTCGTCGCCGTTGTGGTAGGCGAAAGTGATTTCGATTGAGCCGTCGTCGAGCAATTCACTGCTGACTTCGTCCATCTCGTCACAGCCGCCCCATGTGAAGAAGACCATCGATGGGCTGTAATTAACATTGAGGCCGGCTTGCAGAGCGCCGAAGGCAATCTCGCCATTGTTGTCGGCGCCAATGGTGATCGTGGCGGGCCCACCGAGGTCGGCGAAGGGCACGGCTGACGAAATGGGCGCTGAGGCAGGCCTCCATGCCGACAACGCACGGCGCAAGCTTTTTGAAGGTATCGACGAGGGCCAGCCGCTTGATCTTGCGGCCGAACGCGATCTTACCCGTCAGTGCCAAAGCCGACGAGATGGAAGACTTCCTTGCCAATATCGATGCCGATTGCGACCGTCGTGTTAGTTGCGGCGGGCCGCGGTCGGCGAACTCGTAAGTCTCGACATATTTACCGATCAGGCCGCTCGAGATGTTGTTCTTCTCCAGCATGATCTGCTTGCTCTCGCAAGAGAACGACAATTGCCGACCCACTCAGCAACTGGACCCGCTCATTGGCTGCCGATCACCATGCGGTTGCCCTCGCTGTCGCGAAATTCCGCTACCGTGCGGCCCGGCTGCCAGGGCGCCTCCTGCGGTTCGGTGATGATCTCGACGCCGCCCGCCTTCAAAGTAGCGATCGTGGCCTCGACATCCTCGTCGACCAGCACCAGCACCGGCTCCGCGCCTGGCGTGTCGTCGGTGCGCCTCACGAAATGCAGGTTGGTGACAGCGCCGGGAAATGTCAGCTCGATCCAGCGCCAGGCGCTATGGCCCATCTTCTCGTCGGCCGCGACCTTGCAGGCGAAATGCCTGGTGTAGAACGCCTTGGCGCGGTCCTGGTCGAACACCGGCAGTTCGGCAAACTGGATATGCATGGTCTGATCTCCTCTCCTTTATGGCTGCCGCGCGGCCGCCCACAGGTGAAAGACGATGGGCGCGGCCAAAAAGATTCGCCGCATGTGAGAATCTTTTTGGCAACGCGAAACGTCTTTGGTTCAGGTCAACCATTCGAGGAGACGGACGATGGGCTACACTCTCATTCGCTACAGCGTGAAGGACACCGAACTGGAGGCAAACCGCGCGCTGGTGGCGAAGGTGTTCGAAGCGCTCGGCGAGGTGGCGCCGCGGACGGCGCGCTATCTCGTGCTCGAATTGGACGACGGCGAGTTCGTGCATGTCGTCGGCGAGGGAAGTGCCGAGCTCACCGAGCTTGCGGCGTTCAAGGCGTTCACCCAAAACCATGCGGAACGGCGCTCGACCCCGGTCAAGCGATCGCCTGTCAGGATCATCGGCAATTACCGTATCCTCGAGGACGGCAAAGCCGGATAGAGCGACTATGCCACAGCCAAGAGTACGGACGTCATGACCCCACAAAAACTCGACCGCCCCGCACTGGAGGCGATGCTCTCCGGTTTGCGTCCCAAACTGCACCGCTACTGCGCCCGCATGGCCGGCTCGGTGATCGACGGCGAGGACATCGTGCAGGAGACGCTGCTGAAGGCGCTGCAGGCGATCGATGGCAGCGCGGCGGTCGAGCGGCCCGAACAATGGCTGTTTCGCGTCGCCCACAATGCGGCGCAGGATCATCTGCGCCGGCGCCAGCGGGAGCGGTCGCGCATGACCGAGGCCGACATGACCACGATCGAGGATCCCTCCGGCAATGCCGATGCACGGCTCGCCGCCGCCACCAGCCTGCGCAGCTTCATGCAGCTTTCGGTGGCGCAGCGCGGCGCCGTGATCCTGGTCGACGTGCTTGGCCTTTCCCTGCACGAGGCCTGCGAGGTGACCGGCGCCACGCTGGCCGCGACCAAGGCGGCGCTGCATCGCGGCCGGGCGCAACTGCGGTTGCTGGCGTCAGAGCCCGAACAGGTCGCCGCCCCCAGGCTCGACGCCGATGACGAGCGGCGGCTGCGCCGCTATGTCGATCTGTTCAACGCGCGCGACTTCGACGCGGTGAGGGCGCTGATCGCCGAGGATATCCAGCTCGAAGTCGTCAACCGCACCCGCATGCGCGGCAAGGCGCAGGTGTCGACCTATTTCGGCAACTACGACCGCGCGACCGATTGGGCGCTGTCGCTGGGCTTCGTCGACGGCAGGCCGGCGATCCTCATCCGCGACCCTGGGGCACCGGATGGGCCTGGGGCACCGGATGGGCCTGGGGCACCGGACGGCGCCGTGCGCGGCTTCATGCTGGTCGAGTGGCGGGACGAGCGGGTCGTCCAAATCCGCGACTTCCGTTACGCGCCCTGGTGCCTGGCCGACGCCGAGATCAGCACCTTGGAAGGGTGAGGGGAGGACGGGAAGAGCGCGGAGATGGCGCGAAGGCGACGTGGCCAGGGTTGCGCCACTTTGCGCATCCCTTCGCTTTCGTGGCTGTAGCCTTCGTGCGGGCGATCCTGAGTCAGCCAGCGTTGGCTGCCACCGGCCCTGCCATCGAGACTATGTTTGCCATCCGCCTCGTTTCGTGGCGGCCTTCTCGCAGCCGGATTCAGGCCGCGTGCTTGGAACAAATGACGGGCGAGACTGTTCAGCTGTGGCTTTGGCATGACGCTGACGTGCCCTCCTGGCTGGGTAAGCGGCGATCTCGAGGAGACTCGCATCATGAAGATTTCGTCCAGATTTCGTTCAGTCGCGGCTGTGGTTATCGCTGCAGTAGGGTTCAGCTCTGCCGGCTCCGCGCATGCCGACAGCGGTACGATCCGCTTCTCCGTCTACAAGGCGGCCTTCTTCATCGGTGGCGCCGGAGGCGAGGGCACGCTGACCTTCCATGGTCGCCGCTATCCCATCTCGGTCGGCGGCATCTCGGGCGGCCTCGCCTTCGGGGCCTCTAAGACCTATTTCCGAGGTACCGTGCGCCACATACGCCGCGCCCGAGATGTGACGGGGGTGTACGGTGCAGCGGGCGGTGGCGGCGCGCTCGGCAAAGGGGCCCAGGTGATCGTCATGACCAATGACAAGGGCGCCCAACTCGAACTCACAGGCAGGCAGGTAGGCCTGCAAGTCAACGCCGATCTCAGCGGTATTGCCATCACGGTGAAGTAAGAGCCGTCGCTCCGTTCGTCGTCCCTGAAGTCGGCCCACTACGCTGAATACAAAGGTCGGCTTTCCAGCGCTACCATGTAGGAAGCGGCCGTTCCACTGTCGGCCCAAAACTGGAGGCTATAAACGACGTCGCCGGGGTGGGTTCAGGCTCGTCCGCTTTGGTCAAAGACGGCAGAAATCTGCCGTCGGTGGCGGAACGCGACATGACCATGAGCAGACGTGCCAAACCAACCGCCCGCCGCCACCAGCTTTACGTCAGGCTCAGCCCTTCTTGAACTCGAATAGCTCGATGACGTTGCCCGATGGATCTTCAAGCAAGATGGCGCGACCGGCACCGCCGTCGCTGATTTCGCCGCGGAATCTTGCATCAGCCCGGCGCAACCGCTCAATGAGGACATCGACCTCGTTCGTAACGATCATAAATCGGTTCCACCCGCCTGGCTTCGGATCGCCGCCCGCCTGACCACCGCTCCCCGCACCTGGGGCGCTGAGATACAGCGTCAAGTCGTCGCGCAACAGCGCGGCGAACTTGCCCGGATTGTGCATGTCGATCTTGAAATCGAGATTGTCTCGATAGAACGCGACCGCCTCGTTGACGTCCGCAACGATGTATCGGACGGATGCCATTCAACTTACTCCTCTGTCTTGGAGCTACAACAGACAACTGGCGCAAAGGTTTCCCTGTCGGTGGAGCTGAGTGCAGAAGCGGGCTGTCTGGATGCCAGCCGAAGCAGTCGGATGAGGGTTTTGGACGTAGGTCGTATTTCGGCGGTGTTTATGACACCCTATACGACCGACATTGGGTCGGAGAACGAACCCGCCGCGCGGGAGGGCGTCTGCGCGCGCAAGGTTGTGGCACCTCAGCTTATAACGTCAGATCCACTCCTTGCGAAGAAGTGCCGCCAACGCGTCAATTGAGTGCTGCCCATCCAGTCACAAGGATGAGGGCAAGCGTGACCAGCGCTCCAGAGACGTACAGAAGCGTCCTGACACTGCCTCCCTTGGCGGGGTTTCCGCCACGCAGGTAAATTCCCAGATGGACCGAGCGACGCGGTCAGGGCGCTGATCGCCCAGGATATCCAGCTCGAGGTGGTCAACCGCGGCGCGGCCGAGGTGTCGACCTATTTCGGCAATTACGACCGCATCAGCGACTGGGCTCTGTCGCTGGGCTTCGTCGACGGCCGGCCGGCGATCCTCATCCCGCGACCCGCAGGAGCCGGACGGCGCCGTGCGCGGCTTCATGCTGGTCGAATGGCGGGACGAGCGGGTCGTCCAGATCCGCGACTTCCGTTACGCGCCCTGGTGCCTGCCCGACGCCGAGATCAGCATGGTGGAAGGGTGAGGGGAGGACGGGAATAGCAGCAAGTTCTTAGATGTGAGTTTCCAGAAGGTTGTCCATTCGGGCCCGACCGAGGAGACTGGAGTTACCACACTTCAGATTCGTCGGAGGACCCGAATGAACATTCATAAGAATGCCCGTCTCACGCCGCTTCGTCGAGAGGAGATGGCGCTTGCGGTCATGGAAGGCGACCTTTCCCAAGCCCAAGCAGCGTTGAAATTCGCGGTGACGGCGAAGGTCGTGAAGCGATGGGTCGAGCGTTACAAGGCCGAAGGCCGTGCCGGCATGGTCGACCGCTCGTCGCGACCCAGGCGCAGTCCGAATGCGACCGAACGGGCTGTGGCCGATCGGATCGTTGCGCTGCGGCGCCAGCGCCTCACGGGCAAGCACATTGCAAGTGTGGTCGCCGTCTCGCCGGCGACGGTGAGCAGGGTGCTGGCGCGGGCCGGGCTGTCGCGGCTGAAGGACCTTGAGCCAGCAGAGCCGGTGCGTCGATATGAGCGTGACGAGCCGGGCGACATGATCCACATCGATATCAAGAAGCTCGGCCGTTTCGACCGCATCGGCCATCGCATCACCGGCGATCGCACCGGCCAAAGCAATGGCCGGACTTCCCGTAAAGGCGGCGCGGGCTGGGAGTTCGTCCACGTCTGCATTGACGATGCCTCCCGCATCGCCTTTAGCCAGATCCTGCCCGACGAGAAAAAGGAAAGCGCCGTCGCCTTCCTCAACGCCGCCATCGCCTACTATGCCAGCCTTGGCGTCACCACCTCACGGGTCATGACCGACAACGGCGGCTGCTATAAAAGCCGCGCCTTCCGCGCCGCCTGCAAAGCCCTCGGCCTCAAACACATCCGAACCAAGCCCTACACGCCCAAGACCAACGGCAAGGCCGAACGCTTCATCCAGACCGCGCTCAGAGAATGGGCCTACGCAAGAGCCTACACGACCTCAGATCGCCGTGCTGCCGAGCTGCCCGTCTGGCTGCACCGATACAATTGGCACCGCCCGCATGGCAGCCTAAAATCCAAAACACCCATCAGTCGCCTCGGATTGTCCGAGGACAACCTGTTGAGGCTCCACACTTAGAGCGGTTCCGGTTCCGTGGGACCGGTAACTCGCCGCGTTTATGCGGACGCCAAATGATTCCATTTGGCTGCAAAATGCTCTAGACACGCACGCGGCGCGTCACCTGGCCATTGCTTTCCCAATATGTGTGTTTCCTGGCAATCAAGGGATCGTCCATTGCTGGTTGGATCTGTTCCGTGGTGCTGACTGCGCGCGAGGTCACCGTGTGTTCTCCAGGAGAGGGATTTGCCCAATCCAGGGACCAGATCTTCCAGGCGTGCTCGGCCTCCTCACTGTGGTCAACGGTCGCTGGAGCCCAAGGCCCTTGATCGATTTGCACTTCGACCCGGTCGATCGGCGCCCCCCAGGCCGCTCCGATGATGGAGTAATCTGAGTCTTTCCGGGTAACCTTCGCAGGCGCGGACTTTATCAGCGCTCGCCCGACTGAGGTCTCGGTCCACACGGTCTCGCCGTTGTGGTCTTCCTCCCGGATGGTGACATAGTCACGGGCCATCAGAAGGCTCATGAAGCGGGTGTCGCGAACCTCGATGCGCTTCAGCCACTTGACGTTGGCGATCCCGTACCAGCCTGGAGCAATGAGCCGCACCGGGAAGCCATTGGCTGCCGGCAAGGCGGCTCCGTTCATTTCATAGCAGAGTAGATTGTCGGGGTTCATCGCGTCGGCGAGCGACATGCTACGCGCGAAGTTCTGCTGCATCTTGACGTCGCGTATCGGCACCTCGCCTGTGTCAGTACCGAAAAAGACGACCTCGATGCCCTTCTCCAGAACGCCGGCTTCCTCGAGGATCGGGGCGAGCGGCGTCCCTGCCCAGCGGGCATTGCCGATGCCGCCGGTGAAGAAGGGAAAACCGTGGTTGCCCGAGCATTCCACTGTGAAAACGACCTCCTGCCGCGGTCGTGCCCTTATGTCGGCGAGCGTTAGCTTCAAGGGTTTCTTGACCAGGCCTCCGATCTCCATGGACCATGTCTTCTCGTCGATCGTTGGTCGGTTGAAATGCGAGATGCTGAAGAACTTGTCGTTTGGAGTTATCCAGCTATCCAGATCCTCCCAGACAAGCTGGTTCTGGATACCTACCGGATTGGGATTTTCGGTCGGCTGATCCAGCCACGGAACAACTTCCTCGCCCGCCTGTGTTGGAAAAGCGTAAGCCCGACGCGAAGTATAAAGAGCAGCCATAGCGGCAAGAGCCGCGCCTCCTTGAACAAGAAGTTCTCTGCGTTGAAAACTATGCATGTTGTTTACCTCCCAGTTGATCCGGAACAGGCTGCAACGTGCGTTAGGCCGTAGCCTGATCACGGATAGGCGACACAATGGAAGTTCTGGCAAGTGATTCCACCTGGCTGCAAAATGCGCTAGGGGCGGGCCTCCAGCACCATGTTGAACGGCGTCTCCGCGGCGCGGCGGAATCGCTTGAAGCCGCCGCTGGTCACCACCTTGCGCAGCCTCGCCTCGCCGGCCTGGGCGCCAAGCCCGAGCCCGACTTCCTGCGACAGGGACGCGGGCGTGCACACGAACGTGGAAGCGGCATAGTAGACGCGTCCGACGGGATTGAGGTTCGCCGCCAGATGATCATGCGCGAATGGCTCGACGATCATCCACGTGCCATCCGGCTTCAGCGACCCGTGGACATGGGTGGCGGCGCCCGC
Organism: Mesorhizobium sp. M9A.F.Ca.ET.002.03.1.2; assembly: GCF_003952365.1. Lineage (NCBI taxonomy): Bacteria > Pseudomonadati > Pseudomonadota > Alphaproteobacteria > Hyphomicrobiales > Phyllobacteriaceae > Mesorhizobium > Mesorhizobium sp. M9A.F.Ca.ET.002.03.1.2. The sequence goes on along the minus strand of NZ_CP034443.1, from coordinate 5,826,129 downwards.
CGGGTCGCCCATGTCGTGAAGGCAATCGAAGAAAGCGACGAGGTCATAGGTGCCGGGATAGGTCTTGGCGGTTGCGACCTCGAAGCGCGTGTTCGCGCCGACGCCGGCTTCCTCGGCGACCTTGCGGGCGCGCCCGATCGAAGGGGCGTGATAGTCGAAGCCGACGAAGCGCGAATTGGGGAAAGCACGCGCCATGAGCACGGTCGATGCGCCATGACCGCATCCGACATCCGCGACCTCCGCGCCGCGTTCGAGCTTCTCGACGACGCCCTCCAGAGCCGGCAGCCAGGAGTCGATCAGATTGGCATTATAGCCTGGACGGAAGAACCGTTCCGTGCCGCGAAACAGACACGCGCTATGATCGTGCCATGCGACGCCCTTGCCGGACTGGAATGCCTGCCTCACCTTTTCTTCATCGAGCCACAGCGAGGATAGGACCTCGAATGCGCCAGCCATGAAGGCCGGGCTATCTTCATCGGCGAACACCAGCTCTTGCTCGGCGTTGAGATAAAACGCGTCGTTGGCTTCATCGTAGTCGACGTAGCCCGCGGCCGCCTGCCCGGAAAGCCATTCCCTTACAAGGCGTTCCTGGGTGCCGGTGCGTGTCGAAAGTTCGGCGGCCGTCATCTTGCCGCCTTCGCGCAATGCCTTGAACAGGCCGAGCCTGTCTCCCAGCAAGACTCCCGCGCCCGTAGCGATCGCACCGAGATCACCGACCATTTTCCCCAAGAATGCGTCCAACTTTTCCTGACTGGCTTCAGACATCGGAATCTCCTGTGGGCTCGATCTCTCCAACCGCATTCGCTGGCGCCGATCCTGGTTTCGAATCGGCTCCGGCAGCGGCCAAGCTGCCATAAAGGCCGGTGAAGTTTACTTGGGCGTGAGGGCGGCGGATAATGCCGAGTTTTCATCGCGGCGATGCAGGCAAGACATCGGCGGGGGCGTATCATGGAGATGCACGAAATCCGCTATTTTCTGGCGGCCAGCCGGACTCTCAACTTTCATCGCGCGGCGGACCTCGTTCACGTCGGCCAGCCTGCGCTGACGCGGGCCATACAGAAGCTGGAGGCGGAACTTGGCGGCTATCTTTTCCACCGCGAGAAAACCCGCGTCCGGCTCACCGATTTCGGCTGTCTGATGCGGACCCATCTGGACGAAGTATTCCAGCGTTCGGAGACTGCGAAGAAGACAGCCAGGAGCTTCCTCTCCCTGGAAACCGCGTCGCTGACGCTCGGTGTGATGTGCACCATAGGCCCGCTGCGCTTCATCGGTTTCCTCAATGAATTTCGAGAGCGCTATCCAGGCATAGAAGTGACCGTGATCGAGGGCGCGGCAAGCCATCTCACCGACCTTCTGAGCGAGGGCAAGCTTGACGTCGCCCTACTGGCAAGACCCGAACCATTCGACCACGGCCTGAAGGCGGATCCTGTTTACCGGGAGCGCTTCGGGCTCGCCTTCTCGACCGGCCATCCTTTCGAGACGCGCAATACGCTTCATCTTACGGATGTCCGCGGCGAAGCCTATCTTGAGCGCATCAATTGCGAATATGGCGATCACATAGACGGGCTCTGCCGGAATATCGGCTTCGATATCCGCAGCGCCTTTCGCAGCGAGCGCGAGGATTGGATTCTGGCGATGATCGCCGCCGGCATGGGCGTCTGCTTCATCGCAGAGTACTCGGCCAGCCATCCCGGTGTCTGTCACAGGCCCGTCGTCGACCCTGAAATCATACGCGAGGTGTCGCTCGTTTCAGTGGCCGACCGCTTGCCTTCCCCTGTTGTCTCGGCTTTTGCCAAGGCGGTGAAGGAGCACGACTGGCAAACGGCCCAATAGGTGCTCCCGTCAAAGTGCATCCGAGCAGCCGGGGGCCAGGAGCGCCGGTCTCAGTCGGTCGGACGCGCACTTCCGACGCGGCATGTCGCCGGTCTGGGCTTTAAATTCTTGTTTTTATGCATGTCGTTATCCCAAAACCGCTGCGCACTTTTGGGCGACAGACATTAGCGCATCAGACGCCGACGCGTCTGCCGAGAATAGCCTCGAGATCATGCTCGAGCTTTTTGCTCTCGGCGGCGGAGAGCGCCGTCAGCGGCGGCAGCGGCGCGGCATAGGCCGCGTCGGCCGTCATGGCGGCAACCATCGCCTTGATGCCGGGGATCAGCGGGCCGGAAGCGACGCGTTTTCTGATCGCGGATGCGGTGGCGAGCGCGTCGGCATCGCCGTCGCGCCAGGCCGCGGCGCAAAGCCTGCTCGAGAGGTTGGCGGTGGCGGAGATGCATCCGGCGAATGTGCCGCCTCTCGCCTCAATCAGCGATCCCTCGTCGCTCGGAAAGACATCGAAGTCCGGCACCGCAGCGGCCACCGTCCGGGCATAGGCCAGGTCCCCCGACGAATCCTTGAGGCCGCGGAGACGCGGGCCGATCCGCTCCCGCAACGCCGCCACCAAAGCGGGGTGGAAGGGGACGCCTGACAGCGCCGGGAAATGATAGAGGTAGAGCGGCACCGCCTGTGCCGCCGTCATCTCCGCGACGGCGCTGAAATAGGCGATCACCCCGTCATCGGGAACGTTCTTGTAATAAAAAGGCGGCAGCAGCAGCGCGCCGGCGAAACCCAGGTCTCCGGCATGGCGCGTGAGTTCGATGGCGTCGGCGACCGCCGCGGCCCCCGTGCCGACCATCAAGCGGTCGCGCGGCAAGGCCTTGGCGGCGGTGGACATCAGGACCTTGCGCTGGGCGAGGCTCATCGACGTCGCCTCGCCGGTGGTGCCGCACACATTGAGCGCGTCGCAGCCTTCGTCCAGAAGCCTGCCGGCCAGCCTGACGAAGCGGTCCAGATCGGGCTCGAGCTCCCTGGTGAACGGGGTCGGAATGGCGGCGATCACGCCGCGCAGCCTGCTGTTGCCTGTCATTGCGGTTCTTTTTGTTCGAGGGTGTTGATTCAGCCGGCCTGTCGAAGCAGCCTGGCTCGGGCGCGGCGGATCATTCACATGCGGATGCGGTTCGTCAACCGGACGCGGATGATTGCCGTTGCCGCTGGCCTGGGGATCCTGTGTGCACCGTCGCGACGGTGCAGGACTCTGAAGCCGGCGGGACAGAGGGGGGCGCGAAGGATCGCTACCGCCTTCATTCTGCGCCGCTGCATTCTTCGGCGGATGTTATAATTGATGGCGGCTCACAATTCCTTTTCGGCCAGCTCGCGAAAAGCGTCGGGAACCGATCGTGACAGGCCGAGCGCCACCGAGGCATAGCCGACCGCCTCCCAGCCGAAGCGGTCGCGGATCTTGTCGATGGCGCGGTCTGCGGTCCAGCGCGCCGCACCCTTCCTGGTACCGGGGCGGCGCCTGTCGTCGTCGAGGCCGAGCGGCAGCTCCAGCTGCAGGCAGGCCTGCTGCTCCAGATGCGAGACGGCGATCGCCAGCAGCGAGATGGTCCTTTCGTGCGGATGATCGGTAAGCACCTTGCGCACCAGCGCCTCGGCGATCTCGGCCAGCATGGCGGTTGCCGAAATCGGCTGGTCGAGCGTGATCGAGCGCGTCACCGAACGCAAATCGGCAAAGCGGACGCGGACCGTCACCGTGCGGCCGGGCCGCGATTTTGCCCGCAGCCTGGTGGCAACCCTGTCGGCCAGATGCAGCAGGGTGGGCACGAAGACCTTTTCTTCGGCCGGTTTCCTGCCGAGCGCCGATTGCGCGCCGGCCGATCGCGCCCGGCGCTGCGTCTCGAGTTTGCGCGGATCGCGGTTCCACGCCAGCGCGTTGAGCTTTTCGCCCGCCGCCGGCCCGAGCAGGCGCTCCAGCGCCCCGCCGTTGGTTTTCGCCAGCTCGCCGATGGTGCTGACGCCGATGCCGGCCAGGCGCTGCCTAGTGACCGGGCCGACGCCCCACATCAGCTCGACCGGCAGATCGTGGAGGAACTCCAGTTCGTGGCGCGGATCGACGACCACCAGCCCGTCGGGCTTGGCCACTTGCGAGGCGATCTTGGCCAGATGCTTGGTGCGCGCCACGCCGATCGAGATCGGCAGGCCGAGCTCGGCCCGCACGCGGCTGCGGATGGCTGTGGCGATCTCGGCCGGCTGGCCGAACAGATGGGTGCAGCCGGCGACGTCGGCAAAGGCCTCGTCGATGGAAATCCGCTCGACCACCGGCGTGAAATCGCCGAGCACTTGAATGGCGGCGTCGCCCAGCCGCTGGTAGTCCTTGAAGTGGCCGCCGACGAAGATCAGCCCGGGGCAGAGTTCGCGCGCCCGCCGCCCCGGCATGCCGCCACGCACGCCGAACGCCCTGGCCTCGTAGGAAGCGGCCAGCACGACGCCGCCGCCGACGGCGATCGGCTTGCCGCGCAGCGCCGGGTCGAGCAACTGTTCGACCGAGGCATAGAAGGCGTCCAGATCCGCGTGGAGGATGTTGGCTTCCATCCGGCCCGTTCGCCCGCGGCGGTACGAACGCCGCATTGTCTTGAGGTGGTTTCGTGCGGAACATAAAGAGAACATTGTGGGCGGATTGTCAAGGAGCGCAGATGACAGGCGCCCCGGCCTACAATGCCATCTTGTAGCCGAGATGGCTGGCGGTGAAACCGAGGCGCTCGTAGAAAGCATGCGCCTGCGACCGACTCTTGTCGGTCGTGAGCTGGACAAAGCTGAAATTGCGCGAACGGCACTCGTCGATCGCCCATTCGACCATCCGTTTGCCGACACCGCGAGACCGCCATTGCCGGGCGACGCGAACGCCTTCGATCTGGCCGCGCCAGGCGCCCTTCCTCGAAATGCCGGGGAGGAAGGTGATCTGCAGGGTTCCGACCACCCGTCCGGCTTCGACGGCCACGGCCAGCAACTGGTTGGGATCGGCGTCGATCGCCCTGAAGGCATCGAGGTAGGAGGGCGCGAGCGGCGTGGACGCGTCTTCGCGGTGCGCGCCGAGCGGGTCGTCGGCAAGCATTGCCACAATCGCCGGCAAGTCGGGCGCTTGCGCGCGACGGAATTCGATCTCGTTCATCGAGGGGATGACATACGGCGCGGGCCTGGCGACGGCAAGAGCGATCCAGCTATTCGCGGCCGATGTTCTCGGCGACCTCCGGCTCAGGCAGCCTGCCGTCCCCAGAGGCGGTGGCCGTAGCGGCGGAAGAAGCGCGCCAGGAGCCGCTGCTGCCTGGCGCGGGCGAGATCGGCGCCGCGCCTTTCCTGGCGCCAGCGCGGCATGTTGCGATAGCAGGCGATGAAGCGGGCGGCGTCCTCGATCGCCTCCTCGGCCGACTGCGCCGGACGGATCGCCGCCAGGAACAGGGCCTGGCTCGGCTTCAGCCGGTCGATCACCGCCTTGCGCTGGCCATGGCCCAGGCGGGCCTTGCCTATGCCGTCGAGGCGGATGGCCGCCAAGGCCGCCAGCATGGCCGGGCTGTCGCCGGTATAGCCGCAGTCACGGGCGAATTGGGCGGAGAGGGCGTCCATCCTGGTTTCCTTGGGCTATCGGCGGCCGCGACGGATGCTGCCGCCCATCCGTATCGTCCGCGGCGGTATCATTCGTCGATGCGAAGATATAAGCATAACTCAAAAATTGATACAAGTTAAACTTTTCCACGGGTTTGAGCGGAACCGACTCGACTCTTCAGCAAAAACCCATAATGATGCGAACAAAACAGGAACGGAGACGTATGGGGCGATGGCATTGCCGGGCAAGGAAGCGACGATCGCCGAGGTCGTCTCGATTGCGGTCGAGTGTATCGACTGCGGCCGCAACAGATGGTGGAAGCCGGCCGAGCTCAAGCGTTTCGGGGTGACCGCGCAGACGCCACTGGCGGCCCTTTCTGGGCGCCTCGTCTGCAAGGCCTGCCGGGCCGACGGATTGCCGGGCGGGGCGGTTTCGATTCAGGCGGCGTTCATCGACGAGCAGCAGCAGCGCCGCGCCGAGGCGCGGATGCTTAGCGAGCGCGAGGTTCCCCTGGAGAGATCCAGGCGGGCTTGATGGGAGGCCCGCAGGCGGAGAGGGGGGCGCGCCCCGCCGCCCCTCAGTACCCCAGCAGTTCCTTGAGCGGGATGACGCGGAAGACGGCCTTGATCGCATAGCGGTTGAAGGTCAGCGTCTTCGGCGGGTTGTACTGCTCGACGACCAGCTCGGCGGCGGTGCGCTTGACCAGCTTCTTGATGAAGGCCTTGCCGTTGCGCTCGTTTTCCTCGGGGAACATCTCGATCACCACATGGTCGCCGGGCACGGCATCGCGGCCGCCGCAATAGAGCATCTCGCCGGGCTCGTAGCGCGGCACCATCGAGTCGGAAAGCACATGCAGCGCGAACACCTTGCGCAAATGGGCGATGCCGGGCGGGCGCTGGACATAGCCGGCGACCTCGCCGTTGAAGGTGAAATCGCCGTCGTCGCCACCGACCGCGGCGCCCAGAAGCTCGATGTCCATCGGGCCGGCGGACAGGGCGGCGGCGTCGGTGACGATCTCGGCGTCGGCGACATTGTCGGCATCGTCGAGAAAGACGACCTCGCCCTTGCCGAGCGCCACCGGGTCGACGCGCAGGAAGGCGGCGGTCTTCAAAAGGTTCTCGGTCTTGGGCAGGTTGCGGCCGGTTTCCCAATTGCCGACGGCGGCGACGTCGGTGTCGTTGTGCTCGGCAATGTGGCGCATCACCAGGCCGCGCTGCTTGCGCGCCTTGCGGATCGCCGCTCCGACCTTGATCGACAATGAGGTTTTCGCCATGGCGCCATCTGAAACATAAGAATCGGTGTCGTCCATGAAAGAATGGCTTGCATAAATTTTTGAGTTATGCTTATATGCAGCCATGCACAAGCCGCATCGCACCATTTCGCCTTCCCATCCGTCCCGGCTGTCCTCCTCCCCGGCCGGGACGAAGCCCGAGGCTCGCGCCTCGGATCCGGTTGCCTTGCCGTCACCGGCGGCGACCGGAACGGCCGGAGCCGTCCTCCTCACGGCTCCGGCCACGAATTTCCGCAGATGCAATGCGGGCCTTTCGTGCATCCGCACCGAGGCGGTCATCGTCTTCGACCGGCAAACGGGCAGGGCGGCGCCACCCGCGCGGCGGCCGAGGCGAAGCTTGGCCGCCGGAAGTGATCGCCCTCTTGAAACGGGGAGAGGGGAGCAGCTTCGGCATTCACGCAATCTCTTGAAACGGAATAACACCATGACCGCCTACACCGACAAGCTGCCAGAGCAAGCGAAGCTGCCAGAGCAAGCGAAGCTGCTCGAGCAGGCAAAGCTGCTCGAGCAAACCAGTTCGGCAAGGCAGTGCCGGCCTGCAAGGCATGGCAGGCCAGCCAGGCATGTCACGCCGGCCAGGCTGGCGCCGCCGGTCTGGCTGCCGCAGCGCCAGTTCGTGCGCGAGGTCCACGGGCCTGACCGCGAGGTCCCCGAGGTGCCGGCGTCGCGCCCCGCTGCAGCCGCCGGGCGCCAGCCGCATGTCGCGGCCATGCGCTTCATCGACTGCCTGTTCAACCGCTGCCGCGCGCCGCTCGACCTGACGCTGGAAGAAGACCCCGAAAACGACGCGCCCGGCAGCCGGCCGGGGCTGGACATGCTGTGCTGCGGCCTGCGCACGGGGCCGCTGAAAAGCTACTGCGCCCATCACGCAGCGCGGTTCCGCGACCATCGCCGCACGGCTCTGGCGGACGCGATGTGAGCGGATCGCCAGACGGCGGCAGGTTCCGCGAAGGCTGCAAATCAAACGAGGAGACTGCCCATGAGCAAGAAGACCGCCAAGGCCAAGGCGCCCAAGTCGCCGAAACTGCTCCGGCCGCCGAAGGCGCCCAAACTTCTGAAGGGCGAGGCCGAGCAGGTGCGCATTCGCAAGGAGATCGGCCATGATTTCGCGCTGAAGGACGACGCCTTCGGCCGCAAGCGGCTGGCGGCCGGCACGCTGGAGGCGAGGCGCGTCTATGAGGTGTCCAATGACGGCCACACCTCCACCGGCGGCATCGTGCGCGTGCGCAATGTCGACCCGCTGACCGGCATCACCTCGCTGTCGCGCCAGCAGCGCGAAGCGGGCATGCGCTACCGCGAGGACTTTCGCGTGTCGGCGCAGGACGGCGTCAAGCCGACGGCGCTGACCGAGCGCGTCGACGGCGGCCGCATCGGCGGCGGCATTGCCGACGGCATCCTGTCGGCCGGCCGCGCCTATGCCGACGCCACCAGGGCGCTTGCGCATTGGGAGGTGGCGGGCGTGGTGCAGAAAGTCTGCTGCCAAGGCGAGACGGTGAAGAGCCTGGCCGAACAGACGGGAGAGGCGCGGGATGTGGTGACGAAGCTGCTCAAGGTGGGGCTGGATATGTTGGCCGTGCATTACGGGATGATGCTGATGCGGCGGCCGCGGGGGTAGCCGGCAACTGGTGATGCCGGCGCCGGCAAATCGCATGCTGGCTTGCGACCCGACAGCATTGGCTGCTGACCACCGGGGGAGGCGGCGTGACCGACCAGTACGATTTGCGGCGTCGATGACGCTCCGACATTTTCCGTGGAACTGCCGTCCCGGTCCGCCCGTTTAGAATGGAAACCAACATGGGAACCGCCCGATGAACTTTTGGCAAATCAACACTTTGGAGGCGTGCTGCCTTCTTGCCGTTCCGCTGTCTCTTATCCTAACGGTGCTGGCAGCGGGTTTCATCCTTGGCTGAACCTGTCGGTATCGGTCCCGGCCGCCGAGACCAGCGGTCAAGCGGGCATCTCATAAAGCATCAGGCGAGGAGACCTAAGGCACGTCGCAGGCTGTAGGACGTCCTCAGGCCCTTGGTCATGGGCGCTGGCTCGATCATCCTCGAAGGTCGTGCTGCGGCAGCAGATGGCGATGTCGTTATACCGCGTGATCTGCACGTTTCGCGACGGGCGGCGAGCGTGTTTAACTGACCATCGCATTGCCGCAGCCCCACCTTTTCCGTCTTCCTACATCCCTCTGGATCGGATATCCGGATTACCCATGCTTCGACCCTGATCGGGATCCCCCTTGAAACTGATTATCCAGATACCTTGCTTCAACGAGGAAGCGTCGCTGGCGGAAACGCTTTCCTGCCTGCCGCGCGGCGTGGCCGGGTTCGACGCCGTGGAGTGGCTGGTCGTCGACGACGGCAGCACCGACGGCACCGTCGAGGTGGCGCGGAAGGGCGGTGTCGACCACATCGTCCAGTTCCCCTTCAACCGCGGCCTTGCCAAGGCCTTCGTCGCCGGCATCGAACGCGCGCTGGAGGAGGGCGCCGACGTCATCGTCAACACCGACGCCGACAACCAGTACGATGCCAGCGACATTCCCGCCCTTGTCCAGCCGATCCTGGAACGGCGCGCCGAGCTGGTGGTGGGCAGCCGCCCGATCAGGACCATCGACCATTTCTCGCCGACCAAGAAATTGCTGCAGCGGCTGGGCAGCTGGGTGGTGCGCTTCACCTCGGGCGCGGATGTCGCCGACGCGCCGAGCGGGTTTCGCGCGCTGTCGCGCGAGGCGGCGATGCGCCTGCATATCTTCGATTCCTACACCTACACGCTGGAATCGGTCATCCAGGCCGGGCGCTCCGGGCTGAAGATCGTCTCTGTGCCGATCAAGGTCAATGGCGAGACGCGGCCGTCGCGGCTAGTGCGCAGCATCCCGCGCTACGTCTTCCGCTCCAGCATTTCGATCCTGCGCTCGGTGTTCATCTATCGTCCGGGCCTGACATTCTTCCTGCTTGGCCTCGTCCCCTTCGCCGTCGGCTTCTTTCTCAGCGTGCGCTGGCTCGTCCTCTATTTCGAAGGCACCGAGCGCACGCACATACCCAGCCTGATCCTCGCGGCGATCATGATGATCGCCGCATTCCTGTGCTGGCTTTGCGCGCTTCTCGGCGAAATCAACGGCATCAATCGAAAACTGCTCGAAGATGTGAGATACGGGTTGCGGCGCAACCGTTTTGGCGGCAGTGGCAGGATCGGCAGCAGGAATGGCGGCGACAGCCAGTAAGAATAAGAACAAGGGCAAGACCGTGCAGTTTGAAGATGTCCGGCGCGGCATTGCGAGCCTCGTCCTGGCCGAAATCCCCAAGCTGCTCACCCTGCTCGACCGCACGCCGGTCAGCGCCACCTATGGCTGCTTCGACCGCGCCTACTGGCATTACCGGATGATGGATTTTCCCTGCGGCATGTCGCAGGAATTCGTGCTGCCGCTGGCGCTTGTCTGGTCGATGGATGAGCTGCCGGGCAATGTCTACCACCGCGATCCCCAGATCCGCGAATACATCCTGGCCGCCATCAGGTTTGCCGCCCGCTCGGCCCATGCCGACGGCTCGTGCGACGACTATTATCCGTTCGAACGGGCGGCCGGCGCCGCCGCCTTCTCGCTGTTCGCCATTCTCGAAACGCTCGATGTGATCGAGCTTGCCGCCGATCCGGAAATCGACGCCTTCGTGCAGCGCAGGGCGCATTGGCTGGCCTCGCACACCGAAAGCGGGCGGCTCTCCAACCATGAGGCGCTGATCGTCTCCTGCCTCGAACGCGCCGGCCGCCGCTATCCCGGCGCGGGCTTCGAGGTGGCGATGGCGACGCGCCTGCGGCGGTTGCTCTCCTGGCAGCACGCCGAAGGCTGGTTCGACGAATATGGCGGCGCCGATCTCGGCTATCTCTCGCTGACCATCGGTCTGCTCGCCGACCTCGACCGGCGCCGGCCGGATCTCGGCCTGAGACGGCCGCTGGCCGCGGCGATCGATTTCCTGGCCAATTTCGTCCATCCCGACGGAACCGTCGGCGGCGAATATTCGAGCCGGTCGACGCTCAACTTCTTTCCGTTCGGCTTCGAGATCGCCGGCGCCTGGCACGAGGATGCGCTGCGGATCAACAACCTGGCCCTGCTGCCGCTCGTCGAGCTCAGGCCGCCCTGCTATTCGGACGACCGCATCATCGGCCATCATTTGTGGGGCTGGCTGTTCACCCTGCGGGAATTCCGCCGCGACAGGCCGCTCGACCCGCCGCAACGGACCGGCCGCGCCTGGTTCTCCGGCTGCGGGCTTTTGGTCGACAGGACGCCATCGACCATGCTGGTCGCGGCGCTGTCGCGCGGCGGCGTCTACAAATATTTCGCCGACGGCAGGCTGGTCGCCAGCGACACCGGGATCACGCTTGCGCTTAGCGGCCGTGGCAAGGTCGCGGTCACCCATCTCGGCGGCGCGACGGTATCGGTGTCGGACACGCATATCGATGTTTCGGGCGAGATGGCCTGGGCCAAGAGCACGCGGCTGACGCCGGCCAAGAACATCGTGCTGCGCATCGTCATGCTCGGATTCGGCCGTTTCTTTCCCGACCTCGTGCGCCGTCTCTTGCAGAAGGTGCTCGTCACCGGCAAATCCGCCGCCCCGTTCAGCTTCCGTCGGCAGTTCGAAAAGACACCGCAGGGGTGGCTGGTGCGCGACGAGATCTCGGCCGCGCAAGGCTGGCAGGATGTCGGCAGGATCGGCATCTCAGGCCATCAAAGCTCGACCACAACGATCATGGCGCGCGTCTATCAGGAAAGCCAGCTGGTCCCGTTCATCGACCTTGCGCCGCGGCTGAAAGGCCTGGCGGCCGGCGGCCGGCTGACCTTCGAACGGCATCTGCAAGGCAGCCATCAGCAAGGCGGCGGGCATGCGTAAGATCGCCGGCCTCCTCGTCAGCGCGGCGCTGCTCGCCCTGCTTTATGCCTTCATCGACGTCAACGGGCTGTGGCGGGCGGCGCGGGCGGCCGATCCGTGGTGGCTTGCCGCCGGCATCCTGTTCTTCATACCGCTGACGCTGTTGACCGCCTGGCGCTTCACGCTGGTCGTCATCGGCCGCATCGGCTTTGTCGAGGCCAACCGGCTGATCCTGGCGGCGAGCACGCTCAACATGTTCCTGCCTTCCAAGCTCGGCGACCTGGCCAAGGCGCATGTGCTGTCGCGCCGCCATGGCACAAGCCCCAGCATCGCCTTTGCTATCGTGATGCTGGAAAAGTCGCTCGACATGATGTCGCTGCTCGCCTGGGGCGTGTTCGGGCTGGTCGTCGTCGGCATCGGCCGCCCGGCGATGCTTTGGTTCCTGGTGCCGGTGGCCGGGCTGTGCGCGCTGCTTGTCCTTCTGATTCTACCGCTGCGCATCCTGCCGTTTTTCCTGTCGCATTTCGGCAGGCTGTTGCCCGGCCGCCTTGCCGGGGCGCTTTCGGCCTTCGCCGGCAGCTGGCAGGAGATGTCGGAATGGTTCTGGGCGACGCCGGTGCGCGCGCTCGGCGTCATCCTGCTTTCGGTGTTTATCTGGGGCGCGCATCTCCTGCAGTTCTGGCTGTTTTCGCAGGCGCTGAACGGCCATGTGCCGGTGCTCGAAAACGCCGCCTTCGCCACGCTGTCGATCCTGGTCGGCCTGTTGCCGTTCACCTTTGCCGGCATCGGCACCAGGGACGCGGCGATCGTCTATTTCTACGCGCCGTATCTGTCCGCCGGCGCCGCTGCCGTGCTCGGCATTCTGGCGACGCTGCGCTACGTGCTTCCGGCCATCGCCGGGGCGCCGTTCGTCGCCGATTTCCTCGGCCTGGTGCGGCGGTCCGATCCGGCCGACGGCGGCTTGCGGCAGTCGCAGGGGCGCAAGAATTGAGCGCCCCGACGGCCGGCCAGCCCGGATTGGCCGCGTTCGTGGCGTTCCTCAGGCAGCGGCTGGAACGCCGCGACGACGAAGACCATGTCTGGCTGCCGATGTCGCTGGGCTTCGGGCTGATCGCCAGTCTGGCCTTCCTGGTGGCGGTGTTCCGCGTCGAGGGGACCATTCAGGACGACGCGCGGATGTTCCTGTCCTGGATGGGCCGCTGGGACGATCCGGAACTGCTCAAGGGCGATCTCCTCGCCGACTATTGGTATTCGGTCAGTCCCTGGCTCTACCGCGCCGTCTACCGGGCCGCCTGGCTGGTCGGCATCAAGCCGCTCGTCTTCGTCAAGATCCTGCCGGCGCTGCTGTTTCCACCGATCGCCTACTTCAGCTACCGGCTGCTCAGGGCGATGCGAGCCGATCCGCTTGCCGCATTCGTCGCGACGGTCTTCATCCTCAACGTCGTGGTGCGCGACGACATCGTGGTCAGCGGCACGCCGCGCGCCTTCTGGCCGCTGCTGCTTCTGGTCGGCCTCGACGGCCTGGCCCGCGTCAGGGTCCTGCAGGTCGCGCTGGCGCAGCTGTTGATGGCCGGCGTCTATCCGCAGGTCGCGCTAGTCATGGCAGGGGTGATCGGGCTGTCCGCGCTTACACCGTGGCAGCGCCCGTGGATCGATCTCGGCCGTCGGCGGCTGGCGCTGGTCGCGCTTGCCGCGGTGGCGACGGTCGCCGGCATCGCGCCCTTCCTGCTCAGGGAGAGCCAGTTCGGCCCGGTCTTCACGCTTGCCGAAGCCAGAACCATCCCAACCTTCCTGTATGGGCGCGGCAGGATCCTCGAAGCCGATGGCTCGGCCGACTTCCTGTGCCAGACGCGGCTCGGCATTTTCGCCGGCGGATGCAAGGGCTTGCTCGATCCGCGGCTCTATCTGCTGGTCCTTGCCAACGGGCTTGGACCCGTTGTCCTGCTCATGCGCATGTTTCGCCCCGGACCGGCCTCTGGCGCGCGTTCGCCGCTGCCGTTCTATCTGCTGGTCAGTTCGCTGATCTGCGCGATGCTGTCGGCGGCGGTGCTGTTCAAGCTGCATCTGCCCAGCCGCTATGCTTCCGGCTTGCTGCTGCTGCCCTATCTGGCCACCTTGCCGGTTCTGTCCGACTGGATCCGGGCGCGGCTTTCGCCGCAAATGCTGATCGAGCGCTACAGCGGCAGGACCTTGGCTATCGGCACCGGCATTGCGGCGCTGGCCGGCGTGCTCGCGGTCAGCATCGTCAAGACAGGCAACGCCTTGCCGGACGACCGCGACCTGATCGCGGCGATCCGGTCGCTGCCGAAAGACGCGGTGGTCGGCGGTTTCGCCGAAGACCTCAATTTTTCACCGGTTCTGACGGGGCGTTCGACATTGTTCAGCCGCGAACTGTCCATCGCCTATGAGAAGGGCTACTACCAGAAGGTGCACCGGCGCATGGAGGTCATTCGCGATCTGGTGCTGACGGCGGACGCATCGGTCCTTGCCGACCGGATGCGGGAGCTTCGCGTCGACGCTCTCGTCGTCACCAAGGACACGCTTGCCCAGGCGCGGATCCCGGCGACCTTTCGCGGCTTTTTCGGTGCCGATCTGGCGGAGATGGAGGCGCGGGCCAGCCAGCACGGACCGACGCTGGTCGCCCGCCTGGCACCAGGCTGCACCATGGGTGTCTACCGCGATACCGTCATGCTGGACGCGCATTGCCTGGTTCGGGAGGCGGCCGCAGCGCCGTGAGCGATCCCGTTGCCGCTCAGTTCCTGGCGCGGCATCGATCGCCTCGTCGGCGTAGTCGACAATCGCCGTCGGCTTAGCCGCAGGCTCGCTCGGACCGGAAATACAGGAGGCTTCAGCCGCCCTTTGCGGCGTAGCCGGCGGTGACCTCGCCCTTATGGGCGGCGAAGGCTGCCAGGACCTCTTCGGCCTCGGGCTTCGGCACCTTGAGGAAGTCGAGGGTCCGTCCGAGCTCCGCCGCGACCTCATCGAATTCCGCGGGAGAGATCCGCAGATCCCGGTGAGCCTCCTCAAGGCCAAGCGGCGTCGCGCCGGGCTTGGTGGCCGTGAACTTGAAGGGCCCGCCGGACACGTCGCAAACCCAGAGCGTGCGCATGAACTTGAGGCCGGGGAGCCTTGCAAGGTTCTTGGTATGCCATTCCCGCAGCCGCGGGTTCTCGGACGACTGGCCGACGATGGGATTCTTCACGATCGCGTCGCTGAAGTGATCCACCACCGCTGCGATGGCGAAGACGCCTCCCAGCCGCTCGTACAGACTGTTCTCAGGCGTGGTTTGGTTGGCCTGTGCGTAGGTGCTGTCCGCCGCCGCCAAAGCCACCGGGGCGACACTCAGCCCCGCGACGACGCTTCGTCTGGTGATAGGAGTCGAGACAGCCTGTGCCATCGTCACACCTCGGGCGATAGATTAGGCGCCTCTAATGCATGCCGTCAAATCAAATTTGACCGCTTTGGCGGGGAAGGAGGCGCTGCGCAGTGCTTGTTTCGCCAATCTCCAACGCGGACGATCGGCTCCTCTAATCCTTGGCCCGCTCCACATAAGCCCCATCGGCCGTCATCACCACAACACGCGTGCCGGCCGAGATGTGCGGCGGCACCGCCGTACGCACGCCGTT